>JAYVFS010000266.1:0-8515 GCA_043772905.1 Saprospiraceae bacterium | reverse complement strand
CATCTTTTTAAGCCGTATTTGTTCAATGGGCATAAAAATAAGATAAATATGTTGGATGCAGGACTCAAAGCGGGGTTGTTTTTTATTATTGTTGTGGGTCGATGCCCCATGAGCGGTCATTTTTGTTGCGCTTGCTACCAACATTCAGCACCTAACGGCGCAATGGAATACGCTGATTTGAGAAATCTTCAAGATTTCTTAAATCTGAACAACGCAAACCAAACGAGCCAATCCCGAAGGGATTCAACACGAATAGCCCCGAATGAAATTCGGGGAAAATGATAGGGGTTGCGACCTAAACCCTGAAAGGGTTGAACGATTAAGCAGCCATAAATCAGTTCAACCCTTTCAGGGTTTGCGCTCCATCCTAACTTTTTCCCCGAATTTCATTCGGGGCTATTCATGTTGAATCCCTTTGGGATTGGTTGGGGCATAGAGATTTAAGAAATCTTGAAGATTTCTCAAATCTGTGTTGTTTTCAAAACCGATACCGCACCGTCGCCCATACATTGCGCCCCGCCGCGTGTATGCCCGATGCAAAAACACGGTATTGGACATCCATAATATTATCCACACCGAGCTGTAATTGTAGTCCGTTAATGACTTCGTAACCGACGCGGGCGTTGAGCGTCCACCAACTGGGCATACCCGCTTTAGTGGCATAGGCTTCGTTATCTTCCGTACCTAAACGGTAATCAGCGAGGCGTTTCCATGCACTGAAACTACTAAAAACACTGGCATTGAGCTTGTTTTTGGCATAATCAACAGCCAAACGACCAAAGGCGGGTGGAATGTGGTCAAGGGGTGTTGCCTTTGCGGATGCTGTGGCAGCCACCGTTCCTTTCGTATAGTTGTAAGCCGCAGAGAAAGTGACCCCCTCAGTAAGTTGCCCTTTAGCGGTGAGACTAAAGCCCCAAATATCGGCACTTTGCTTATTTTGTGGGGCATAAACGGCACTTTTTACACCATCATACACGATACTATCCGCACCATTGAATGTAAATTTATCAACCACGATAGCGTTGTTGAATGCCGTGTAATACAACGCGCCTTCGATGCCAAAGGCTTTGCCAAAACTTTTAGACAAACCAAGTTCCGTGTTCCAAGTCCGTTCAGGTTTGAGGTTGGGATTGGGTACAACCACCTTCCCTTTTTGTGAGTCAAATACCTTTGTTAAATCATCCACATTCGGCACCCGATAGCCCGTTGAACCCAAGACAGAAACCTTTAAATCCGAAGCAGGTGCGTATATCAAACCGACATGACCACTCCAAATTCCGTTGTTTTGCTTGGTTTCTGTGAATGGAAACTTATAAAAAGTTTGGCTCACGAAAGTAGATTTTAAATCAGAAATACCCAAACGCAGACCGTCATTGAGCGTGAAGACATCATTGAGTTTCCAAGTGTGCGTCAAATAAGCGGCAGCGTTCAACATGGTATTATCACCATCGGGATAACGGGTTGAAGCACCATTTAAAGTCTCTACATTGGTCGTCACATTGGTCAAAAAAGCAGTTGAATTGACCGAACTTTGTTGCACATCTATGCCTGTACGTAGGTCGTGGCTGCCGATAGTGCGTTGAAAATCAAGAGTTACACCAAAAACCTTTACTTTTTCTACCCGACTTGTCCGATTCGCTGACCCAAAACCACGCGTGTTGCGGCTTTCTTCGATATCTTGATAATTGGCACTAAAACTAATATGTTGAAAGTACGCATTTTCATCTTTCCATTGTGCATCGAAGGCAGTAAACATCCGTTTTTGAGGACCATAATACCATTCAGCAGAATTGAGACCTGTGCCTTTCGGGTCAGTCAAACGGTCATAACGCGGCACATCGGTTGAGTTAGACAACTGCACATTTAAGCCTAATAGGAGTTTATTAGAAGCCTGATACGCTAATTTTTGTAATACATCGTACTGCTTATAAGCACTAAACTTTTGGAGATAGACATCACTGTTTGCCACAAGCGAATCCTTGCCATTGATGCGCTCAACATATTGTTTTCGCAAGCCCCAAAGGGTATCCAAAGCCTGTGTTTTCGTACCCATGCGGACATCACCGAAGTCGCTGTAATTGACCGAAGACAACCAAGCGAGACGTTTGCCACCTACATTGAAGTCCAAATGACCTGTTTTTTCATTATTCGCAGACGAATAACGAGCAAAAGCAGAGCCATTGAAGTCTATTTTGTCTGATGTTGCAAACTGTGCCTTCTTTGTGTGGAAGTGCACGACACCACCCAAAGCATCAGAGCCATAAACGGTTGAGGAAGGTCCAAAAAGGATTTCGGCACGTTCCAACATATTCTGGTCAACGGTAATCACATTCTGCAAATGCCCACCGCGATATATCAAGTTGTTCATACGCACACCGTCAACGACCAACAAAACACGGCTCGCTTCGAACCCCCTCAGTATCGGGCTGCTCCCACCCTGCTGACTCTTTTGAACCATCACCAAACCCGTTGCCGAGAGCAAGTCACCCGCATTTTGAACATTGAGTAAGCTGATTTCTTTTGCCGAAATCGTCCGAATTTGTTGAGAAATGGTGCGCTTTGTTTCCGCTACTTTATTGGCAGAAATAACGACTTCGTTTAAATCAATGGCTTGCGACACCGTATCTGTTTGTGCCGATATAAATTGAGTAATAAAAGAAAGAACTATAATGAATAATGATTTTTTCATTGTGGATTTAGTTTTTAGAAATTAGATGGATTGTTTTTTTTGACCACTGATTGGGCTGGTTTGACAGATTTACGCTGATTTAGTTCCCTTCTGGATGACAAAAAGCAGTGAAAATCTGTCGCATCCACCTCATCAGTGGTCTAAAAACCATGAACAGGCAAGCTTTTTACTGAAAGGTGGACACCCCTCAGTAAAAAACCATTTAGAGATATACTCAATCATTTAGATTAAATATATCTGCACCAAAGAATAAATAGTTGACTAAAAACTAAATCACCTGCTTGGGCGGGGGGTCAATACGATTGCAAAATTGTGAAGCATAATGGTTGATATAAGGCGTTAAAACCTTACTTTCCTTAGGGATTTGACTAAAAACGATAGGATTATGAGGGCTGTATGGTGGGGGAATATATATTTTCAAGACCTTTTTGAAGAAATCATTGAGAGACGTGCCTTCATTGTCGGAGTCTTCTGTTTGTTTTTTTATTTCTTCAATAAATTCATAAGCGAGATTTGTTTCCGCCGTATCGTCAATACAATAATAATGTGTCACGTCGCCTTTTTTTTCAGAACGGACGATGTCGTACAATTTGCCTTCATACCAAAATTCCTTACCAACTCGTTCCCATTTTAGTTTTTGTTGATTTTCGGGCGAAATTGAGATAAGTTGTAATTGGTCATTGTCCACAAATTGTTCAATAACGGCTTCCATTTTATGGTGAATCAGCCATTGTTCTATCTTGAATACAGGCATATAACCCGCTATCTTGAGCAGGCATAAGCAGAGTATTGAAAGAATAAAAAGGCGTAGAAACATAACTAAATAAGCGTTGCGGTTATGCACATGAATAATTCGGTACAAATATAGTCTTTTTAGGAAATAATACTGAGGGGGGTATTTTTTGCAGCTGTCAATATACTGAAATAGAATTTTGTAAACTTAACGTATAATAAACGTCCAAACATTACAAATTGACAAAAAAAAAGTAGAAAATTGTACTTGAAAATAATTGATGGTGAAATTGTGTCTTTAGCGAAGTATCATCGTCCAAAGGTTTTAAAAAGGAAAAAATAACTTATTTCATTAATTTTAAAAACTTAGTTTATTATGTCATTACAAACCAAATACCAAGCAGTATTGAACCTCGGTGAGGAATTAGGTGCTCAAAACGGTTCAGTCACTGAGCAAGACGGCAAATTAGTCATCACAGGTACTGTTAACACACAGTATGAAAAAAACCAACTTTGGGACAAAATCAAAGAAGTGGGTGGTGATGCGCCTTCTGACCTTATTGCAGACATTAGTGTTGCAACAAACGACTATTATGCGATTTACACTGTTCAATCAGGCGACACACTGGGTAAAATCGCTAAGCATTTCTACGAAGAGCCTAAGAAATACACGCAGATATTTGCTGCCAATACAGATGTTCTCGAGCATCCTGATAAAATCGAAGTGGGTCAAATCTTGAAGATACCGTTTGAAGTATAGTTGATTAGGGATTGGTTATTGGTTGATTGGGGATTGGTTACTCGTTATTAGCGTAAGTAATAACCAATCCCCAATTCACCAATAACCAATCAACCAAAACGCGGAAATAGCTCAGTTGGTAGAGCGTTGGCTTCCCAAGCCGAAGGTCGCGAGTTCGAGTCTCGTTTTCCGCTCATTCCGAAAAAAGCAAAGGGCAAAACGTGAATTGAACGTTTTGCCCTTTGCTTTTTTGCACGTTGCCTTTAGCAGCTACTGACTCTTAGAAACTAAATGCCGCAGCTAGTGTCATACGAGAAGGTGCTTTATTGAAATCATAACTATTGCCACCAAAAGTAATGTGGCTACCGTAGTTATTAAAGTTACCTTCATAACGCAAATCAAGCCCTAATTTGCCAAAATCTAAGCCGATACCTGCTTGATAGCCCCATGTAGCTGATTGGAAATTAGATTTATAGTCAGACAAATCCGACAAATCAGAATCCCCATTGAGGTGAATATGCGCCACAGGACCACCATTAACACGGAAAGACCCTAACTTGAAGCCGACCATAATAGGTACATCGAGATTATTGAAACGTTCGCTGCGCAGGCTATCCGCGAGGGCTGCACCGTTCACTTTCTTCAAATTATACTGTACCTTCGCCGAGTTAAACAACACCTCAGGCTGCAAATACACTGCACCTAATTTCAAGCGTACCCAACCACCAACATGAAAGCCATAATTGGCATCGTTGACCTTAATAGAGAAAGAATCAGCACCGCTCTTGAAGCGAATCGCCGAAACATCGGCTGGCTTAATATCTGGCGTGCTGACACCCACTTTTAGACCGTACCTAATTTGAGCTTGAACAGCCGCTTGTGCCATAGTCATGCACAAGAAAAGAATCATCAATTTTTTCATTCTTTTGAATTTTAATTTGTCTTTATTAACGATGCTTACACAAGATTGTGATTTTTGAGATGCGCAAAATTACACGTTTAACAGAATCTTAACCCATTTAGGAAATATATTTTACCTTTGCACTGCTAAAAATGCCTTTCTTACTGGGGGGTATCATAAGCGTCTTGATTTATAATAATTTGATTTTCAATTTTTTATAAATCTTATTTTTCAATAACAAAAATATTAAAATTGAAATCGAATAAAGAAATTACCATCAATATTAAAGCCGAATTTGTCGGCAGCTATATGAGAACGGACAAATGTCCCACTGATGGCAAACCAGAATATGTGTTTATCGGTCGCTCAAATGTCGGCAAGTCGTCGCTCATAAATATGTTGTGTGCGCAAAAAGACCTTGCAAAAACATCGAAAACACCTGGGAAAACGCAAACGATGAATTATTTTCGCATAAACGAGACGTGGTATCTCGTGGATATGCCCGGTTATGGCTATGCACGGATTTCTCGGACGATGCGGGAGGAATGGGAACGCATGATTTGGTACTACTTGACCAAACGGGAGACGCTGCAATATGTCTTTGTCCTCGTTGATTCGATGGTTCCGCCACAGCAAAACGACCTCGATTTTATCAATAAATTGGGTGAGCATGGCATACCGTTTGTCATCGTTTTCACTAAAACAGATAGGTTGAAAGCAGATGATAGAAAGCGAAATATTGAAAATTTCAATCAAAAACTGCTTGAAAACTGGGAAACACTACCCCCTCAGTATGTCACCTCTGCCGAACGGAAAGTTGGACGTATTGAAATTTTAAGTTTTATTGAAGACGCTAACAGCGATTATAATTCTTCTAATGGATAATGGATAATGGATAATTCGCAACATTATCCACTATCCATTTTCCATTATCCATTTTCCACTATCCACTATCCATTATCAACTATGCAGCCTGCCAATCCATATCCACAAGTGTTTGAACGCCTTGACCAGTGGCCTATCTACAAATTGAGCCAAGATCGTCGTCGTTTTATAGAGGAAATTGATGAATTTACACTCAATCGGCTTGCTGAAGAGCATCCGAAACTGTATAATCTGATATCAGAAACGATATATTTAGAACGTATTCGCGTAAAAGAATCGCCTTGGAAAGTTGACCCACCCAACGAAGGACAATTTTGGAATCGCTTGCGTTCAAAGTTGTTCAAAACGGAGAACGAACCGCAAAAACAAGCAAAAGAAACACAAAAAGAGGTCATTCAGCGCATCATACATCGGTATTCAACTGAGATTGTGGGTACTTTCTCGATTTCGACATTTCGTTTTGCCCGTCTGTTTCTGTTTACCTTTTTTAATCGTCTTTTAAATGCGGCGGCTGAACGTTGGTGGCGTTTTTTAAGCTCGCGCAATCGTTTACATGAACGTATTCAGGTATATGGCGAAATGGAAACGGTACGTCATTTGATGAAAAAAGGGGTTGTTATTGTGGTCCCTACGCATTTTAGTAATATAGACTCAATACTCGTTGGCTTTGCGATGGATCAAATCGTTGGCTTGCCCTCGTTTAGTTATGGAGCGGGCTTAAACCTCTATAACTCTGGTGCAGCCGCTTTTTTTATGAATCGTTTGGGTGCTTACCGCGTTGACCGCCGAAAAAAGAATCCTATTTACCTCGAGACATTAAAGACAATGTCCATGCTGTCAATTGTGCGTGGAACGAATACGTTGTTTTTTCCAGGCGGCACACGTTCAAGGAATGGCATGGTTGAAACACGTTTGAAAATGGGTTTACTCGGCACCGCCGTTGAAGCACAACGTGTTCTGTGTCAACAAGTTAAAGAACAAGAGGTAAAGGGTGAAGAGCAAGATGTAAAAGCGACAAATACTGAGGGGGGGCAAAAAGAAGAGCCGACTAAAATTTTCATTGTGCCGCTTGTCATGAGTTATCATTTTGTTCTTGAAGCACCCTTTTTGATTCGCCAACATTTGCAAATTACAGGTAAAGAAAAATACATCGCAAGTAGAGCATCAGGCAATTCTATCCGCGAATGGTTGAAGTTTATATGGCAGTTTTTTGCTAAAAAATCGGATATTATTTTGTCTTTTGGTAAACCCATGGACATAATGGGCAATTTTGTAGATGCCGAAGGAACGAGTTTTGATGCCCGCCACAACAAACTCAATATCAGCGACTACTTCAATACGGAGGGGGTCATCAAGCAGGATTTACAACGCGAAGCCGAATACACAAAACTACTTGCAGACCGCATTGTTGATCGTTTTCATCGTGAAAACATTGTTTTAAGCTCTCATGTCGTTGCTTTTACCGCTTTTAATATGCTAAAAGCGAACAATGAGACTTTTGACCTTTATGCACTTTTGCGTTTACCAACCCACGATTTTGTGTTTCCAATTGACAATTTTACAGCAGCTATCGAAGCCGTTCAAGAAGTTCTTTTTGAATTGGCAGAAAAAGACAGATTGAAGTTGAGCGAAGTCATTCGTTTACCCGCGAAGGAACTGCTACAAGATGGTATCAAAAATTTAGGTATTTATCATGTACGGAAACCCTTGATGTTCAATAAGAAAGGCGATATTGAAAGCGATGATTTCAGCACTTTGTTCTATTATCACAATCGCCTTGAAAATTTTGGTATTACTAAACGGGTGCGTTGGGAAAATTATAAAACGGAGATACAGTTGGAAGAACTCAACAGTTCTGCTAATAGCTAATAATTAAACTTGAAATGAGTTTTGACAAAGTATTATAAAATCCTTAGCTTTTATGAGGTTTATTTTGGGAAAATCTATATGTTTAAGAACATTAAAATGTTTGTCGTCTGAAACTAAATAATCAGCGTCAACAGCAACTGAAATATCTACAAATTTATCATCGTCAGGGTCAGCAGTAATCAATAGCCAATTGAAATATATATCTTGCCGAATGACGTTTGGCAGATTTAATAGTAGTTCAAAAATATCTGTAACAACATCTTTTGCATATCATTCAGCTATTTTTTCTTCATATTCAGCAAGTATTTCAGTTGAAATTGCCAATGTAAAAAGTCCATCAATAAGCGCATCAAAAATAATGGCGTATGGAGATTGTGGTGCAAGAGATACGAGAAAAACATTTGTATCAAGTACAACGATTGGTTTATTATTGCTCATCTTCATTCAGCCAATTTTCCATAGTTTCAGCAGTATAACTGCGCTCTTGCCAAATCGCATCAGCCCGTTTTCTAATACGTTGTGCAAAAAATTTCACAAGCGTTTGTTTGAGTTCTTGCAACTCGTCTTCTGGTAAATTATAAGAAAACATTTTTAGCAATTCTCTCACGTTTCGTTGATTTTAAAATTGGATTTTAAGAATAGCGGCAAATCCTCATAAATACGCGGATCAATATTAAGCAAAAGTAATAGCTGTTTTTGC
>JAYVFS010000265.1:0-27809 GCA_043772905.1 Saprospiraceae bacterium | reverse complement strand
GCCTCATGTATTCAGAGCTTTTATTTTCACCCCCTCAGTATTTTAAGCGTTCTATCAATCATTCGTCGCCGTTATAATGTATTGATAATCAAGCGAAGTGTCGTCCGATTTGATGTTTTTAAAACCCGCTTGTTTCAATTCTTTTTCAACAACACTCAAAGGCACTTTTGTATTCGTGGGTGGACCAACAGGAATGTTTTTCTCTTTGTAATCCACAATCAGAACCATACCGCCTTTGCTGATACCTTGGCGCAATCGTTGCATATACGCCACACGGTCGCTGATATACATATATGTGTTGACGATGATAACGGCATCTACTTCACCTTTTTTCAATTTGGCATCGTCCATATCAACGAGTCGGGCTTCGAAACGACTCCGTAATTCTGAATTCATTTCATTTTTAGCACTGTCCATGAACGTGATAAAACGCGGGTCAATATCCAGCGCAATCGTTTTTTTAGCGATGGGTACAAGGCGAAAAGCGAAAAAACCAGTGCCTGCACCCAAATCTGCGACAGTCTTTAGGCTCAAATCACCGAGGCGTTTGATAACCATATCGGGTTTTTGCCATACGAGACGGTCTCGGCTTTCCCAATCTTGGCGAATGTCGTCTAACTTATTTTGTTGCTTGCTGGTGTCGTTCGTTTGTGAATCCGTTGACTGATAGCCACCTGGACGCTCACGGTTGTCTTGACAGGCATTTACGACGATAAGGCATATCGCAAAAATAATAATTTTTAACTCCGTTCTTTTCATACTTTTAAAAGGCTTCGTAATTTCTCCAAAGGTAAGCCCTCCCCTTGAAAAGTCTATTAAAAATGAATGGATATTTGTAACTTCTTAGATCTAAAAAACTTAATACTGACAAATATCCACCATGAATTGTTCCAATTTTTTGCGAATATCCCTTTGTGAACACGTAAAATTGTTGCAAATCGCCGAAAATGCGAGCAATTTTCCTTCGCTTGTCGTCACATAACCACTATACGATTTAACCCGCGTGATTGTCCCACTTTTAGCTCTTAATCGGCTGCTTACTGAGGGGTTAGTTTTAAACATGTTTTTCAAAGTACCCGACTTACCTGCTTCAGGCAGAGAACTGTAAAATGGTGTAAATGTCTGATTATCAAGGGCTACCGACCTCAACATGGAAGCCAATTGCAAAGGCGTAATACCATTACGCGGCGACAAACCCGAACCGTCTTGCATGAACAACCCCTCAGTATCAATGCCTTTTGTTTGCCAAAAACGGACAATAGATTTTATCCCTTCTTCATTTGAACCAACGCCCGTTTGCTTTAAACCAATGGCACGCAGGATGGCTTCACAATATAAATTCACACTTTCATGGTTCGCTTTGTTCACAATATCTGACAATTTTGGCGATAGCCAAGTAAAAAAAGTTGTCCGATAAAAAAGCGGTATGGACTGCTGTTCCAAAACCATTTGAGTCGTCGCTGAGTCTGTTACTTCGATACCTTGTAATATTAAATTTTTTCTCAAATGCCATGCAGCAAATAGGGGAGGGTCGGGTAGTGCGCCATTTATTTTAAACAGCCCCGTTCCAGTCGGTATTGTACCTCGGATATAACCCGTGGTGCTGTTCGGCGTGGCATATATATATGCGTCGTCGCCACCACCAACGATGCTTTTTACTTCGTTAATGAATTGAAAGACAGGGATATACGGAGATACGCTGAATACTGAGGGGTGTGTTCCCACATCTTTATTTTGTTGAAAAGTCAGTTCATACAGGTTTTCATGAAAATTCAAACCACTGGGACCCGAGCCGTAAGCATTGCCCAAATCCTCCCAAAGCCAAGTTGGTACTGCCGTTCCGTTTTCATAAGCCGAACCATCACCTACGATTTTTCCAACAATGCGTTTGATGCCCAAACGACGTATTTCACTTGTAAAACTGTCTAAAACAACGCTCATACTTGGCACGCCGTCCATCAATGGGCTTGCCAATGTCGGGTCGCCATAGCCTTTTATAATGATATTGCCATACAAAACAGAGTCTCGAATACTGCCATCATATTGCAATTCTGTTCGAAATTGAAAGTCATTACCCAAAATGCCCAAACCTGCTGCCGTTGAAACAATTTTCATATTTGAAGCAGGAATCAGGCTGACTGTCGGATTTTGAGC
Source organism: Saprospiraceae bacterium (assembly GCA_043772905.1). Taxonomy (GTDB): domain Bacteria; phylum Bacteroidota; class Bacteroidia; order Chitinophagales; family Saprospiraceae; genus JAAFJT01. Next base: position 25,655 of record JAYVFS010000265.1, on the reverse strand, counting down.
CGCCAATATTTGCCCTGTTGATACATCTAAAACAACAATACCGACCTGTCCGTGCTGTAAAGCCGAATCGTTTGCCAAGCGTCGTACAGCTTCATTATAAAGGGTCGTAGATTGTGTGGTATCGGGTTGTTCAACACTTTTAGCGGTTACTTTATCAGCGCAGTCCTGTGCAATGAATATCATTGGATAAGAAAATATGAGTAGGAATGAAAATAGTAATTCCTTGATTTTTAGCATGTTATGGTGGTTTTTAGATTTAATATACAGCAAACGTAACATTTTCAACTACAAAAAGGCTATTAAAGATATTGGGATATTGTCTCTATTCGACAATACCCCAATATTTTATTCCCAAATTCCAAATTTGAATGTAAAATTAACCTTTCCGACGATTCAATTCATCTCTTATCAAAGCCGCTTGCTCGTAATCTTCATTGGAAAGCATTTCTTGAAGTTTTTGATTGAGTTCATCTGTATCCATATTTGTCAAAGAGCTACGGGTATCAGAAGCGCGACTGCCGCCACCTTTGCTCGATTCACCCGCAACACTTCTGCTGCCCGAGTCATCGGCCTCTTCTAAAACAACACCTGCGGCTTCAAGAATGAACTCATAAGTGAAAATCGGGCAATTGAAACGCACTGCCATAGCCAACGCATCGCTTGTACGCGAATCAATTTCATGCGGAATACCATCTTTGTAACAAATTAGACGCGCATAAAATACACCATCGAGTAAGTTAGAAATGACGACTTCGTGCAAGTCAATATTGAACGTTTCCAAGGCATTTTTAAACAAATCATGCGTCAATGGGCGATTTGGCAGCATACGCTCAACCGCTACGGCGATTGCTTGTGCTTCAAAGCCACCAATAATAATGGGCAAACGACGATTGCCATTGCGTTCGCCGAGAACAACGGCATAATTATGCGTTTGGGTCATGCTCGGTTGCAAACCGACTATATCAAGAGGAATTTTTCTCATAAAATTCTAAATCTGTGAAATTTAAGGTTTTAGGATAGCCAAATATGCTTTTTACTTATTTCGCCTCAGTCCTACTGAATTACTGTTTGCCGCAAAATTAGTCATTTTTAACAAAAAGAATTATCAAAAATTTAACCATTATTAGGTTTGACGGCTTATATGAAGAATTTTTTCAATTAGGCAAGGGCAAAGGGACGTTGTTGGCAAGGATTAAGTACATGTTGGGGAAATTTTTAAAGTTTCCCCAATTTGATACCCCTCAGTATTTTTTCCATTTGGACTCCTTTGGAACGAGGTTTTCTGTTTTTTAATGTGTAATTGAAGCAGAAATCAAGTCTTGGCTCTTTTGCTTTTCTATGAGACCCAACAATTTAGGCATTTGATTCATTGTTTCTTCGTAGCCAATATCGCACAACTCTTTAACTTTTGACATGCTGAAAAAGCTGAATTCGTTGACTTTTTCTGGGGCAATATACACATCCAGCATTTTGATATGCGGTTTTGAATTCGTCCAAAGGGTTAAATCTACAACACGCTGTGTAATACCCATAAATGTATCCAATTCCTTATTTGACTGCACATGTACCTTGGGTTTGACGTTTGAACCTATCAAAATATCGCATTGTTCGCGTATAATGCCTGCGGGCATATTGTTGGTAATGCCGCCGTCAACATACAACTCGCCTTCAATTTCGATAGGTTTAAAAAGCCAAGGTACAGAACAAGAAGCGACAACTTTATCGAACACAGTTCCAGTACTGAAATAAACGGCTTTGCCGACATTCAAATTGGTCGCACAAACATAAAGAGGGTAATTTAGAGATTCAAAACTATTTTCGGGAATAAATGCTTCAAGGCGTTCCTTTAAATAATCCAATTTGACAAGCCCTGCCCCAGGAATACCAAATAAACGAAATATCTTCATCATACTTGAATCGGCAATCAAACGCTCCATGTCCTCAGTCGGAACACCCGCTGCGTACAGTGCGCCAATGATTGAACCAGCACTTGTCCCTGAAACGATGGTTGGTTCGATGCCATTTTCACGCAAAGCGCGAAAGACACCGATATGAGCTATGCCTTTTGCACCGCCACCAGAGAGCGCAATGCCGATTTTATGTTCTTTAATTTGTTGTTTGGGAAAACCATTTATATGCATTTGACTTGTAATTTTAGAACGTGAAGATTTTTGATTGAAAGTTCAACTCAAATTTATGTGATTATTGTTTCAAAAACAATACTGTCTTATAGGCATAGTTGATATGAGAACGGAAGGTTATAAGTATTTACGTTTGACATCTCATAGTTACTTGCTCAACAAATAAACGTCTGGGTAGTTCAAATTGTATCTCTTTGCTTGAAAAAATCTTAACACTTTTTGACAACTTGGTGTACTTATGTTCATAAACTATGCCACCCAATTATTTTTTTCATCTTTGCAGCATTTTACAAAGGCATCTGCTTCACAAATACGCTTGAGCGTAGGTTTGTACGTCTGCTAATTTTATAAATAAATGAAAATCAATCGTTTAGCTATTTCTTCTTTCTTCTTTTTTGTGGGCTTCCTTTATGCCAATTGGGTCGCTCGTTTACCCGAATTACAACGTTTATACGATGTCTCAAACGCCACATTGGGTACTCTTTTACTCTGTTGGGCAGGGGGCGCCATCGTTTCTATGCCTTTTGCGGGTTGGTTGACGGTGGTTTTTGGTAGCCAAAGGCTGACGTGGTTTACGGCTTGGGGGTTTTGTCTTTTTGCACCTCTTATTCCTGTTTTTTCAAATATTTGGCTCATCGGCGGATTGTTTTTCTTTTTAGGTTTGAACAATGGCGCATTAGATGTTTCGATAAATGGTCAAGCCGTTTACGTCGAGCGCATGTATGGGAAGCCGATTATGTCGTCGTTTCATGCCGTTTTCAGTATCGGAATGGCTTTGGGTGCAGGTGCAGGAGCTTTGTTTGCAAAATTAAACGTTGCACTTTTTATACATTTGGTCATTGTCAGTGCCTTGTGTGCGGTATTATTGCTGTGGGCAATGAGGCATTTAATCAAGGACGAAGACTCAAACAGTGTAAATACTGATTCAAAAGGGGCTTATACTGAGGGGGGGCAAACCTTTCGTTTGCCGACAAAAGCGATATTGCCATTGGGTATTATTGCCTTTTGCGGGATGACAGGCGAAGGCGCGATGGCAGATTGGTCTGCCATATATATGAATAAAACGATAGGCATGAGCGAAGCCTTTTCTGCCTTAGCTTTTGGCGCTTTCGCAACCTCTATGACTATTGGGCGCATTTTTGGTGACTTTTTTATTGCAAAATTGGGAAAGCGTAAAGTGTTGATTTATAGTAGTTTATTGTCTTTTTGTGGGCTTGCTTTAGCGCTTGCCGTGCTGAATGAATACATCGTTTTATTTGGTTTTTTTAGTACCGGTTTAGGATTGTCCAATGTCGTCCCGATTGTGTATTCAACGGCTGGAAATACGGAGGGGGTCTCTCCGAGTGTTGGTATTGCGATGTCAACGACGATTGGTTATGCTGGTTTTTTTATTGGACCGCCAGTTATTGGCTTTTTGGCTGATGCCTTTTCGTTGCAAATGGGTCTTGTTTTTACGTTGACGCTTTTTGTCGTTATGTTTTTTTTAGTTTATAAAAGACAATTTTGATCAATTTAGAAAATACAAATATGGAAAATCAAGTACAATCCAGTCAAAACACACCAACATTGTCATCACAACCTGAATTTGCGATGATTGACAAAATATCGTCGTTGCTCGACAATCAATTTAGGATTCCGTTTACGAAAATTCGTTTTGGCGTCGATTTTCTCATTGGTCTCATCCCAACGGCAGGGGATTGGTTGAGTTTTGGTATCTCCTCTATATTGGTTTTTTCTATGATGCGGCGTGGGATTGGCGTAGGTATGTTGCTCAAAATGTTGGGCAATATTACCCTTGATGCGACGGTTGGTTCTATCCCAATTGTAGGCGATTTGTTCGATTTGCACTTCAAAGCGAACCGCCGCAATGTCGCTTTATTGAAACAATATTATGTCGAAAACCCAAATCCGCCTGCGGCAACACGCAGTATTTTCGTTGTTTCGTTGATGTTTTTAGCGATTTTATTTGGATTTCTCTTCCTTGTTTTCAAGACATTGATATGGGTTTGGGGTATTGTTGCAGCTAATTTTCACTTTTAAATAATAACAATGTAACGAGTAAATAATAAAAGCGCAGGTTCTGACAACATGCCAAAAGTTTCAAACTTTTGGCATGTTTTACTGAAAACTATACCCCCTCAGTATTTTAACCATACAATTGACTCGTCGTTTTTAAGCTATAAAAGGTCGAAGAAACAAGGAAGTTTTAAGCTTTATGTCCTATTTTTAAGCAAAAAACGATGTCAATATGAAAAAGCTATTTTTATTTTTAAGCCTAACGCTTATTTATTTCCTAAACCCAATTCTGGCACAACAAGGTCTAAAAGGCGATTATTACAATGGAACAAATTTAAATAAAGACCAATGGGTTATGTCTCGCATTGACCCACAAATTGATTTCGATTGGCAAATGGGTACGTCTCCTGCAAACGGCATTAGTCCCAATGTTTATTCTATTCGTTGGACGGGCATACTGCAAGCACCTGTTTCTGGGACTTATACCTTTTCAGCAAAAGTAGATGATGGTATTCGTGTTTGGGTCGGCAATATGTTGATTTTAGATGCTTGGGGCTTGCATGATTCTGAAGACTTTTCAGGTGTTATTGCCTTAGATGCAGGCAAAAAGTATGACCTAAGAGTTGAATATTTCAATGGCTTACGTGAAGGTGAAATTCATCTTTTGTGGGAAACGCCAGACGATAAAGCGAAGTATTCAGGTCATAATTTTAAAATAATAAGCAGCGAATTTTTTTTCACAAACACCTGTTATTCAAGCAGTTGCACCGCCGCCTGAAAAGCCAGTGGTGCCAAAAAAAACAACGATAACCACTACAAAACCAAGGGTTCAAGCAGCCCAAAGTACCCCCTCAGTAAATTTGGATACAGCGACGAAATACGTACCCAAACACGTCCTTTTTGTAAAAAGTAAACCGACAATGTTGCCCGAATCTTTTGAGGAATTGGACAATTTAGTGGCTATGCTCAAACGTTTTCCCAACAAAAAAGTCGTCGTTGAGGGACATACAGACAATGTCGGTGACTCCAAACTCAACCTCAAATTGTCAGAAGAACGGGCGAGTGCTGTTGTTGATTATTTGATTAAAAAAGGCATCAAAAGCGACCGTTTGACTTGGAAAGGATTTGGCGATATGCGTCCTATATCAACTGAAAATACAGTAGAAGGTCATGCACAAAATAGACGTGTTGAGTTCATTATTAAATAGAATTACAAGCAGCTATTTTTTTTATTTTAATTTTGAAAAACTTGTGTTGAATTTAAAATAAAAACTTATGTTTGCCGCTTATAAATTTTATTAACTCATTAAAACAATTTTAAATTGAAAAATTCACGCATTCACGCATTCACGCATTCACTTTGCCAATTGTCATGCTTTTAGTATTAATTGGCATAGGATGTAACAAAACCCAAAGTTTAGAAGAAACTTCTATCCCCAAAGTTGTATTAAAAACAACAAACTCCAATGTCGAAGATTTGTTACGCTCAAATGCAAGGGATAGAGAAGAAGAAGCTATTAACCGAAAACATTTAGACCTTGCATTGGTACTCAAAAGTTTATCAACTGATAAAGAGTTTGTTCGCACTGTGTTAACCATAGCCAAAGAGAACAAAGGTACAGTTCAGTTAGATAAACTTTTTGCTAACTTACCAAGAGTGAAACCTCAATTTGATGCAGCACTTGCCAAAAAAGTAACCTCAAATATTTCAGCACGAACTGTTGAAACGATTACCTATGAAGGTTACATCTACGATTTAGTTATTTTCGTACCCAATTATGAAGTAGCCTTAGATGATGAGTATGCTATTGTGTCTCCAGGTTTTGTCGAATATGATGACATTGAAAATGACAATCCCGATATTATTTTTGCATGGCAAACGGCTCCCAACGGGGTTTCTGCGCAAGTTTTAGTAGGTGAAAAGGAAGCTATGGCTATTCCTCAACCTGTTATGTTGCCAGGGCTTGAAACAATAGGAAATACGTTTTCATTAGACGAAATGGCGCAATTCAGAAAAATTAATAAAGCAAAGGCAGATGAGCTAAAAAAAGAATTAGAGAAACGGTCTGAAATGTCAAATTTGGATGCAATAGGTTTAAGAACCGATGCTCATATTGATATAGACCAAGTGAGAATACATCCTAATTATGGTTATGAAACAAGTAAACACAGTGAATTTACAATAGATGCTTACAGAGTAGATAAGAGCTTTGTTACAGGTAATGGTTTTACAAAAAATATTAAACTCGACAAAGTACAAGGTAGTTGGCATGTAAAATATGTTCATTTTAGTGAGTTAGGTACTACTTTATCCATAACTTCAAGATTTGCAGATTTTATGCCTACTACGAATATTGCTTCTACATTGCTCAATAACAGGGCATATATTTTTAATACTTACGAAAGAGATTGGTATAATACCAATAAATCTTTAGGAACTGGAACTATTTGGGGCGTAACACTAAATCCAAGCGGGCGGCGTAAATTTCAACATGAATGGTATTCCTTTGTGCCTGATGGTGATTTAGAGATTTTCCCAATAGCTGCTGCTGCGTATGTATGGGTAATGCAACTGTTACATTTGCCTATCCTGAAAATGCCCCAAGCCAAACTGAAAAAGGTAAAATGCGTTTTTCATTTGTCAATTAATTCAAGGACGTTGCATATCAAAAATGATGTGCAACGTCCTTATAATTTTATATACTCATGTCTAATAAAAAAATAATTGTATGCTTATTATTGTCTTTTACTTACCTTATGTCTTATGCTCAATATGCTCTGAATAGCGAGTTTAGCAATGGTAATATGGACAATAATATTTCAATAATGCTTGAGAAAACCCATAAACGTAACTCTTTTTCAGCAGGTTTAAAGATTCATATTAGGACTCCGTATTTAGATGATGGTCAATATTATACGTTTTATAGGAATAGTTATGCCACGTCTTTTGGTGATTTTATAGGTGCTAAAATAGGCTATGAAAGAAGGCTTAGTCCGAATAAATGGAAGGTATTGAGTTTTGTTGCTTTTGGAAATTCTTATTTTTCAAGAATGCAAACACAGAGAATTACGTATTATAGAGACTCATTTGAAATTTTTAAAAGAACCAATTTTTTAGAAACGAATTTTGGTTTAGGTATGAAGTTGAAGGTTATTGAACCTGTATATTTTACGTTTAAAGTGGGTGGTGGCATTCAATTAATTTGGGATTTTGATGATACGATTAAAATACATGGGGGGAATACTTGGACTTGGCAATTTTCACGGCTCTTTTCTGCAGGTATAAGTGTTAAATTGCCTTAAAGTGTAGGTAAACAGTATAAATACTGCTTAAATAATGAACTAAAAAGGCTCAAGCAATTTTACTATTGCTTGAGCCTTTTTTAATACCCCTCAGTATTCAATCATTTTTTTTTACCTTTGCGGCGTATTCATTGCGATACGCATTTACATTTAACGAATGGTCAATTTTGCTTGGTAAATGACTGTTAATCAGTATTTTATAAAAAATATTAACGTCATTCATCATGCATCATTTCACCATTCATCATTATCTAACAACCAATTAGCAATATGAATCAGTTTGATTTAATCATTATCGGCTCGGGACCGGGCGGATATGTGGCGGCAATACGAGCGTCACAATTAGGAATGAACGTTGCCATTATCGAACGTGAATCGTTGGGCGGCATCTGTTTGAACTGGGGTTGTATCCCGACAAAAGCCTTGTTGAAAAGTGCGCAAGTGTTTGAATATTTGAATCATGCCGCCGATTATGGTATCAAAATAGCTGGTGCGGAAGCTGATTTCGGTGCGATGATTGGTCGTTCACGCAGCGTTGCAGATGGCATGAGCAAAGGCGTTCAGTTTTTGATGAAGAAAAATAAGATAACTGTCATCATGGGCACCGCCAAATTACTGAGGGGTAAGGCTATTGAGGTGACAACTGCGGAAGGCAAATCAGACATTTATTCTGCTAAAAATATCATCATCGCCACAGGCGGACGGGCAAAGGAATTGCCTAATTTGAAAATTGACGGTACTAAAATCATTGAATACCGCAAAGCGATGTCGTTACCGACTCAACCTAAAAGCATGGTTGTCGTAGGTGCGGGTGCAATTGGGGTCGAATTTGCTTATTTCTACAACTCAATCGGTACGAAAGTGACGATGGTGGAATTCATGGATCAAGGACTTGTACCACGAGAAGATGAAGATATTTCTAAGGAATTGACTAAGATTTATAAGAAAAAAGGCATTCGCACCCTTGCAGGAACGGCTGTTGAATCGGTTGACACAAGCGGTGATGTCTTGAAAGTTAAGACAAAAGCAAAGAAAGACGGTGCTGAAGAAATCATCGAATGTGATGTTGTTTTGTCTGCTGCGGGCGTTACGCCAAATATCGAAAACATCGGTTTAGAGGCTTTGGGCATCAAAACAGACCGTGGTTTCATCGTCGTTGACGACAAATTTCAAACCAATGTACCGGGCATTTTTGCCATTGGTGACGTATTGGCAACTCAAGCCCTTGCCCACGTAGCGAGTGCTGAAGGCATCACTTGTGTAGAAGGCATGGCGGGTCTGCATATTTCAAAAATTGATTATAACAATATCCCAGGCTGTACCTATTGTTCACCTGAAATTGCATCTGTTGGTTATACCGAAGCTGGTGCAAAAGAGGCAGGTTTTGAGATAAAAGTGGGTAAATTTCCTTTTTCTGCAAGCGGAAAAGCGAAAGCGGCGGGCGCATCAGAAGGTTTCGTTAAGGTCATTTTTGATGCCAAATACGGTGAGTGGCTTGGTTGCCACATGATTGGTATGAACGTAACTGAATTGATTGCCGAAGCTGTTGTTGCCCGTAAATTGGAGACGACTGGACATGAAATCATTAAATCTATACATCCACATCCAACGATGAGCGAAGCGATTATGGAAGCTGCGGCTCATGCGTATGGTGAGGTGATACATTTATAGTGGGTTGGTTATTGGTTATTAGTAGGTCGTTATCAATTCACCAATAACCAATTTACCAATAACTATTAACCAATAAAACCGACTTCTTACTGAGGGGTCGGTTTTTTTGTAAAAAAATATTCACCATTCACCATTCACCATTAAAATATTCACCATTCCAATATTGACATCGCATTAACGTTTTAACCCAAGTTATTTGTTGATTAAAAATTACCTTTGTTCTTGATTTTTCAACCAATCCACCTATTTCAATGAGAAAAACATCATACCTTTTGCTGATAGTGGTCAGCGTTTCAGCTATTTTCTTTTCAAATTGTCGCATCAGCCCGATTGACGAAATAAAAACCGATTTAAACCAAGAATGGGCATTGCCTTTGATTGATACCCGAAAATCGTTTGGCGATATCATCGATGGCTTTGACCCGAAGGCTTATGTTCAGATTGGGACGGATAGTACGGTCATTTTGCGCTATAAAGGCAATTATACGACGCAATCGAGTCTCGATATTTTTGCCAATTTCAGAAATGTCTCTTTTCCAATCCTTGATTCGACGATGGCAGTGCCGTTTACATTGCCCAGTGGTGTGCATATTGACTATGTGGATGTGAAAAAAGGAACGCTTCGTTGGGGCATTGCACCTGCGCCGGAGCCTTTAAATGTCACTATCTCTATCCCTCAATTGACTAAAAACGGGGTGGCATTTCGCAAAAATTTTAATCATAATGGCATCACACTCGATACAATCGAGATGGCTGGTTGGCGTTTGGAGGCTCAAAACGATTCCATTTATATTTATACAACGGCTCGGAAAATCTCAAATGGGCAGTCTTTCAATTTGAAAGGCGGCGGTGCTTATCAGATTCAAAACTTTGAATTTGCTTATGCCAAAGGTTATTTTGGACAAAGTATTTTTGACGGACCACAAGACAGCATTGCGATTGATTTCTTTGAAAAATGGCAAAATGGCAGCGTTTATTTTGATAGTCCACGTATGATTATCACTTTGGACAATTCGTTTGGTGTGCCTGTGCGCTCGATTATGCGGCAAGGTGAAGTCTTGACGCTTGACGGACGACGGCTACCGCTTCAAAGCCCTTTGACGGTTGGTGTTGACATCAATTATCCAAAAATAAATGAAGTTGGTCAATCAAAACGGACAGTCGTTGTTTTCGATAAAACGAACTCAAATATTGCTGAAATCATGAGTTCAAACCCTATTGCGATTCAATATGATATTGACGGTTTGACAAACCCAGACCAAAACAGGACAATAACGGGCTTTATGACCGATTCAAGTAAATTTGAATTGCAAGTAGAGGTAGAAGTGCCGATGATTGGTAAAGCTAAAAGTTTTGAATTGAATGATACTTTTGATATTAACCTCTCGCAAGCGACCGATGTGACACAAGCTGAATTTAAAATCATTACGGACAACGGTATGCCGATTGACATATCGCTTCAAGGCTATTTTGCCACCAGTAATGGTGCTATTATTGACTCAATGTACACCGCAAAGTCGCCTATACTGAGGGGGGCTCCTGTGAACAGTTTGGGCTTGCCGACCAGCATCACGACGACTGAAAACCTGATTACAATAAATGCCGAGAAATTGAAAAAAATACGTGGTGCAAAAAAACTCATCATTCGATATTCGTTCTCAACAACAAACAATGGGACTGTGCCTGTTAAGTTGAAATCAACACAAGATGTACGGGTGCGCATAGGGGTGAAGTTTGGTTTGAAAACGCAATAGATTTAATCAAGATTTATAAAAGATTAAAGATGAATAAGCTCTGCGGTGTAACAGCTGCAGGGCTTGTTTTTTTTATTGACTCATTTGCAATTCTCATAATTTTTATGTTCTTTTGTAAAAATTTCAATATAAAAAATTGGCATTCCACAGAACATTCACATTCCATTACAGACAATTCTAATTCATTCTTCAGGTCTTTTTATCTATATTTTTATAGAAAAACGTTCACACGCACGTCTTTTAATTATAACGACACAACAGATATTCCTTTGTCTTTGACAAATATGGGCTTATCTATTGTTGAAATTAAGCTATGAAAACAACCGATTTAAGTATTAAACATTCACTAACAACTTCTAAACTTTAATCGTATGAGCAAATTATCTACTGTTTTATTTTTAGCAACGCTTTGTTGCTTGGTTGACTCCTGTAAACTCCCTTATGATGATGTTGATTTAAACGTAAAACTCACACCTGAGTATGCTGTTCCATTGGTTGAAACAACCATGAATTTGAAAGATTTATTTGAAGGATTTGATGGCAATGCCTATCTTCAGGTGCAATCTGACGGCACTTATAAAATGTTTTATAAGAGCCAAGTGATTGAAACACCCCCTTTAAATTTGTTTGCAAGCATGCCAGAAGTGCAAACAATTCCGATTGTTCAATCTGATATTGCGCTACCTTTTCCATCGCCTTCAGATACGCGCATTGATGCGATTGATTTCAAAAAAGGCTTTTTTAAATGGCGTTTTAATGCACAAACAACGCCGTTGACCGTACGCATTTCCCTTCCTCAATTTACAAAAAATGGTCAAGCGTTTTCAAAGACGTTTACCTTAACGAATGTTGCTGTTCGAGACTCTATTGACCTCAATGGTTGGCATTGCGAGCCGACGATGGATAATATCGTCATTAGTTATCAAGCGAATAAGGCAAGTGGCGAATTCGTTTCATTGAACAATCAAGGCTTTTATGACATCACACGCTTTGAATCCAAGACTGTAAAAGGTTATTTCGGTCAATTTCTACTCGTTTTGCCTAAGGATTCTATCGGTTTTGACTTTTTTAAGAATTGGAGACCTAATGGTAAAATCCGTTTTTCTGAGCCGAAAATTACTTTTGATTTTGACAATACATTTGGTTTTCCGCTTCAAATGCGCACTTCTTCTGCGCAATCTAACAATCAATCGGGGCAAAAAATCACTTTGCAAAGCCCCTTGACCACAGGCGTAAATCTATCTTTTCCTGCCTTAAATGAAATAGGGCTTTCAAAAAAGACTACGCTGATTGTTGATAATAAAAATTCAAACCTCAGCGATATCATGGTCAGTAACCCAACAGTCTTTTCGCATACTTTGATTGGAATTACTAATTTGGGTAATACTACAAAAAATACTGGTTTTTTAAACGATGACAGCCGTTTGAAGACGTCCCTTTCTGTGGAAATTCCGCTTATCGGCACTGCCGAAAATTTCACTGCTTATGATACATTAGTACTCGATTTATCTAAGTTTTCGGAGGTGGCAGCAGCAGAATTTAAAATCACGACAGACAACGAGATGCCTATTGACATGGCTTTACAAGGCTATTTCGTCTCCTCATCAGGTGCTATCACTGATTCACTTGTCCTAAAAGAGCCTTTGATACTGAGGGGGGCGCCAACGACTGCTGCGGGGACAACGATTGGGACATCATTGGCTTATAATTTTATAAAAGTGGATGCTGCAAAATTCACCCGTATCCGTTCTGCTAAAAAAGTCATTATGAAATATACGATTTCGTCAACCAATAATGGGGCAAATCCTGTTCGGTTCAATGCGTCGCAGAAATTTGGCGTGAAGCTCGGCGTACGTGTTGGCGTAAATCTTTAAGTGCTAAAAAGTCCCTTTTTCCGAACATCAAAAAACTTTTAATAAAATGAACAAATTCTACATACGCATTATACTTTTTTCTCTTTTTTTAAGTCAAACGCTGAATGCCCAACAAGAGCAAACACTGAATTTTGCCACAGATTTGTGGCAGTCAAACTTAACAAACCCAGCCCTTTTGCCTTCGGGTAAGAACATTCAGATCAGCTTGCCCAGTCTGTATTTCAATGCCAATTCACCATTGTCTATACGTGATTTGATTGTTCAGAAAAATGGCAAACGGGTTATTGCGCCTTTTTATGGTCAATGGCTCGACAAATTGGAAGAGATGAATTATTACAACGGTGATGCTCAGATGTTGACAGCCGCTGTGTCTTTTCCTATTTCGGAGCATATTCAAGTCAGTGGACACCATTTGTTGTCCAGTTCTCAAAACTATGCTGTTCCACGCGATGCTGCAAGCCTTGTTATTCGTGGAAATGGACAATTTGTCGGTACGACTGCCGAGTTTGGTACGCACGTTAGCACTGATTTGAGAAGTGAATTTGGCTTAGCTTTGACCTACCACGACGAATTATTTTCAATAGGCGGGCGTATAAAAAGTCAAAACGGGATAGCGGGTATTTTTTCTCGTGGCGACAAATTGAGATTGGTAACGGACACCTCTTTTTATGCCTTGCGTTTGACAACAGATTATGATTTAATCATGTTTCAACCCGACCAAAAGAATCTTTTGTCGAGCGCTTTTCTCAATAATGGCGGCGTTTCAGCCGATTTTGGCGTAAAAATCAACCTTGGAAAACTCAAACTGTCAGCCTCGGTACTTGACGCAGGTGGTTCTATCCATTGGAAAAAAGGAGGGACAACGTATTCGACAAATGGCGATATTGATTTTAGAGGTTTTAGTAAAATTGATGTTGAGAACACCAGTTTTCATCGCATTATGGATACCATCAAAACGGCTTTGAATATTTCGGAATACGAAGGTGGTAATTTTACCCAAAACCTACCTTTGCGTGTTTACATTGGTGCGAATTATGAAGTCACCAATAATTTCCGTGTCGGCGGCTTGTTTTATAGTGAAACACTGGGCGAGGAGACCAAATATGGTGTTATGGCAAATGTGACTGTGAACTATCTGAAATGGTTGCGCGTGGGCGTAACAATGGGTTTGCGAAATGAATCTAAAGCTAATTTGGGTATTCATGCAGGTTTGACCCTTTTCAAAACAGCACAACTCTTTTTCATTACCGACAATATCCTAGTTTATGGGACACCTTTTGCGACCAATACATTTAATGGACGTATTGGTTGTAACTTGCTTTTTGGTAAAAACCCAGATGAAAAGTTGACAAAGAAGATAAAATCATCCAAGATGTCGAAGCGTTATGGAACGATATGGTAGTATTTGTTTGAAAACACTTTATAAGAGGAGATTTTTAATTAAAACTCATAGATTTAATTTCAATACTTATTATTTTTCATATCTTCGTGTCAGTTATATTTTTTTGTCATTCTGAACGCAGTGAAAGAATCTGGGTTTAAAGATATTTAGATTCTTTCACTGCGTTCAGAATGACAAAAGATATTTGAGCAAGTTCAAACAATAGTTTAAAAAAAATCACATTACTCATGTCAATGTTTAGTAGCACAACGGATAAAAAACAAGTGACCAACAACGGGTCAACTACAGTAGGCAATATCAATACTGAGGGGTTGACTTGTATCATTGCCAAAGGAACGGTCATTGAAGGTAAAATCACTTCAACTGAAAATATGCGTATTGATGGCAAAATAAAGGGACAAGTGGTGTGTGACAAGCGTTTGGTTATGGATGCCGAAGGTATTGTCGAAGGCGATGTCCAAGCAGGTGAATCAACCATAAAAGGCAGAGTTATCGGCACAGTTTCAGTCATCAATACCCTACATTTGCTCGAATCGTCTTTCATAAAAGGCGATATTAAAGCAAAAAAATTGCATGTTGAGGAAGGTGCGAAATATGATGGCAAATGCCTTATTGGATAATGCTTTCTTTGGTCTTTTGATATAAACATAAAAGTCAATCGTTTACACAAGCGGTTGACTTTTTATTTGTATTGTATTAAAAAATACTGCGGGGTAAAAAAAGTCCGTATCAGTACTATCCTATAACAATTAACACTTAACTTCACCCCCAATATGGGACGTATAAATCAAGAAATAGTCGAGTTTGCGTTTTCGCCAAAAACCACGCAAACTTATGAATTGAGCCTACTTGTTGGTGCTGACAGCATTTACTATTTGGTCAATGATGCACAATTGAATGTATTGGCTCTGAAAAGTTTTCACTTCGACCATCGGCGTGAAAAATCTGCTACCGCCCATTTGAAAGCGGTTTTCATAGAAGATGAAATGCTGAAACTGCCTTTTCGGGCTACAAAAATCGTTTTTACCACGCCGCATTTTACGCTCGTACCGACTAAGTTTTACGATGATAAAAGCCGTTTAGCCTATTTTGAAAACTTGACAACCCTAAACGGGAAAGAGCATTTTGACGTTGATATCATAAAAAATATTGAATCACACAACGTTTACCTTGTCGAAAACGAATTGGTGGATGCCTTGAAAGCTACTTTCCCACAAGCGCACTATTATCATTATATGACACCTTTGATTCAAGGATATCAAAAGGTGGCGACAAGTCGCCAAGGTCGCCAAATGTTCGCCAATGTCCGCGACGGTCAGGTTCAGGTATTGTTTTTTGATGGTAAAGACTTGGTTTTTGCTAACTCATTTCCTTACAGAACATCGCAAGACTTGGTTTATTTTATTCTAAATGTCTATGAGCAATTCAAACTCAATCCTGAAGTGACCCCCCTCAGTATCAGCGGCTCTTTGACCGAAGATTCCGATATTTTTAAGGTCATTTATCGCTATATTCGGTATATCAACTTTGTCAACACACCGCCCTATTTCCGCTTCGGACAACAATTTACAGGCATTCCGCAGCATTTTTATTTCGATTTGTTTTCTATTAAGCTATGTGGTGATGCTATTGATTAATAGATTTGTCCTTAAAACTATCCAATAACGCTATGCTACCTTTCATTTTCGATATGTCGCTCCCTTTCAAAGACGCTGTTTTTGTCTTTGCCATACTCCTGTTTGTCATCTTGATAATGCCTATTTTGTTAAAAAGAATCCGTATTCCGGGCATTGTTGGGCTTATTTTGGCTGGCGTTGCGATTGGACCCAAAGGCTTTCACCTCATTGAATTGGATGCAGCGATAAAACTTTTGAGTACCATTGGTTTGCTTTATATCATGTTTCTCGCAGGTTTGGAAATTGACTTCCGAGACTTTCAGCGCAACCGCAACAAAAGTATTGTTTTTGGTATTCTGACTTTCAGCATACCCCTCAGTATAGGCACTATAACGACACTTTATGTACTCAATTTTTCGTTCACTTCCGCGCTTCTTTTGGCTTCGATGTATGCTACACATACACTTATTTCATATCCTATTGTCTCTCGTTTGGGTGTGACTAAAAATGAAGCGGTTACAATAACCGTCGGTGGTACGATTATTACAGATACAGCCGCCCTATTGCTCTTGTCATTCATCACAGCGAGCGCAAAAGGCGGATCTTGGGACGCTATTGCCTTGAAAATGGGTATTTCGTTTGCCATTTTCCTTGTTGTTGTCATGGGCATTTTCCCACGTATTGCGCGTTGGTTTTTTAAGAATGTTGAGGCAGAAGGTGAAGCACAATATATTTTTGCGCTGCTCATTGTTTTTGCCTCGGCTGTTGTGGCAGAATTGGCGCAAATAGAGCCGATTATCGGGGCATTTATGGCTGGTTTGGGTCTCAATCGCCTTATTCCACATTCTTCGGTGCTGATGAATCGCATCAATTTCACGGGTAATGCGCTTTTTATTCCCTTATTTTTGATTTCTGTGGGTATGCGCGTTGACCTAAATGTACTTTTTGCAGACATCAATTCATGGAAAGTTGCGCTCACGATTATCACTGTGGCTTACACCACAAAATGGATAGCGGCTTTTTTGACGCAAAAGATTTTCAAGTATTCTGTGACTGAACGGCAAATTATATTTGGGTTAGGTAGTTCTCATGCTGCTGCGACATTAGCCATCATTCTCATTGGTTTTGATTTAAAACTATTCGATGTTTCTGTCCTTAATGGAACAATTTTGATGATTTTAGTCACCTGCCTTGCCTCTACTTTCATTACTGAAAATGCTGCTAAAAAATTGGCAATCAAAGAGTTAGAAAAAGCTGCGGCTGATACTGAGGGGGTTGAACGCATACTCGTACCTGTTGCCAATCCTGCCAATTTTGAGACCTTGATTGACTTAGCAATCATGATGAAAAACCCAAAATCAGATGAACCTATTTACCCAATGTCAGTCGTCAACGACGATGCCGAAAGCCGTAAACGTATTTTGTTGAACGATAAATTGTTTGAAAATGCCATCAGCCATGCCCGTGCCGCAGAGGTAGATGTAGAGGTCATTTCAAGGGTGGATTTGAACGTTGCGGGTGGTATCATACGTGCTGTCAAGGATTTAGCGATTTCAGATATTATCATTGGTTGGAATGGGAAACCATCTGCGGTGGATATTTTTTTTGGTACCATCATGTCCCACGTTTTAGAGAAAACAGCCCAAACCGTTTTAGTTTCTAAAATCAATCAGCCAGTCAATACCTTCCGCCGTCTCGTCGTTGTCGTGCCATATCAAGCAGAATTAGAAACAGGTTTTAACCATTGGATAACGATTTTAGAGCGTTTTGTCGCTCAATTAGGCGCAAAACTGACTTTTTATAGTGTCGAAAGCGCACCAGATGGCTTAAAAGAGCGATTAAACAATCATCGTTCTTTGCTACAATCCGACTTTTTGACCCTACCACATTGGGAAAATATCAACGATATTGAAAAAATACTGAGGGGGGAGGATTTGCTCATTGTCGTGAGCGCACGAGCACATACGCTTTCCTATTCAAAGATTATGGAGCGTTTACCGCGCGTTTTGTCACAAGATTTTGAAGCACATTCTTTCCTCATTTTGTTTCCAGAACAGGCTTTGACGGAGGATAGTAAGGGGGTGAGTCAGCAGTTTGTGGGGTGATAAGTCAAAATACGAAATATTGTTTTCGTATTAACAGCTACTATATATCTGCCATTATCGTTTTAAAATAACTTAGCACAAAGGTTACTCACCACACAGACGTAAGTGATAGTCTGTTAAGCCTTTCTCCAAAGGACTCGTTCGCAAAAGAGGCTTACAAGCGGGTGAAGAACTATTGCCAGCGGAGTTTAGAACCATAAAATTAATAAGTACTAAAATTATCAAAATTCATTTGTACAGTAGTTGTTTACTATAGTATAAGCGAGCGTTTTTTAGAAAAATTATTATCAGTAGGATACAAAACAAAATCTTTAGATGAAACTTGTATCTATTTTCTTGCTTTTGTAAAAAACTCGATTATTTTTGTGGATGGTTTTTTTAGATAGCCATAGATTTGAAGATTCTTATTTCATGTTGAATTTTTGCCCTGTTTTCCATGAAGCATGAGTATGTTCGAATCTATTACTATTCAATTAAAAAAGTGCCATTTTGTCTTTTACACCGTCACCTTTTGAAAAACAATAATCTATATACTCACCGATTCATTGCCTTTAAAAACTCTTCCGATCTATCAATTAACTCAACACTTTAGTTTCAATCTTCATGTGATATTGAAATTAATCAACAACTATTATAACCTGCACACATTGCAAGCCCTATTCGCTTTCTATGGATATGTACGGATATAACCTTTTTTTTCATGAGTTAAAAATCATTTATCAAATTACTGAATTACGTAGGAATTTTTTTTAAACAATTTTATTTATTAACTAAAAACTTATAACGTTATGAACAACACGTTTACTACTAAACGGGCTCTTCGTCTGGGGCACCTGTTATCTTTTTGTGTATTATTACAAATCACATTTGCGCAATCACCTGTACCTAAATTCAGGAGCATAGATGGAAGTGGGAATAACACTACAAATCCGAGTTGGGGCGCAACAAATATTCCCTTTTTTCGGGAATTACCCGCAGAATATGGACCGTCTGACCCCAAAAATGCTTTAGGTGGCGCAAACAGACCTAATCCACGGCATATTTCGAATCGACTTATGGACGAAGTGGAAGATATTCAAACGGATTTGGGTTTGAGCGGCGTTACTTATATCTGGGGACAATTTATTGACCACGATGTTACCTCACGAAAAGGCGGTACGGAATCTGCGCCGATTTCAATACCTTCTTATGACCCTATTTTTATAAACGCTATCCCTTTTACACGCTCTGCTGTTTATCCGGGTACTGGAATCTCATCTCCACGTGACCAAGTGAATACGATTACTTCATGGATTGATGCCTCAATGGTATATGGTTCTAATGCTGCTAATGCTAAATGGTTGAGAACCTTTCAAAATGGTAAATTGAAGGTATCCGCAGGGAATATGTTGCCTTTTAATACAACAACAGGAGAGTTTGATGCACCTATTGACCTCACTGCACCTAAAATGGATGATGATAACAACCGCACTAAAAAGACTTTTGTCGCAGGTGATGCACGCGCCGCGGAAAATCCTAATTTGACTGCATTTCATACTATTTTCATGAGAGAACATAACCGGCTTTGTGAGCAATATAAAAGCTTGGGTAATGCAAATGATGAAGAAATGTATCAAATGGCTCGAAAGGAAGTTGGTGCTCTAATCCAGTCTATTACTTACAATTGGTGGCTACCTACTGTAGGTGTTAAACTTGACGCTTATAGTGGCTATAAATCAACGGTACGCCCCGATATTATGAATACATTTTCATCAGCTGCTTACCGCTGGCATACAATGGTTGAGAATGATATTATCTTAAGAAATGACAATTGCGAAGGCGTTGGTCCTGTTGAATTACCTTTGAAAAATGTATTTTTTAATATCAATATTTTCAGAAAATTCGATGCAGGGGTTTTATTGCAAGGTCTGTCATTTCACCCACAATATCAAACGGATATCAAAATCAATAATGGCTTGAGAAATTTTCTATTTGGTCAAGGCAGCGGTTTAGATTTGCCAAGTATATCTATCCAAAGAGGACGTGATCACGGACTACCGAATTACAACGCTATCAGAAAGTTTTATACAGGCTCGGCAATTACCAAGTTTAGTGATATTACTTCAAATGGTCAATTAGCTTCACGGCTTAGTGATTTATATGGTGGTAATGTCAATAATATAGATTTATTCGTAGGGCTTTTCGCAGAAGACCGTCTATCCGGTAAAGCCTTAGGTGCAACTGCCCATAATATGACTAAAAAACAATTTGAAAATCTTCGGGATGGTGACTTTTATTATTTTATGAATGACCCAGCCTTTAACAAAGCCAATACAGATAGAATCGCTACAACATCTTTAAGTACAATAATCCAACGCAACTCCAATGCGCGCAACTTAGCCGATAATATCTTTATTAAAAAACTTTGTAGTTCTGTCCCGCTTGAAGATACAAGAGATGAAGGTAAGCCTGTTTGTCAAGGTTTCGGAATAAGTGTTTACACTAATTGTAATTCATCTAATAGCGTTTCTTTAACGCCCGGAAGTTATAATACAGCATCATTAAAAGCAAAAGGCATCAGTAATGATGTCATTTCAGAAGTAAATGTCAATATTGGCTTTGCCGTTATTTTGTATGAAAATGATAACTTTTCAGGCCGTTCGGTGTATTACGCCAGCAATACGGGTTGTTTGCCTCCTAATTGGGACAAACAAGTATCCTCATTAAAAGTTATTTGTTTAAGCAATGATCCATCTACGATTAATTGCGCAGGTTTTGGTGGTGCTTTATTCGATAATTGTTTTAGCAGCCCTATTCCTATTTCCGTTGGAACATATACGACTGAACAGCTCACCATGGTTGATGTAAAAGACAATATCGTTTCTGGTATTCGTGTCAATAATGGCTTTTCTATTACGATATATGAAAATGATAATTTTCAAGGCAGAACTCAAACTTTTAACGGCCCTACAGTCGTGTGCTTGCCTACCGATTGGGACAATATAACAAGCTCTGTAAAAGTAATTTGTAATAGCAATCCGAGCATCAACAATTGCGCTCAACTTGCCGTAGCAGGCGGCATATTTGAAAATGAATCTGATGCAGAACGTTTTTGGGGTATTTCAGTGGGCTTAGGTGATTACAACAGCGCACGCCTTCAACAAATGGGTATGTCTCCCAAAACGCTTTCAAAGTTGCAAGTAGAAAATGGTTTTGCTTTTACTTTATTTAATGCCGATAATTTTGTAGGCAATAGCAAAGTGTTTACGGGAAAAACATCTTCACTCGGAAAAGATTGGGACAATAAAATGGTCTCTTTGCGTGTCACCTGTTTATCTACTATCCCTCAGTATTTAGCAACTCAAGATGCGCTTGCACTTGAAGCTCATGCTGAACTAAATCGTGTGCGCTTAGATTGGATAACAAACTTGGGTGAAAAAGCCGATTATTTTGTCATTGAAAAATTCAATGGTACAACAGGCGATTTTGAATCTATTGCCACTCTAAATGCAGTTAAAACTGGGACAAGTGAATATTATACACAATATGACGACAATATACAAGAAGGTGATAATGTCTACCGTATTAAAGTCCGTCTGAACGATGGCTCTATCAAAGTAACAGAATATAAGGTTGTCAATTTCAAATTTGGGGTAGATGTTCGCGTTTTCCCTAACCCAGCGAGTGATATATTGAAAGTTGATTTATCAAACTATCTTGGTAAAGACGTGGAAGTTTATCTTTACAACTACACGGGTCACCTATCAGCTTATTCGAAACTGGATAAATTAGCAACACCACTTGCGGAATTGGATATTACAGGAAAGGTAGAAGGTAATTACTTACTACGTATAAAAGCTACTGGTAAAAAAGATTTAACCAGAAAAGTAGTGATTATACACTAAATGTCTTGATTTTAGATGATGCGTTAATTCTTAAAGCAGAGTTAACGCATCATCCGAAATCAGCGTTTCGCCAAAGGGCAACAGCTATATTAATGAGCCACCAAGGTCAGTTAGGGGCAGCCATTCTTTAGATACACCAACTGAATAGACTTTTAATAACTCTGATTGTAGGGCTGGAAAGTGATTGTGTATTGTAAGCATGATTTTAATTTTTTATATTTTATTCAAAGTTAAAATATTCTTTTTGAAAGTACGAATTATACACAAAAAGGACAAATTTTGAAATTAAACGCATTCACACCCCCTCAGTAAAAAAAGCAAAAAGCCGCTTCCAATAACTTGGAAAGCGGCTTTTTATCTATTTATACCTTAAATGTATTTATAGTTCATTTTCATCTCCAACGAATTCTTCTTGATAATCCATATCCAAATCATCTAAAATACCCCGTGCTTTGTTGGCTTCATAAGCCGACTTAGTGGTGACGATGACGTTTCGGAATTGCTTCAAGCCTGTACCTGCTGGGATGAGTTTACCAACGATGACGTTCTCTTTCAAGCCCATGAGGTAGTCTTTCTTTGCAGCAATAGCAGCTGTTGAAAGGACTTTCGTGGTCTCTTGGAACGAAGCCGCTGAAATCCAGCTTTCTGTACCCAATGATGCTTTGGTGATACCGAGTAACAGGGGGGTAGAAGTGGCAGCAACAGCATCGCGGAATTCCATTTGTTTGCGGTCGTTACGCTTCAAGAATGAATTCTCTTCACGTGCTTGACGCAAGCTAACGAGTTGACCCGCTTTCATACGGTTTGAATCGCCTGCTTCTGTGATGATTTTTTTATCAAACAACGCGTCGTTGGCATCGAGGAATTCATGACGTTCAACGGGTTCGCCTTCGAGGAAGGTGGTGTCGCCTGGCTCTTGAATTTCGAAACGGCGCATCATTTGACGGACGATGACCTCAATATGCTTATCGTTGATGGTGATACCTTGCGAACGATAAACTTCTTGAACACCATTCACCAAATATTGCTGAACAGCAAATGGTCCTTTGATTGCCAAAATATCACGTGGTGCAGTGACACCGTCAGAAAGTGGCGTTACAGCACGAACGAAGTCACCATTTTGAACCAAAATATGTTTAGCCAAAGGCACCAAGTACTTGCGGATTTGACCATCTTTTGCTTCAACGGTTACTTCACGGTTGCCACGTTTTGCTTTTTCTGACAAATTCACAACACCGTCAATTTCAGAAACAACAGCTGGATTCGATGGGTTACGTGCTTCAAACAACTCGGTTACACGTGGTAAACCACCCGTGATATCGAGGAGTTTTTGCATGCGACGTGGAATCTTAGCGATACGTTGTCCTGCATTGATGACTTGTCCATCATTGATTGACAAATAAGCACCTACTGGAATCGTAAACGACTTGAGTTCTTCACCTTCAGCGTCAACGATTTTGACCATCGGGACGACACGTTTTTGACGTGCTTCAATGATGATTTTTTCAGCAAAACCTGTTTGGTCGTCACGGTCTTCACGGAAAGTAGTACCTTCAATCAAACCATCGAACTTAATGAAACCTGTTTTATCTGAAACGATTAAAGCGTTGAATGGATCCCATTCGCAGAGTTTTTCGTTACGTTTTACTTCTTGACCGTCTTTAACGAAAATCGATGAGCCATACATAATATTGTTGGCTGCAAGGACTTTACCTGTTTTCGAGTCAACAATCCGCATCTCACCCGTACGAGAAATGACTCTTTCGATTGTCTCACCTGCATCAGTTGTATAACCAACTGTAAGGATTTCGTCAAACTCAACTTTACCAGCAAAACGAGCCACCAATTCACTCTCTTGACGAGAGACCATTGCCGTACCACCGACGTGGAATGTACGTAATGTCAACTGTGTACCCGGCTCACCGATAGACTGTGCTGCGATAATACCAACAGCGTCACCCATTTCAGCGATACGACCTGTTGCCAAGTTACGACCGTAGCATTTTGCACAACAGCCGCGTTTGGTTTCACATGTTAAAACTGAACGAATCGTAATGGATTCAACACCAATACTTTCAATATATTTAGCCACGTCATCACCAATAAAATCTGCTGCTGTGAGGATCAAAGCATCTGTTTCAGGGTGATAGATGTCGTACAATGTATAACGTCCACGAATACGATTAGACAGTGATTCGATTGCTTTATCGCCTTCTTTCAAAGCCGATGTTTCGATACCACGTAATGTATTACAGTCTTCTTCACGAATAACCACGTCTTGCGCAACGTCAACGAGACGACGTGTCAAGTAACCTGCGTCAGCCGTTTTCAAAGCCGTATCCGCCAAACCTTTACGCGCACCGTGAGTAGAAAGGAAGTATTCGAGTACCGAAAGACCGTCAATAAAGTTTGAAAGGATTGGGTTCTCGATGATAGCCCCACCTGTGTCACCTGACTTACGTGGTTTCGCCATCAAGCCCCTCATGCCACACAACTGCTTAATCTGCTGCTTAGAACCACGCGCACCAGAGTCCAACATCATATAAATAGAGTTGAAACCTTGTTTGTGTTGCTCCAATTCTTTCATCAAAATGGCAGTCACTTTATTATCCGCTTCACCCCATTTATCAACGATTTGGTTGTAACGCTCGTTGTTTGTAATCAAACCCATGTTGTAAGAATCCCAAACTTCATCTACTTCTGCTTGTGCAGACTCCAACATTGACTCTTTTACTGAGGGGGTAATCAAGTCACTCAATGTGAAGGATAAACCTGCACGGAATGACCAACCGAAGCCTAACTCCTTGATTTTGTCCAAAAAGTCAGCCGTTATAGCAAAGTTTGAACGGTGAATGACATCACTGATGACGGCTTTCAAGTTCTTTTTTGTCAAAACGATATTGATAAACGGTACTTGTTCTGGCACTGCTTCGTTGAACAAAACACGACCAACCGTAGTTGTCATGCGTTTGAACACCATTTTGCCATCAACTTCCGTGCGTACACGACATTCGATAGCTGCGTGCAAATCCAATTGACGCTCGTTATAAGCGATAATCACTTCTTCTGCTGAATAGAAACGACGACCTTCACCACGGCAAGGATTTTCTGGAATAGACTTGCGTTCTTTTGTCAAGTAATACAAGCCCAAGACCATATCCTGAGATGGTAACGAAATCGGCGAACCGTCTTGTGGATTCAAGATATTGTGCGAAGCCAACATCAAAATTTGTGCTTCCAAAATTGCTCCGTGACTGAGGGGTACGTGTACCGCCATCTGGTCACCGTCGAAGTCGGCGTTGAAGGCCGAGCAAACGAGCGGGTGCAACTGGATCGCCTTACCTTCGATCAGGATCGGCTCAAAAGCCTGGATACCCAAACGGTGCAGCGTTGGCGCGCGGTTCAGCATCACGGGGTGCTCTTTGATGACCTCTTCCAGAATGTCCCACACGACTGGCGTGCCGGATTCAACTTCTTTCTTGGCGGCCTTGATGGTCGTCGCGATGCCCATGGCCTCCAGGCGCGAGAAGATGAAGGGCTTGAACAGTTCCAGCGCCATCAGCTTCGGCAAACCGCACTGGTGCAGCTTGAGCGTTGGGCCCACGGTAATGACGGAGCGACCCGAGTAGTCGACGCGTTTGCCCAGCAAGTTCTGGCGGAAACGGCCTGACTTGCCTTTGATCATGTCAGCCAAAGACTTCAGCGCGCGCTTGTTGGCGCCCGTCATGGCTTTACCACGGCGGCCGTTGTCGAGCAGCGAATCGACTGCCTCTTGCAGCATGCGCTTTTCGTTGCGGGCAATGATCTCTGGCGCCTTCAGTTCCAGCAAACGGCGCAGACGGCTGTTGCGGTTGATGACGCGGCGATACAGATCATTCAGGTCGGAGGT
>JAYVFS010000264.1:0-27823 GCA_043772905.1 Saprospiraceae bacterium | reverse complement strand
TCGGGTTTAAATAAATCGAAGATACATCTTAGTAAAGTTGTTTTTCCAGAACCATTTTTACCAACCAGCAAACAGCACTGCCCTTGTAGGATAGAAATGTCTATGCCATCTAATATTTGTTGATTACCAAAGTTTTTTGATAAACCTTTTATCGTAATTGAATTAACCATTTTTATTAGTTTGATAAATTTATATAGTTCATGTATCTCCTTAATTCAACCCATTTAGGGGACTTCCTTATGCAATAATAGCCAATTCCGCCTAAAACTATATCAATAAGGTAAAACCATTTATGCCATATAGGTAACATTAATACTAGGCATAAAGCCATAAAAACAAATGAAATTAGAATACCAATATTAGAATAGTTATATTTTTTTTGATTCCCAGGATATACGATACTTGCAAAATACCCAAACCAGAATACAATCAAAGAAACAGATAGATAATAGATGTAATAATCTAAGTTATATATTTTTGACATAAAAGCCCAGGAACAAGTGAAAATTGCATCAGTAATAATTATGGGTAATATCGTTTGTTTGTAAATATTGAAATATACCCTATTGCCTTTATCTGTACTATTATTTCTGATAAGTAGCCAAAACTCTTGCATAAACCCCCAAGTGTTAACGAATAATGGTAATACCATAATTGGTATCATCATCATAAGGCTATAAGAAAGAGTAAGTCTATCTAATTCTTCTTTTTCTATATATACAAGGTACGATAGGAAACAACAAATAGTAATTTTGCTTATTGCATAAATAAGTAGAAATTTCCTTGACTCTATTTTCATCCATATTAAAAGAATAAAAGGGTTCATAAATTGTTCGAAAAAATTCCAAATCTTTGATATTTGTTTTGTTTGAAATTTTTCGAAATATATAAAAAGAGAAAAAGAGAAAAAAGTTAGTATTACTAAGCACGTATTTAAATAGTTAAAAAATAATTCCAATTTATAGCTGTAAATATATGTAATTAATAAAGTGGAAATAATTAATAAAAAAACGGCGTATTTATTCAATCTAATTGAGCGTTCAATAATTAATTTACCGATATTTATAAAGATATTTACAACTAATATCAAATTTATCGAAAATAAAAGGTGTGAGTAATCGAATATTTTTGAAGATACAAATAGTGAAAAAATGATACAAAATGATGTTACGTATTCAGAACTAAATAAATCGTATAAATACTCAATAAGGACTTTTTCAAAAGTGCTTATTGGATACAATTTAGGGATAATATCGGTTTTGGGTTTATAAAAAATTATATTAAAAACTATTGGAAATAAACATACGATTATATTTGGCAATATTCCAATAATAGAATTCTCCTGTGAGACAGCATGTTTCGATATTTCATCAATAAGATGACCTAATGTAAATCCCAATATTCCACCATATACTATAATCAAAGTTTTAAATATAGTAGATATTATTGCCCCTCCTTCAAATATTTTTTTAATTCTAAGCAACTCCAAAAATAATAATAGTCTAATCATTATAGCCTTTGTTAAGAAATATGTAAATAATTTGTGCTTTAGACTTTGACAATGATCAAGCTAATTGAATTACAGGCAAGGATATAACCCCCTGCCTGTAATAACATTTTTAGGCACAAGCGTAAGTATTTGCAACCGTAGAAGCAAAATAAACTGTATAAAATACAGGTGCAGCAAGTCCACCTGTGAAAAAAGTAAGGGCAAGAAGCCCTGCTCCAGCAGCAACGAGCAAAGTTGTTGAAGCAACACATCCACCGCCATTGATAGTCTCTAAATTACTAATTTCTAATCTTTTCATTATAATAAATTTAAAAAGTGAAATAATATTGCTCCGACCTACTTAACGAAACGCTCAGAGCTTACACCCGAAATATCGAAAATTGCGCAAAAGAGATAAATCAACTTAAATTAAGCTGCATAAAGATGATAAATACCACCCATATCAACAGTCCGATGCCATACGTTGTTGCCACAAAACCAAAGGCAACACGAAACGGCTTTTGCAATAAACGGCTCAACCCAAAAGTGAGCAAAAGCCAAAAAGCGGCTTCAAAAACATTCAAAATACTGAGGGGGTACATCAGCCAAGCGGGAATACTGTCTTTTGAGACAAAACCCGATAAAGAGAACTTATTGACCGAAACCAAATCATCAAATATCTGAATTTTTGAAAACAACAAAATAAACGTAAATGCCAATTTGCCAATCAAAAACACAACCGACGAGCGCAAAACAAGTCTGAAAAGGGAACGGAAACGGATTTTGTAATTCATCAATATCGTGCCGCAACTTAGACACAAAGTAATCAAACTCGCTTGTAAGAAAACAACAAACGGTATGAGTAGATAACTGACAAACTTCCATTCCGCTTGTTTTTCCAACATCGTATCAATACGTTCTATTGTCAATTGCTCGCCGAGTGTGTTGTAATACACTTCTTTTGTGATGATAAAAGCATCTTGAATATATGCTGTTGCGCCATATCCCAAACAAAGTAAAACAAAAACCAACCAAGCATTTTGCTCTTCAAAAAATGTGGCAATGTTGCGCCCTGTTCGTGATAGGTGTATTGCTTTTAGCATAAGTACCAAAATTATATTTTATATTTTGCTTAATTTCTGATACAAAGTTCCGATAAAATACGGGTTCCGCCAAGCAATAAAATCGGTAAAGAAAGGCACTAAAAGTAAAGAATCGGAAAGAATCGGCAATACCGTTTTTTTTGAATTAAACGGGAGTGCCCATTCTTTCAAATAAATCAGACATCATCATAGTCTTTTTTATCCACACCAGGCGGGTATCCGAACTCTTCATAGATGAGTTTTTGTTTCTTCGGCGGTTGCAAACCTGAATAAATTTCGTCCTTCAAACGTTTATTCTTTTGAATATGGTTATAAAAGGTTTTCGGTGGGTAATTCAATTCGTCTGCAATTTGGCTCAGTTGTTTTAAAATTTTTGCTCTGCCCATTTTTGAAATTGGTTTGTTGAATTGTTTGTGAAAATAGGTTTTGAATTTTGGTAAATAGTATGTCTAACCCCCCCTCAGTATTCGGAGGCTTTTCAATGGCTTTAGAGCAAGTCATATATAATAAGGTGTCAACCCAAAGCATTTTGGTATTTATGCCAATGGTAAAGAAAGATATGAACAAAGGCGGTCGAACAAAGGCGGTCGAACAAAGGCGGTCGAGGTTGATATTCATCATAAGTGTTGTTTTAAGGTCTGTAAAACTACAACACTATAACGACATTAAAGATTTTTTTTCTTAGTTTTTTTCTTAATTTAATAGACTCAAGTTTGAGGATAAACAGAGACTTAAATTGTCAAATCTATCGCTATAAAATGCCAAACTAAGGTTAGCTTTGCGCCAAAAAATCAATACAATGCTTGAAAAAATAAAAAGTAATTTCGTTTTCATCGCCCTATTTGCCTTCGCTGTTTATTCAATTGGGCGTTATTTTTATAAAAAACCTGACGTTATCAATGGCGAAGTTGCCCCTAAAATTGTTTCCATGCAGCGTAATGGCGAATCATTTGACTTGTCGTCTTTGAAAGGGCATTACGTCCTACTCGATTTTTGGGGCAGCTGGTGCGGTCCTTGTATCCAAGAAGCACCGCAACTTAAAGCCTTGAATACCAAATATTTAGGAAAAAAATTTAGTAATGCCGAAGGGTTCAATATCGTGAGCATAGGCATCGAAAAAGACCGCGACCGTTGGTTGTCAGCAATCGAACAATTGGGCATAGGTGACTGTATACACGTCTGTGATTTCCAGTATTTGGATTCGCCACTTGCCAAAGCTTACGGTGTGCGGGTCATTCCGAGCAAATTTCTGTTGAATACTGAGGGGGTCATTATTGGCGTAAATCCATCCATTGAAGACATCGAAAAAGTGTTAGATTCTAAAGTTTTGAAATAAACGAATGTCCAAACTCGTTTTAGCATTCGTATTAAATTCTAACTTTGCGCTTCAAATCTGATGTATGGAAAATAACGACAACTTAGTAGGCGTACTCGTGACGCTTTTTAGATATAAACGACCCATTTTATGGGCAACTTTGGCAACTGCCGTAGGCACAGCCTTGATTTCTTTCCTCTTTCTGGACAATTATTACAAGTCAACGACGACGTTTTATCCCCTCAGTTCCGATGTCTTTAAGCCTGAACAAATGTTTGGTTCATCGCAAAAAGACATGGAATATTATGGCGGCGAAGAAGACGTTGACCGCTTGCTCACCATTGCCCAATCGGGCGAATTGTATGATTTTTTAATCAAAAAATACAATTTATACCAACATTACAAGATAGATACGACGAATGAGCAAGCTGCTTTTAAGGTACGTGAAGCCCTTGAAGGTCTTTACGAAGTTAAAAAAACCAAGCACAACGCCATCGAAATCTCCGTCGAAGACAAAGACCGTCGCTTGGCTGCCGAAATGGCAAATGCGGCACGCGACAAAGTTGATGAAATTGCTCAACGTTTGGTACGTGAAATTCAAGCCAATCTGATTCGCGCTTACGAAACGAGTTTTATTGAAAAAGACAAATTGCTGAATAGTGTAGGCGACTCCTTGATGTTGTTGCGTGAAAGCTATGGCGTAATTGACCCTGAAACGCAAACCGAAGCCGTTACAAAGGTCTCAGTCGAAGCACAAGGCAATTATATACGGAGTAAAGCCAAGCTTGACATGCTGAAAAACAACCCCTCAGTGTCAAAAGATACGATTGCCCTCCTGCAAGCGACCTTAAAAGGTTATGAGGAAGAAACCAAAAATAACGAGGTGATGATGAAAAAGTATAACGCAGGTTATAACTCCGTCAGCGTTTTGAAGCAAATTTATGAACAAGAGCGCAATCAAATTAGCAAGGACAAACAACGTTATACACAACTGAAAGTCGCTTTTGAAACCCAAGTACAAGCCTTAAAACTCTTTGAAACGGCGGCAGTGCCTGTCGTCAAATCACGTCCGAAACGTTCTATTTTGGTCATCAGTGCCACCTTAATTGTCTTCATTTTGAGCCTAATAGGTGCTTTATTGATGGACAATTACCGCGAAGTCAATTGGAACGAAATCAAATCAGCCTCTGCAAATGGCTCTACAAAAGCACGTAAAAAGACGGCAATTGGATTTATTAAGAAAGATATCTAATGACGATTGATAACAAAAGCATTTTCACAACTTATGCAGCCATAACCGTCGTAAGTTTGCTTGCAGCCGTGGGCTTTGAGAGCATTTTTCCTGCGGCAATTCCCGCTGTTTTGCTTGTGGCTTATGTAGCAGTTGTTGATTTTAGAAGCCTTTTTTTCCTCCTTTTGGCGTGCATTCCGTTCTCCGTCGAATACACTTTTCCGAATGGTTTTGGTACAGATTTACCGACCGAACCGCTTATGGTGGGCTTAATGCTTGTCTATTTTTTTTATGTCGCAAAAAGCGGTTTTATACTGAGGGGGGGATTATTTCTACGTCATCCGATTACTTTACTCATCATTTTGTCGCTGGCATGGGCTTTTGTCGCAACCTTAAATTCCTTAGATGTTTTCCTTTCAGTCAAATATCTTTTGGCGAAAATATGGTATATCGTTACGTTTTTCTTCTTAGGTGGTGTCATTTTGAAAGAAAAAAAGGACATTAAACGTTTCTTTTGGACAATTTTTATACCCCTCAGTATAGCCGTCATTATTACTACAATTCGTCATGCGGCAGTCGGTTTTTCGTTCCAAGATGTCAATTATGTCATGGAACCGATGTTTCGCAATCACGTGGCTTATGGCTGCATTTTAGCCATTTTCCTACCTTTTATCGTCCTTGCTTTGACGTGGAAACCGCGTAGTGCTACAACTAAATGGTTGTTAATCAGTGGTTTAGTCTTGTTTTTGGTGGCGATTCAATTGTCTTTCACACGTGCCGCTTATGGCGCAGTTTTAGGTGCAGGAGCGTTTTATTATATTGTGAAACATCGTTTAACACGTTATGTCGTTGCCTCGGTCATTATTGCTATTATCGGTTTCGTTGGTTATATATCGAGTGATAATAAATACCTCGATTATGCCCCTCGTTTTGATAAAGCTATTACACATCAAAATTTTGACAACCTGTTGGAAGCCACAGCCAAAGGTGAAGATGTATCAACAATGGAACGGGTTTATCGGTGGGTAGCAGGTTTTCAGATGGTGACGCATAGACCTTTGACAGGTTTTGGTCCGAACAATTTCTACGATTATTATAAGTCTTATACCGTTACAAAATTCAAAACGTATGTGAGTGACAATCCCGATGGCTCGACGGTACACTGTTATTACTTGCTCATGGCAATAGAACAAGGGATTCCAGGGATGCTCATCTTTTTTGCGCTCATTTTTTATGTTTTACTGAGGGGGGAGAAAATTTATCACAAAGCGACTGAACGTTGGCAACGCCAAACAGCTATGGCAACGCTGCTCTCATTTGTCACTATTTTGATTTTAATATTGATCAATGATTTGATTGAAACAGATAAGATTGGGTCGTTCTTTTTTATGAATTTGGCGATTCTGACGAATTTGGATATTTTGACCACTGATAAGACTGATTTGACTGATTCACACTGATTAATTAATTGACACAAATTTCACCAATTACACGAATGAATTATTTTAATAATTTCAATTCGTGTAATTGGTGAAATTTGTGTCTGTCAATTCTTCTTCAAGTACAAAATACACGTTATTATATATGCCGTCGCAAAAAGGAGCGTTCCAAACAGCAAATGTAAAGGTTGCAAAAAAGGTGGAATATTGAAATTGTGCATGGCTAAACCAAACACAATTTCAGAAATAAGTAAACCAAGAAGTAGTGTTGAGAAAAATTTGACACTTTTTAAAGTAGAAAACCGACCCCTCAGTAACCACACCCAATACATAATACCTGCCGTTACGACGTAATAAAACGTGCGATGAAAACGATAAACACCGCTCAAATTTGAAATCCATTCATGTCTATTGGCTTCGCCCAAAGCCGATGAAATTAAGTCCACGTTTTCACGTACTTGTGTACCAATAATAATTTGAATTAATATCAAGAGGCTAACACCTACCCCACCCCATACCAATCCCATCGGTTTCACCGTCAATAAATCGCTCATATCCCCTTCATGTGTATAAGAGATAAGGACTGCCGATATCAAGACGACTAAAATCAACATCGCTATAATCATGTGGACGGTTATGAATGACGGCATGAGGTTTGTCGAAACGACTAATGACCCCAACCAACCCTCAAACCCAACGCCAATAAAACCCGCCAAAGAGAGCCTAAAGATGCGTTTATCCACTTTTCTCAAGGGAATTGAGAACAATAAGGTCAAAAAAATGAGAAATCCAACAAGCACCCCGAGTACGCGATTAATGTATTCCGTCCATGTTTTGTAAGCATTAAACGGTTCATAGTTAGCTACTGAGGGGTCATTTTGAATGAGGTGTGCCGTTTCTGACATGCCCATTCTATCGAGCATTTTAGCAACGCGTTCATTTTTCTTTTTCCGCAATTCGGTATAATGCTGCAGATAATCGGCAGGCAATTCCGCTTCACTCGTCGGTGGCACCCAAACACCAAAACATTTTGGCCAGTCAGGGCAACCCATACCACTACCCGTTGAGCGCACCCAACCGCCAACCCATATCAAAAAAATAGTCGCTATAACTGTCGCAATGCCCCAACGGCGAAATCTGCGTAAATGTCTCGTATTCGTCATATCGTTATTGGTTATGCGGGAATAAAAATGAATTTTGCCGCACCATCATTCAAGAGAACGAAAACACATATTTCGTCTGAATGTTTGCGATACAACGTCCGAAAATCGTCAATTTTTTCGGCTTCGATAATTCTTTTGACGTGAAATTCTTCTAAGGTTGACGCATTGACAGCCCATTCGTCGGGCAATGCCCCCCTCAGTAAAAGGGGAATACCGAGTTCCAATTCCGTTTTTGAAGCAACGAAAATAGGATAATTTGATACGTCCTCCGTCCGAACAGTCTCTGCAGCTTCGGCAAGTGCTGAACGATATTTTTTGAGTAAGCGTTCAACTTCTACAAGTGGTTGTTTACCGTTTTGATTCATTTTTTATTGTTGTATTAGCTCAAGTATCGGATATTTTCAAAATATCCGATACTTATGAATGTAAATCAAATTGTCTCTCAGAAATTATTCAATTTCCGCTTTCATCCTTTCTGCATTGTCTGCCACACGTAGGGCTTCTAAAATGCCGTCAATATCACCTTCGATGACTTTATCGAGGTTGAAGTTTTTATTATCGCCTTCCAAACGGTGGTCTGTTACGCGGTTTTGAGGAAAATTATACGTCCGAATTTTATCAGAACGGTCGCCCGAACCGACGAGAGAACGCCGTATTTTTGTCTGTTCGGCATCGTGGGCATCTTTTTTTGCTTGATAAATGCGGTTATAAAGCTGTTGCAACGCCAATTCACGATTCTGAATTTGCGAACGTCCGTCTTGACATTCAGACACAACGCCTGTTGGAAGATGCGTAATCCGCACCGCCGATTCCGTTTTGTTGACGTGCTGTCCACCTGCGCCTGATGCCCTAAAAACGTCCACTTTCAAGTCATCTTTGCGGATTTCAACGTCTTCCATTTCCAATTTTGGCATTACAACCACCGTCGCTGCGGAAGTATGCACCCGTCCTTTCGACTCCGTTTCGGGAATCCTTTGGACACGATGCGCGCCCGATTCAAATTTCAGTTTGCCAAAAACATCTTCGCCAGTCACTTCCAAAACCAATTTATTGTAGCCGCCGATAGAGCCTTCGTTGACTTCCATCGCCTCTGTTTTCCAACCTTGACGGTCAAAAAAGCGTTGATACATGCGGTATAAATCGCCAGCAAAAAGACTCGCTTCGTCGCCGCCCGTACCTGAACGGATTTCAAAAAGCACGTCTTTCGAGTCTTCAGGGTCTTTTGGAATCAATAAAACATTGATGTCTTCTTCCAATGTAGCAATTTCAGGATCTACTTCGTTCAGTTCCTCGCGTGCCATTTCGCGCATATCGGCATCGGCAAGCATCTCTTTCGCTTGTTCGCGGCGATCGAGTAGCGAAGCATATTTTTTATACGCTTCGACAATCGGCATCATTTCTTTATAATCTTTATTGATGCGTTTGAACTTATCTAAATCGCTCGTTACTGAGGGGTCGCTGAGTTGCTCTTCGAGATGCACGAAGCGGTTGGCAATGGCTTTTAATTTATCTAACATAATAATGTATAGTTGAAAGTGGATAGTGGATAATGATGCTCATTATCTTTGGGATACTGTGCTTGCATCCCGATATGACGGGAAAAGGGTGTTGCGCGAGGTCGCTAGATGAAGATATGGACGAAAGAGAATGACATAACACAATTTTTCTTTTATGAAACTTAAAAACGGCGCAAAAATAGACATTTTTACTTGAAGACATTCTCCAAAACACGACTAAGAATTTTATTTTTGATAAATGGCAAAAGTATTTGTCCTAAATCGAAAGGACTTCGGTTCAAAGTAGAAAACGTTCTTTCGTCTAAAAATACCTTATTTAAGGCTTTCTCCCTATAACAATACCTTTTTTGCACCGTAAAACAACCTGTTCTCTCAAAATCTGTCTTATTTTTACAAAATTTTTTTTGCATTCAATTTTCTAATCATAACAAACCATTCCACGTATGAAAAAGTCCTTACAAAAAAGCCTGTTTTTTGTGCTTTTATGCTTTTCTATGTCGCCTATACTGAGGGGTCAAGAAAAAGCAAAAATTCAACCTTTCGACGACAAGTTTCGTCAATTGGAGGAAATTCTACCTACTGCCAACAACTACCGCACAGCTTCGGGTGCGCCTGGGCATGAATATTGGCAACAACAAGCCGATTACAAAATTAAAGCAGAGTTGAACGACAACAACCAATCCATGACGGGCGAAGAGACGATTACATATACCAACAACTCGCCTGATGCTTTGACTTACCTGTGGTTGCAACTTGACCAAAACAACCACGACCCAAAAGGCATGGCAGCGCAAGTTAATGCGCAAAAAATGGGTGAAAAAATGTCTGCACGTCAACTCAAAGCCATGGCTTCGACGGACGATTATGGTTTTAAAATCGAATCGGTACGTGATGCGATGGACAAGGCTTTGCCTTATACAATCGTTGAAACCATGATGCGTGTGGATTTGCCAAAATCTTTGAAAAAAGGCGAAAAAGTTGTTTTTAAGGTCAAGTGGAATTTCAATATCATTGATCGGCTGCGGGTTGGCGGACGTGGTGGCTGGGAATATTTCCCAGAAGACAACAATTATCTTTATACCGTTGCCCAGTGGTTTCCACGCATGTGTGTTTATTCTGATGTAACAGGTTGGCAGCACAAACAGTTTTTAGGTTCAGGTGAGTTTACATTGGCTTTTGGCAATTATGAAGTCGCCTTGACTGTTCCTGCTGACCACATAATAGGTGCAACAGGTGTATTACAAAACGGCAAAGAAGTATTGACAGCCAATCAGTTAGCCCGTTTCGAGAAAGCAAAAACGGCTTATGATGAACCGGTCATCATCGCTACTGAGGGGGAGGCACGTGAAGCAGAAAAGACAAAATCAACGGCTAAAAAGACGTGGATTTTCAAGGCAGACAATGTACGTGACTTCGCTTTTGCCACGTCTCGTAAGTTTATTTGGGACGCTATGGCGGTGAAACAAGAGGACGGCACTACGCCTTTGGCAATGTCTTATTATCCAAAAGAAGGCAATCCGTTGTGGGAAAAATACTCGACAAAGTCGGTGGCGCATACTTTGAAATGGTATTCGCATTACACTTTCCCGTATCCGTATCCTGTCGCCATTTCAGTGCATACTGACCAAATTGGTATGGAATATCCGATGATTTGTTTCAACGGTGGTCGTCCTGAAAAAGATGGAACGTATTCAGAAAGAACGAAATACGGTTTAATTTCTGTTGTTATACATGAAGTAGGTCACAACTATTTCCCAATGATTGTCAATTCTGATGAACGTCAATGGACGTGGATGGACGAGGGCTTGAACTCATTTATGCAATACCTCGCAGAACAACAATGGGAACGTGACTATCCAAGCCGCCGCGGACCTGCCGCTAATTTGACGGATTATATGCGTGGTGACAACGGTAAATTAGAGCCGATTATGACCAATTCAGAGTCCTTACGTCAATTTGGCAACAATGCTTATGGCAAACCAGCAACAGCATTAAATATACTGAGGGAGACCGTTATGGGGCGTGAATTGTTCGATTTTGCCTTCAAAACCTACTCTCGTCGTTGGATGTTCAAACATCCAATGCCAGCCGATTTGTTCCGCACCATGGAAGACGCTTCGGGTGTTGACCTCGATTGGTTTTGGCGGGGTTGGTTTTATACTACCGACAATGTGGATATTGCGATTGATAATGTAAAATCTTACCGCATCAATTCTAAAAATCCAGATGTCGAAATGGCTGCACGCAAGGAAGAAAACAAAAAATCACCACGCAATATCACAAGCATCCGCAACGAAAAAGCGATTGCAAAAACGCAAGACGAAATTGACCCCAGCATCCGCGACATTTATACAGGCGACGAATTGGACTATCAAACAACCATTTTGGACAAAGATGAATACCAAAAGTACGTCGCTTCGCTTAGTAAAGATGAAAAAGCGATTTTGGATTCAGGTTTGAATTTCCATGAAATCACTTTCGAGATGAAAGGTGAATTGTTGTCGCCTATCTGCGTTGAGTTGCAATACACCGACGGCACAAAGGAATATTTTAAAATCCCTGCTGAAATATGGCGTATGGGCGACAGCAAAGTAACAAAAGTGTTCCGTTCTGCCAAAGAATTGAAGCAAGTTGTCCTTGACCCGATGCTCGAAACGGCTGATGTGAATGAGGAAAACAACTATTTTCCACCTAAACCACAAATGTCACGTTTTGAAATTTTCAAAGGCGGTCAACGTCAATTTGGCGGTGGTGAAAACCCGATGCAGAAGTTGAAACGGGCGAAAGAACGTGAGAAACAAGCGGGTGGTGGGAATTGATTTTTTAGGTTTATACTGAGAGGGTACAACTTCCTTGAAAAAGTAAAGGCGATAAGACTCATTTTGAAGTCTTATCGCCTTTCACGTTTATTAATATCATCAAAACTTACGAATACGTACAATCCCAGGCTGAATAACCGTAAATGATCCGAGTATTTCATCAATATACAAATCGAAGTGCGGCTAAAATATCAATAACTGTCAATCTTGGATATGCTTCGAGTAAATCTTCGGAAGTTGCGCCTTCTGCAAGTTCCACTAAAATACTTTCAACTGTGATGCGTGTCCCTTTGATGACAGGTTTACCCATCATTATCTTAGGATTGATTTCAATGCGATTCGTATCCATTTCTTTTTTATTTATGATACAAAATACGGTTTTTAAAATCAAAATTCAAACCCCAAACAGGAAAAATACTGAGGGGGCTGTTTTTGCCAAAAAACAAAAGGCGGTAAGACTTCAAAATGAGTCTTATCGCCTTTTGCACTATAAAGCCTCTTTTTGAAAAAGCTGCAAATACTCTGTAAAAACAAACATTCTATTGCGGCGATAGCCTGTTTTCTCTTGTAAAATGCCCAATTTTTGAAATTCTGCAATCAAACGATTGGCTGTTGTAGTCGTTACATTGAGCATTTGAGCAACTTGTTGGGCATTGGTAACAGGTTTTTTATACAATTCTTGTATCAATTTTTGTCCTAAAATAAGACGTTTACCAAGCTGATTAAGACATTTTAAGCTGACTTCTTCTTTCAATGCAATTATTTTTTGAAACGTATCGGTAGCATCTTCTGCCGTTTCGCGGACACCGACTAAAAAAAAGCGTAACCATTGGTTCAAATCATTTCGGTCACGAACTTTCGTCAAATTATCATAATACAGACCTTTGTTGCGATTGATAAAATCCGATAAATAGAGTGCCGGTTTAGTCAGTAATCCGTTGCTAACAAGATATAAAGTAATGAGTAAGCGTCCCAAACGACCATTACCGTCAAGAAAAGGATGAATGGTCTCAAATTGATAATGAGCGATACCTGCTCTTATTAGATGCGGTGTGGCGATGTCTTCATTGTGTAAAAAATATTCTAAATCACTCATCAACGATGGGATTTGGTGATGATGAGGCGGTATAAAAACGGCATCACTTAAAGAAGCACCGCCCAACCAATTTTGACTGACCCGATATTCTCCCGGAAGTTTTTGCTTACCACGTACACCGTCAAGCAAAACAGCATGGGTTTGACAAAGCAAACGACTACTGAGGGGGAGCGTTTCCAAGCTTGTGATAGCGAAACGCATAGCTTTGATATAGTTTTGAACTTCTGCCCAATCGTCCCTACGTTCAGGTTCAATATCGCTTTCCAACATCATGGATTCTAAAATTCGTGTTTCAACACCTTCTATACGGCTACTTTCTGTTGCTTCCTTTGCGGCATACATTTGGATAAAAAAATCGACCTCGGGTATCAGTCTCCCATAGGCATTTAATTCTCCTAATTTACGGTCGGCATCGCTTAATAAACTTTGAAGTATAGGGTCGTCTATCAACCATTCCAAATTAATAAGTTCAGGTAGAAAACTTCTATAACCATATTGTCGTTCCCAAGTACCTGATGAAAATGCGCTGATATGTTTTGTATTTGTCTCCATCTTAATTTATAAATAGCTTTATGTTAAGAAAATGCGTTTTCTTGCAAAGATAATGATTTATAATTTAAGCTATCACGTTTTCTTAACTTACAAAAACAATGCTGAGGGAGCTATTTTTCCAAAAGACAAAAGGCGATAAGACTCGATTTGAAGTCTTACCGCCTTTTGTTTTAATTTTAAAACCTTAAAAATCAATCAATCGAATGTTCAAAAAGAGCCTCAATAGACCGATTTTCATGCGTATTGCGAATGGCTCTTGCAAAAAGCTTAGCCGTCGAAACCACTTTTATTTTATCAGACTCTTGTTTCAGTGGAATCGTATCGCACACGACAAGTTCAGCCAAAACTGAATTATTGATATTGTCATAAGCCTTGCCCGACAAAACAGGATGCGTTGCCAAAGCACGAACGCTTTTTGCTCCTTTATCCATGATGACTTCGGCGGCTTTACAAAGCGTTCCAGCCGTGTCCACGATATCGTCAACAAGGACAACATCAAAGCCTTCGACATCGCCAATGAC
The DNA here is from genome assembly GCA_043772905.1 of Saprospiraceae bacterium. Lineage (GTDB taxonomy): Bacteria > Bacteroidota > Bacteroidia > Chitinophagales > Saprospiraceae > JAAFJT01. Next base: position 13,578 of record JAYVFS010000264.1, on the reverse strand, counting down.
GTTCATTTCAGCAATTTCATTCGCTTTTTTGCGATATTTAGAGCAAGTAATAAACTCACGACCCAATGCGCGACCAAAGTTCCGCGCTCGTTTGATGCCACCCAAATCGGGCGAAGCAAAAAGCACGTTATTTATGTCGAATGTTGCCGAGTCTAGTGATTTCAGATAATTGACAAAAATAGGTTCGCTGCGCAAATGATCAACAGGAATATCGAAAAAGCCCTGTAATTGGTCAGCATGAAAATCCATTGTCATCAAACGATTGACACCCGCCGCTTCGAGCATATTGGCAATGAGGCGAGCCGAAATCGGGACACGCGGCTTATCCTTTCTATCCTGCCGAGCATAGCCAAAAAATGGAATCACGGCTGTGATATAGCCTGCAGAAGCCCGTTTTGCGGCATCAATCATCAACAAAAGCTCCATCAGATTGTCGGAAGGTGCGAAAGTAGATTGAATAAAAAAAACATATTCGCCACGAATACTTTCGTTAATGACCGGCTGCATTTCGCCGTCGCTGAACTTGTTGAGCGTTAATGAGCCGAGTTTAATGTCGTACTCTTCAGCAATTTTTTCTGAGTGATAATGGGACGCAGAACCCGTAAATATTTTTACTAATGACATGACAATTAGGTGTTTAATGGGGCAAAGGTAGGGTCTAAGGTAGATAGGCAGTTAGTTGCATTCTCTGTTTTTTTGAAAAATAACCCAATCCGCTTCTTCATCTATATCTGTCAATTCTGGCAATAGGTAAACAGTTTGATGATTTTCTTCTATGCGTTTTAACGTATTGGATAGCACATGTTCTGTACTCCAAACCATATCATCAAACAAATGATGAAGGGCTGTTAAAAGGCTTAATTCCTTGTTTTTTCCTTGAAATCTATCCTTTTTTATGCCTAAAAGATAATAACCGCCATCGGTTGAGGGACCTAAAACAGAGTCATAATCAGCCAATTGCTCAAAGGATTGTTGTATGATTTCGACTGAAAGTGTTGGACAATCACTGCCAATAATACAAGTAGAAGTATGTGTTTTCAAGACAAGATCGAAGGCATTAAGCATACGCTCACCCAAATCTTTGCCCGTTTGAAGGTGTTTTTCAAAATAATCATTAGACCAATCATCATTCTTTTCGATAAAATCATCATAAAAAAGATACGTTTTTATCCCCCTCAGTAACAAAGCATTATTACGCGTAATTTCAGATAATTGAAGGTAAATCGCCAAGGCTTCATCATCGCCAACAGTCCGAGCGATTCGGGTTTTGACCTTTCCTTTTATAAGGTTTTTGATGAAAATTATCAGTGCATTGTCCATTATTTTTAGGGCAAATGTAAAAAGGCTTACTCAACTCATGTCGAATAAACCTTTTTTGTTTTTTAAAATTTTTTACTTTTTTGTCAAAGTAGTACAGCAGGGCATTTTAGCCGACCCAAATATAGCCGCCGTCATTTGTGCCACCACCATTGCCACCGCCCTTGGACGTACAAGGTGAATGCTGTTTAGAACTGAAAGGATGAATCGTGTTTACCATTTTACTGTTTAATTGAGAACTGATAAATAAAACAATGTTTAAGTTGGCTTTTACTTATGCTCTTTAAAACCTTGATTGTATATCTACAATACTATTCCAAAAGAACGAAAAATTTGTGTAAAAAAACAGTTTTTTGTGACAATTTGAATATCGTTAACATAAAGATACTTTTTAACTTATGAATAATCTTAGAATTATTCATTCGGCAAAAAAGCTATTAGGTTACAGTGTAATTCTATCGTCATATTAGACAATAATCAATAATGATGCCAAAAATTAAAATTATATAAATAAATTAAACATTTAATCTATTCAATATAACTAATTTTAAAAATGAGTGGTTTTGTGGGAGGTATTGGAGAAATGAAAGGGACTGAAATGTCCATTTTAGAAGAAAAATTGCAATTAACGACTAATTAGCTTGTGTTTTTTTGTTCTTTCTTATTTCTTGAATAAATTTTTGAACTTCATTGTGGCTTTGCCATCTGTGCCAAATAATGCCTCCGATCAAAATACAAAATCCCAAACAGAACATTAAATTGCGCGTTAGTTCGATAAAGTAAGTAAATTCAGGATAGAAATTTCTCACAAAAAGAACCTCAATTGAGATCGTTAAAGCAGACACTAAAAATAAAAAGATAGCGACAGCTTTTGCACGACGAGCCAACTGAGGTTGGTCATTTCGCATGCATTGTTCAAGAAAAAGGGCGTTTTCTGTGTTATTTGGTTCTATTTTAAGTAATTCACGCAAAACATGTATCGCTTTTTTATACTCAAAAAGATTGTAATGTGACGCGGCTTTTCGAAAGAGCATAGACTGAAAAACCTCTCGACCATTGACAATCTGTATGTTCTCCATGATTGAGGTTTCAATGACAACATTCGCCATTAAAATATGCTTTTGGTATTCGCTGATTTCAAATAAGCTGTTGGTATAGGCTATCAGCATTTCAAAATATTCCTCGAATTCGAGTTGTAAAATCGCTTTTTCATTCCTTTCATAATATCGAACAACCTGCCTAAACTCCCCTGCATCAATTGCTTTGAAGTTCCGAAACATGGATGAATGATATGTTCTTGCTTGAAAAGACACTTTGTTGATTAATTAACTAAAAAATGAAATAACGATTTTAAAAGACACAAAATTACAATTAGATAACGCACCAACCAAGTAAACGGTTGCTGGATTTGTCTTTTTTTTTGGAAATAGAGGCATATTTTATTTCACCATTTTCCCTGTCAGAATTACCTTTTCATTTTGAATCGTATAAAAATAAACACCCATAGGTACATTCGGTAACGACAAACTGGTTCTATTTTTTAAAGTAAAATTTTCTTTTTTTGAATAAACATTTTGACCGTTGGCATTGAAAATTTGTATCAAAACCTCGCCCGATATCCCCTCAGTATAAAATGTGATTTCGGACGAAAAAGGATTCGGGTAAACCTGCACAACTGTTTGATTATCAATGTTTTTTATTGCCGAAGGCTTGTATTTCAATCCTTCAATAACAGCACTCAGTGCATCAATCCGACCATAACCGTATGTATTATTTGGTACGGCAGTGCCTAATACATTCCCACAATTTTCAGCAGATGTAAGGCGCAACGCAGTACGTTTTATAATACTTTCAATCGTATCCACTTGACCGGCTAACTTCGGATTAGCCGAAATCATGAGCGCAACAACGCCTGCCACATGCGGTCCCGCCATACTCGTCCCATTGTAGCTAGCATAATTGCCATTTCTGATACTCGAATAAACACCAACGCCTGGCGCAGAAATATCTGGCTTCAAACGATTACTGCTGTCCACTGTGACAGGTCCTCGGCTGCTGAAACCAGCGATTGTATCATTCGATTGTGTCGCTCCTACTGCAAAACCGGGCGCATGAGTCGCTGGCGGCGCATTGACCGACGAACAGCTGGGACCAGAATTACCCGCCGAAATAACGGGAACGATGCCCGCAGCACGAACAGCCTTAACGGCAGCATTCATAACAGCAAAATTGCTCGAATTACAGCCTTCAGACGTTGGACAAGACCATGAATTATTGATAACATGCGGTGCTAAGGTCGGCTTTGGCAACTGCCCTCCTAAATTGGTGGGCGCAATGAAAAACTCAAAACACTCAACATAACGCGCCAAAGTGCCATCACCTCTGTCCATATTCCGCGCGCCAATCCAACGAGCATTGGGCGCAACACCTATCAATAACGTATCAAAAGCCCCTGTCATCGTACCCATTGTATGCGTGCCGTGATTATGGTCGTCGCAAGGCGCAGCGGCATTTGTTCCGCATGGATTCGATGCCGTCACGGAGTCGGGGTGAATGGCATCGTGCCAACTGTAATTATGGTCAGCCACACTTGTTGTTGTGTTCCAACCTCTATATTTAGGTTTCAAAGCGGGATGAGTCCATTCATACCCCGTATCTTCGCCACCAATGACAACGTTTTGTCCCCGATAACCTAATGCCCAAACACTGTCTGCACGAATTTTTTTAATACCCCAAGTAATGACGATGCCTTCAGGTTGTGGCAGCGTCAAATCAGGTAATAAACTAAGTTTGGCATGAGGATTATTCATCACTTCCACCACATCATCACGCTCTGCAATTTGTTTTATTAAATCGAAATTCGCTTTCAAATAAAGGCTATTAACAACCCAAAAAGATTGAAAACGCTTATTTTGTGCATTCAATAATTGTTGAATACCTGTTTGTGAGCGTTCAGCAGTACCCCTCAGTATATTGAATACAAAAGTTCCTTTTTCTTCTTTTGTCGCCAAACGGTCTGCGCCCGAAACGTCGGCTTGTTCGCGCATCAAGACGATAATTTCAACTTCTGTTTGACTTTGAAATTGGGTAAATACTGAGGGGTGTACTTTCGATTGCCACGATTGGGCATATGATAAAGATGGTGAAAAGCAAAAAGCAAAAAGCAAAAAGCACGTTGCAAAAGACACGTGACTGATTGAAAAAGATGTTTTTTTCATCTTAAATGTTTGGATTAAAGAAGTAAATGTGTATAAAAAAAGCAAATTTGCAAAAATTTGAATTGGCTTCGATAAATATTTTTACTTTTAACAGTTAAAAAAACAGTGCCAGATTGAGAAACGAGACAAAATAATGATTCAATCTTTTATTTTCTCAATCAAACATTCTAAAAATATGCAAACAGAAATTATCGCACACCTATCACGCGACCCGCGTATGGCGACCATTTTGCCACTTATCACGCTACCAGTAATCGAAACACATAATGATATTTATGCCGATTTACTCGGTAGCATCATTTCACAGCAGCTATCTGTCAAGGCGGCGGCAACGATTGAAAGCCGTTTTCTCGACCTTTTTCCAGAGCGCAATCCTTCACCCGAACACGTCATAACGTTATCAACCGAAATACTGAGGGGTGTCGGTTTGTCAGGTCAGAAAGCAAACTATATACGTAATATTGCTTCGTATTGGATTGAAAAACAAGAAGATATGAAAGATTGGATGGCAATGACTGATGACGACATCATCGCTGAATTGACCCAAATCAAAGGCGTTGGCAAGTGGACGGTGCAAATGATTTTGATGTTCCGCCTCAATCGCCTCGATGTTTTTCCGATTGACGATTTAGGTATTCGCCAAGGCATGATTAAACTTTATAAAGTCGAAGAAACGGGTAAAGAACTCATAAAACGGCTACACGAAATCGCTGAACCGTGGCGACCCTATCGCAGCGTGGCGTGTCGCCATATCTGGAAATGGAAGGATGCTGTTCCACCATCAGCGTCTTAATTTTTATTGAAAAAATAAAGTTTATGAAAATTGGCTTAATGAGTGACACGCACAGCTTTTTGGATAAAAAGGTCTTTGAACACTTCGCCGAAGTAGATGAAATTTGGCACGCCGGTGACATCGGCAGCATCGAAGTAGCCGATGCTTTAGAAGCCTTCAAACCATTTCGTGCGGTCTATGGAAACATTGATAATCAAGCACTTAGACAACGTTATCCTGAAGTTTTGACGTGGCATACTGAGGGGATGAAAATGTGGATGACGCATATTGGCGGCTATCCTTCGAGATACGCGGCACGCATCAAAGCGACTTTGAAGGCTGAAAAACCTGACTTATATATCTGTGGTCATTCTCATATTTTGAAAGTTATGCCCGATAGAGAACTCAATTTGTTGCATATCAACCCAGGTGCGTGCGGCATTGAGGGCTTTCATCACGTCAAAACGCTTGTAAGATTTGATATTTTGGACAGTAAAATTCAAAATTTAGAAGTCATTGAGATAGGATTGCGCGGTCGTTGAGTAACTCATTTTTTATACAAAATAACTTCAACTTGCCCCCCCCTCAGTATGTGGACAACTTGCCAGTGCGTTTTAAGTTCATCCAGTTCTTCTCTTGTCAATTCATTCATCACGTTGCTATAAAAAACGTATTGATTTTTGTTCAAATCAAGCCGCGCAAAGCTGGATACTGAGGGGTCATTGCTTAAATTAATTAATTGAAAAGAGCGCAAATTGGGGAAAGCTGTGCCAATTTCTGAATGATTAATAGTTTGATTATCAATAAATTGCAGCATTTTTTGACGTAAGCTGTAATAAGGTAAATGCGCCAATGTTGAGTCCCAACCTGTGGCAATGGGTTGCGGATAAACCCAAAAATTGCCGCTTGCCAAGCCTAAAAAAACAATGGCTGAAATCTTTAATTGCTGCCGTCCCTCTTTCAAATCTGAAATCAATTTGACGCATAATAAACAACCCGTGATGTAAATAGGCAATAAATACCGGTGATTAAGCAAGCCTTGATAGATGATTAAGCTGGGTGTCAAAACCACAATCAGTATGAGTAGTAATCGCCACAGTTGAACTGTTGTGGGGAACAGTTTGCCCACGGTGCGTTTTATAATATAGGTTAAACTAAGAGTTGTTAAACCAATAAACAGGTGACCAAAATCAATAAGTCGCCAAGTGAGTAAAACAATATTTTTTATAAAACCTTTAAAATCAACTGTTTGGAATGCTTCTGCCCATGAAGAACCTGCGTGATAGCCAATCCAACCTTTGTTGATGTAGTGATAAATAAAAAAAACGAGTGCTGTTAAACCACCTAAAATATACGGGAGTGAGAGCGTGAGAACACGTTCGGGATACTTTAAAAGTTTCCCGAACTTTGGTTTTGTACCATTTGCCATACGTTCGGGGAACTTTGAAAGTTCCCCGAACATGAGCATTAATTGAAATATGAACAACGCTGCCACGACCATCATCCCGCGCATACTCACTGCCGCCAATCCGAGAATAGCTAAACTGAGCAGAATTTTTTTTTCTCTAAAAATAGCATTGAGTGCAAGTAAAAAGAAAAAAATCAACACCACATCAGGTGAAACCAAAACGCATTGGCTGGCGACAACTGGATTAACAAAAAGGAGTAACATAAAAAGGTATGCCCAACCTTCACCAAGTAGCTTTTCGCCCACGCGCCACGATTGCCAAATAATGGCAAACAAAAAAGGCAACATAGCTAAATGGCTGTTTATCAATGTTTTACCCAATATTTTCCAAACAATAGCGTGATAAAAACCAAAAGTTGGCGGATGCCCCGAGTCCATATCGTCGGGTAAAAGAAAGGTCGAAAAGTTGTTTTGATAAAAAAAATCAGCATGTTGTGAAGCCAATTGAACGGTGTCCCAAAAGAAAAAATGCCCGCGCACAGCCCACGTTGCCCACGCAACGAAGGCAAAAAACAGCAGTGTCAAAGCACTCGGATTGTTTAATATTTTGACGGCGACAGCAAGACCCGTACTTTTTAAAGATTTCAAGCTAAATTTGAGCGTTTTTTGAATGACAAAGAAAACCAAAAAATGCGGAAACCTTCACTTAGAATTTTTTTGGGCTGCTTGGCTTGCACCCTTTTGCTGTTGTTTCGACATGGTTACACGTTTGGTTCTGGAGACCAATCGGAGATGTTGCCCTATGCTAAATACTTGATTGACAATCAATTATATCCTTCCGATTTTTATATCCAAAGCATTGCATCGTGGGTGCCAAATGAACGATATGCCTTTTCGTCGTTCATGTCTTTGTTTGGTGATAAGATGGATTGGGCAGCTTTTGGATTGCATTTTGGCGCTACTATGCTTTTAATTCTCGGGCTTTATCGGTTGGCTAAAGAAGGCTTGGATACTGAGGGGGGGCGATGGCTTGCTGTTCTCATGCCTGTGATGGTCTTGTATGGGGTCAATTTAGGCGGAAATGAATTGTATTACAATGCTTTTTTGCCGAGTTATGTGGCGCAAGTTATGGGTGTCTGGGTATTTGTGTTTGCAATACGCGGTGAGGCATTGCCGACCTATGTGCTTTTGATGCTGATGACTTATGTGCACCCACTCATTGGTGTACAGTTGTGGCTGCTCATCAATTTGTCCTTTTTGACGATGCGTGTGCTTGGAAAAAATGCTGTAAACTTGATTAGTTTGTTGGTTTTCAACGCTTTATATCTCTTTACAGCGGCTTTTTTTATTTATAAAATCAAAACCGGATTTGATGCGGGCAGTGTGAATAATCAACAGTTTTTGGACATTATACGGTTTCGCGCAGCGCATCATTATTTTCCAGATGCTTTCCCATTGAAAAATTGGTTAATTTTGGCATTGCCATTTTATATTGGTTGGCGAGTGGCGGGAGATACATTTCGGTATATATTTCGGTGGATTGTAGCAGGGGTGGTTGTTTATATGGTAGGTATTTATATTTTTAAAAATCCAACCCCCCTCAGTATGCAGTGGTTTTCGACAATGGTTTGGATCAAAATGTTTTCGTTTATGATAAGCTTCACATTGATTAAAAAATTGATGGACAAAAGTTATTTATATGAAATGCTTTTTAAACCTAAACATTTGATTTTAAATACCTTAATCGCATTGAGCCTATTGTCCGTTATTTTTATGATGCCACAATTTCGTCTTTTAAAAAATAAAGACTACGATTTTCCTTTTTTTAAAACAGAGAGTCCAGAAGTCAATATTTCAAAATTGGCTAAAGAAAAAACGTCGCCCGATGCCTTATTTTTGATACTATCAGACCTATCTGAATTCCGTTATTGGAGCGAAAGGTCGAGTTATGTGGATTACAAAGCGACGAATCACCGCCAAGCGGCTTTTGTGGAATGGTATAATCGGATTCAACAGGTGTATAAAATAAGTCTTGAAGACCGCCTGAAAGGTTATCATCTGACACAATTAGCGAATTACCATTTTCAAGAATTGCGAACAGAGGATTTTAAAAAATTTGCTAAAAATCAACACATTACGCATATTGTTACTTATAAAAATGTGGATTTGAAGTTTAAAAGAATCGCTGAAAATGATACCTATGTGATTTATAAACTTTGATACTGAGGGGGGGAGGTATCGGATATTTCAAAATATCCGATACCTTTAAGCGCATTTACTTCATCCCAGGCTGCTTAAACTGCCATTTCGGATTATCCGCTTTTTCTTTTTCTACCATTTTACGCACATCTTCCAAGAGTTTTTTAGCATCATAAACGATTCCATCTTTGATGGTGTATTTGATGCCGCCGACACGGACAACTTGGTTGTTTTCATCCAATTTAATCGCTCCTGTGCCGTACAAAACTTGTAGGTTTTCTAAGGGGTTTTGGTCAATAATGGCAAAATCTGCCAATTTTCCGACTTCCACAGAACCCATTTCCTTGTCTAAACCCAAAGCTTCAGCACCGTTTAAAGTAGCAGAACGAATGATTTCGAGAGGATGAAAACCCGCTTCTCGCAGCAATTCCAACTCGCGGACATAGGCAAAACCGTAGAGTTGAAAAATAAAACCGGAATCCGTTCCAACAGTGACACGCCCACCTCGATTTTTGTATTCATTGATAAATTGCATCCAAAGCAAGTAATTTTCACGCCAATTGACCTCCTCTTCTGTACCCCATTTGTGCCAATAAGAACCGTGTGAAATGCGACTCGGTTGATAAAATTGCCACAATTTCGGAATCGTATAAAGCGGATGCCACTCGGCTGTGCGAGCGCGCATGACATCGCGGTTTGCCTCGTATATATTAAAGGTAGGGTCGAGCGTAAAATCTAATTTCAAAAGCGAATCCATGACGGCATTCCAGCGCGGCGAGTTCGGTTTTGCGGCTTGTTTCCACAATTTTCCTGCTTCGCCAAAACGATCGCCTTCGTTTTGGTAATTATACTGAGGGGGGTAGTTTTGCACCGTTTTGTCATCAAAAAGAGCTTCTGGCAAGCCGTACCAATGCTCCATTGAGGTCAAACCTGCTTTTGCAGACTTCAAAACATTCCAACGCCCAACGTCCATTTGAGCATGATGACAGGCTGAACGCAAGCCTAATTTTTTATTTTCGTCAAGGGCAGCAAACATAACTTCTGGGTTTGCGCCAAAAAATTTGATGCCATCTGCCCCATTTTCCTTGTTTTTACGCACCCAAGCACGGGCTTGTTCAGCGGTTGTAATGGGTTCTTCGCTACCCATGCCGAAGGCGGTGTATGCCAAAATGCGTGGCGCGGTGATTTCATTGGCAGCCGATTTTTTCTTTTGGTCGAGCGTCCAATCTAAGCCGTTACCAGCCGAAGGGTCGCGGATGGTCGTGATGCCATGCCCCATCCAGAGTTTGAAAACGTACTCGGCATCTGTGCCTTGCGCCTTGCCGCCGATGTGTCCGTGCATATCTATAAAGCCTGGCATCAGGTACATGCCTGTACAATCGAGCTCTTTGCCGCCTGTTTTCAGCTTAGGTCGTCGTGCCGAATCAATGGGAACGCCTGGAAAACCGACGACTTCAATGGCTTTTATTCGATTTTTTTCTACAACAATGTCCACGGGGCCAATCGGTGGCGCACCTGTGGAATTGATGAGGGTCACGCCTCTGATGATGAGTTGTGTCCAAGGTCCATCACCTTCGGCACGTGGCGGTGCTTTTTTGATTTGGGCATTTAAAGCAAAATTGCTTAGAAGAAGCGTAAAAATGATGAGCCAATGTTGGTTTTTCATATTGGATTGGTTTTGATTTTTGATGAATAAGTCCGTAAAAGTACATTTTATTGAGAAGCCTACCCCTCAGTATATTAGCTATTTTTTGAAAAAATATACGTTAAATGCTGAATTGCAAACCCTTTTAGCCGTAATTTTGATTTCTTAATATCGAACAGACCAACGCGATTTTATTTGAACATCTAAATGATAATTCTATGAAAGTTTTTTTTCGATTTTTATGTGTGTCCAGCCTGTTCAGTTTCTTTCTTTTCATAAGCAGTTGCAAGCCTGATAAATTGGAAGAAACTGCTTCTTCAAGCGATGTGGATAGCCCCGACGCTGCTACGAAATGGGGAGATATGACTTTAAAGATACTTTATAGGCTGCCTAGTAATTCACCAACTTATGCTTCTCGATGCTTAGGTTATCTCGGTTTGACAATGTACGAAAGTGTCGTACAAAGCAGCAAAACGCATCAATCCGTAGCAAAACAGCTCAATAAACTCGATTTTGTGCCTCAAATTGAAAGTGACAAACGTTATAATTGGCAGTTGGCTCTTAATGCTGGACAAGCGGTGATGATAAAAAAACTGTTTGCCCTTAGCGTTGCTCAAAAACAAAGCGTGGACTCATTGGAAGCGGCGTTGGAAAAACAATACTCAGCGCAAGAAGCGGCTGATGTGGTAGAACGGTCAAAGTTATTTGGGCAAAATGTGGCGGGTGTCATCTATTTGTGGTCAACGGTTGATGGCGGTTTTGAGGGTTATTTGAAGAATTTTCCAACAGATTTTGTCATTCCTACAGGCGCGGGTAAATGGCAACCGCCTAAAAAAAGCCAGTCGAAATCGCAACTGCCTTTGCACCCCTATTGGGGCAGCAACCGCACTTTTGTCGCAACAGATGCCATGATTCCTGTTCCCGTGATGATTCCTTACTCAACCGATCGGTTTTCACAGTGTTATGCCCAATTTTTAGAGGTTTATGCTAAAAACTTCACCTTAACACAAGAAGAACGTGAGATTGGTGCATGGTGGAGCGATGATCCATCAGAAGTTTATTCCCCGCCAGGTCACTCCTACAATCTGGGGACAATCGCTATTAAAACGGCAAAAGCCAATTTGACTGTGGCTGCTGAAACTTATGCACGGGTCGGTTTGGCTACGGCTGATGCGTTTATCAATTGTTGGAAAGCTAAATTCACTTATTTTAGTGAACGTCCTTCGACTTATGTGCGCGACAATATAGACGGTACGTTTGTCCAATATTGGCCAGAGCCGCCGTTCCCTTCGTTTTCTTCGGGACACTCGACACAAGCTGCTGCTGCTGCTGTTGTTTTGACGAGTATTTATGGTGAACCTTTCCCTTTTACGGACAATACGCACGAAAATCGGGAACGAGATACGGCTCAAAAAGTAGATTTTAAGCCTCGTAAATTTAATACTTTTTCAGAAATGGCAGAGGAATGTGGCTATTCAAGGATTCTTGGTGGGATTCATACACCGCAAGACAATGTACAAGGGTTGGCTATTGGTCGAAAGGTGGGGAATAATATCAATACGCTTACTTGGAGAAAGTAGTTTTTTTGTCATTCTGAACGCAGTGAAAGAATCTGTATAAATCATTGATTTTAAATAATTTAGATTCTTTCACTGCGTTCAGAATGACAAAAAAATAATTAGAATTTCACAATCTTAGTCGTCCGCGATTTATCACCAATAGAAATTTTAAGTAGATAAGTACCCGCTTGCAAAGTATGCGTTTCGAGCGAAACACCGTTTTGACCAGCGTTTATACTGAGGGGTGTCGTTTTCACGGTGCGACCCAACAAATCATAGATTTCTACCTTACCATTCTCGGTTGTTTCAGATTTAATATTGACACGTACATAATCCGTAAAAGGATTGGGTGAAATTACTATTGCCGCTTTATCCAACTCTCCAATCGAAGTCAATACACGTGTGCCATTGGCAAACCAATTGCCAAACAAAGCGTCGGTTTTGAAGACAGTTGGCGTGCCACTTGGCTCCAATTTATCGCTTGCTAAATTAACGATGCCGAGACGCGAAGCCCCATTTGTGTCTTCATTTGTAAACAAAATACGGTTGTCGGTACGTGAATAACTCGGATATCCAACCGTATTATTTTGATAAATACCTGTTCCAGCCTGAGTAACAGCACCTGTTTGGGTATTGGCAGCCAAAATATAAAATTCCCTTTTATTCGGGTCGGTGTCGTCCAAAAAGTCGAAAGCGACGATATAAGGCGAGTTTTTGGCATAAGTTGGGTCGCCAATACTTGTATTTTCAGGCAAATCGGTGAACAATTTCTCAATTCGAGGCGTAGCAGCCCAGTTATTTGTTTGGTTTGACCAAATGTCAATAGAGCCGACATCCCAATATTCAATCTTATCACCGTTTTGACCACTGATACTATTGTATGCGTCATAAAGAACGGATGTACCAAAATGATCCCATTCGAGCGCATCTGAATATTTTACAGCACCTGCATTTACGCCCGTCGTAAAAGTTGGATTAAAGAGTTTATAATAATTCCATTCACTTTTTACAAATGAGTATAACCACAATGTATCTGTGCCATCATTCGCAGCAATTTTACTACCGTCTCTTGAAACAGCTATATTGTTCCAAATTGGGTCGGTTTGTATCGCAACATCGGTCACTGTTGGTGGATTTGTACTCCAATTAAGTGTTGTGAGGTACATTTTTTTGTCCCGACCGATGTAAAAGATGTATTTACCATTGTCTGAAACACTGGGCTTGTTGGCGATGCCACGGCTGCTCAATGTCTGAACAGTCGAACCTGTACCATTCGTTAATTGCAGTTTGTTTTGGTCATTACTGACATAAATAACCCAATCCGAACCTGGATTAACTTGTAAGTCCTGCTGATAAACTGTTCCTGTGGTTGTTCCACCTGCGCCGATACCCACTAGCCCGAAAGCATTTTGTGCAGCCGTAATGATAGCTGCATTGGTCGGATATAAATCCTTGCACGA
>JAYVFS010000263.1:0-8565 GCA_043772905.1 Saprospiraceae bacterium | reverse complement strand
GCATCACCCAATCCCGCAACGAGTATTATCAGTAGCGATATTTTAGCGATGGATGCACTCAAAAAAGTCACTTTGGTCAGTGCTGCGCGCCCAGGCATAGTGCGTATGTACAATGCGAATGGCTCATTGAATGCCGATACGCATAGAAATAACAACATCCTTTCATTTGATACCGGCAATTTACCACGAGGGCTTTATTATCTCAACTTCTTCTTTGAAGGCAACAGAAACTTTACAGAACAGATTGAATTGAATTAAAACGAAACCGTTGTAATGAGTTTCTGCAAACACATTTAACCCCCTCAGTAAAATAGCGAATTATCGGTAACTCGGTAATTCGCTATTTTTTGGCATTGTTCTTTGTGTACATAGGCAGAAAGGGTTTGAAAAATTTTATGATTTAAAAACCATCTAAACGATGCCTTTGACAATGATACACAAGAAAATTTTACCTTTGCCCTTGATATTCAATAGGATTTTAATAACTGAATGGCTTAAAATATGCGTGTCCTACTCTGTGGTTTGGGTTCTATTCTCAACAATGCGCTTGATTACCGCTTGCGAAAGTACGGTTATCGGGTCATTGCTGCGCGGGATGCCAACGATGCTTTGAGCCATATTCACGCAGGTCATGCCGATATTATCATTACAAGTATCAATGTTGAAGGTTTTAGGTTGCCGAGTTTTATTGGCTTAATACGTGAGGACTTAGGTCATTCTATTCCCATTATTTTAGTAACAGAAATAGAAAGCGATATAGAAGCCGTTTTAGAAGGCATGGAAGCTGGCGCCGATGATTTTGTCACATTCCCTTTTAAACCCGCTGAATTGGTCATGCGCATAAAACTTTTGCTTTATAGATATGTACATTACTAAGTTGGGGACTGGTTGATTGGGGATTAGTTATTAGGGGTTGGTTACTATAAACTAATCTACCAGTAACCAATCCCTAATAACCAATCCCCAATCAACCGATAACTAATAACCAGTAACTAATTACAAATTAATGAAAGGAATTATTCTCGCAGGAGGACTTGGCACACGCCTTTACCCCTTGACTTTAGCCGTTAGTAAACAAATGATGCCGGTTTATGACAAACCGATGATTTACTACCCCCTCAGTACATTGATGCTGGCGGGCATCCGGGACGTGATGATTATCTCAACGCCTTACGATTTGCCTAATTTTGAAAAACTTTTTGGCTCTGGGGAGGAAATAGGTATGAATTTTCACTACAAAGTGCAGCACAATCCCAATGGTTTAGCACAAGCCTTTGTGCTCGGCGAGGAATTTATTGGTGGTGACAGTGCGGCTTTGATATTGGGCGACAATATTTTTCATGGCGATGGTTTGGGCGAACAATTGAGCAAATGTAACAATCCCGAAGGCGGTATTGTCTTCGCTTACAATGTTGCTGACCCTGATCGTTATGGCGTTGTCGAATTCGATAAAAACTTTAAAGCCCTTTCGATTGAGGAAAAACCTGAAAAACCGAAGTCGAATTATGCCGTCCCTGGTTTATATTTTTATGACAATTCTGTTGTAGAAGTCGCTAAAAACCTCAAACCGTCACCACGTGGCGAATATGAAATCACTGATGTCAATCGCTATTATTTGGAACATGGCAAGTTGCAAGTCCGTGTTTTAGGTCGTGGCACAGCTTGGTTGGATACTGGAACGCATGAGTCGTTGCTACAAGCAGGACAATTCATTGAAGTCATAGAAGCCCGTCAAGGCTTGAAAATTGGTTGTATCGAAGAGATTGCTTGGCAAATGGGCTTTATCAACGATGAACAATTGGAGAAATTGGGGAATAAATTCATCAAAAGCGGCTATGGCGAGTACTTATTAGGCTTGTTGAAAAACCGTTGAATAGGAATGATGAATGATAAATTATGAATTATGAATTATGAATGATGAATGATGAATGATGAATGATGAATTTGTAAAGTCCTTGGAAATCAATGTTTTGCAAATTTATCCTTTAACTTTCATCATTTCCAAAGATTATTGATAGCTATTATTGAGAGACCACTGATTGATTCGTTCAATTAGTGGTCTCTTTATAAACAATCACTTTTTTTAAATTAGAATTTTCAAAGCAATGAATTGGCACAAAAGCCCCAATGCAAAACCTGTATAAAGTTCCTTCGAACTGTGTGCCCCAAGCCCCAAACGTGCCGAACCAATCATGCCGCCAATCAGTAAACTAAGCATCAAAACCAAATTAAGACTGATACTACATGAGCCTAAAAAAGGCACCCACATTTCAAAAGTACCATAACTATAGAGCCACATAGTTATCAAAACCATACCGATAAAGCCACCGATACCTGTTGCATGTAGGCTGATTTTAAAGAATAAATTTATCAAAAAGCAAAGGAAAAGACCCAATGTGGCACCTAAAACAGCGATAAGAAAAGCCGTTGGCATGTCGTTATTGCGCAACACATTTTGAAAAACCCATAAGTAAAAAATACCTGTGACGATGAACGGACCAATTCTGTCTTGCTTGTTGCGCATATCCAAACTTGAAATAAGTTCTAATTTATACATCAAAAATATGGCAATAGCAGGTAGTAAAAAGGAGGTAAAAAAGACCGACAAAATTAGTTTTTTACTTTCTAAATCGCTGATGCTGTTGACACCAAACAAGTAAGGATTGACCAAAAGCAGCAGCAGCAACATATAAGTCAACATCAACAATGGATGTGCGATAACGGATAGGAATTGGGCAGCGATTTTCATAGTGCGAAATTAGAAAAATAATCGAAAAGCAGTATAAAATGCGCTTTTTACTGAGGGGGTGGTTATGCTTAAATTTCAGCGTCTAAAGTCGCAATACTTTACATTCGAACGCGAATCAGTTGTTTTTTTTCATTCAAAAGTATCGGATATTTTTAAAATATCCGATACTTGAATTTAACCAATCAACGCTCGAATGTATCGTATGTTTTAATTATAAAACATATCTAAATCTTTGATTCAGAACCATTTGCCGGCGTTTCAACAAAAGGTTCGACTGGTTTTACGTCAAGCGTTTTACCATTTCTTTCGGCTTCTTTCATCGCTTTTCGATATTCATCGTCATAGTCATAAGCCTTGATGATTTCTTTAACGAGACGATGACGGACAACGTCTTCGACTGTCAACTTCACTTGTGCAATGCCTTCAATGCCTTGCAAAATTTCGATACTTTGACGCAGACCAGACTTTACATTCCATGGCAAGTCAATTTGTGTCAAGTCACCTGTCACCACACATTTGGCAGTGGGTCCCAAACGTGTGAGAAACATTTTCATCTGTTGCGGTGTCGAGTTTTGCGCTTCATCGAGTATGATAAACGCATCGTTCAACGTCCTTCCACGCATAAACGCCAACGGAGCGATTTCGATGACGCGGTTCGTCATAAACTGTGCGAGTTTGTCGGCAGGGAACATATCATCGAGTGCGTCATAAAGCGGACGCAAATAAGGGTCAACTTTATCTTTCAAGTCACCGGGCAAAAAACCTAAGTTTTCACCTGCTTCGACCGCAGGACGCGTTAAGATGATTTTTTTCACTGTCCGATTTTTCAGCGCACGCACAGCCATTGCCACAGCCGTATAGGTCTTACCTGTACCTGCTGGACCGACTGCAAAAACGATGTCATTGGCTTCAATAGCATCCACCAATTTCTTCTGATTTCGGGTTTTTGCCCGAATCGGTGTGCCATCTTTACCATGCACAATCGTCGAATTGCCGACACTCGATTGCGACAGGCGCACATCATGCGGGTTTTCGCCTGCCAAAATGTCTTCGACTGTATGCATAGACAGTTCTTTGTGGTCACGGAGCATCCGCACCATTTTTTCGACGATGTCTTTGACGGCTTGCGTCTCATTCGTCTTGTCGCCTTTGATTTTAAGGTTTGAACCGCGTGACGTAATGGTCACATCAGGAAAAGCCTTGCGGACGAGATTCAATTTGGCGTTGTTTTCGCCGAAAAGGGCCAATAAGTCAACACCACTGATGGTTAAAATAATTTCGCTCAAAAATTTACCTCTTTAACGTAGTTAGAATGTTAAAAATACCCTATTTATAATACTTTGAAAAACACAAATTTAAAATTTTTAAATCAAATTTTAAGCCAAAGATTAGGGCGAATACTGAGGGGTCAAATTTGATTTCTCAATTTAATTAACAAAAGTAGCCTTTTTACCACAAGACTGCTTTATTTTTGTGTCAAAATTGACCCAGTTAGTGGTATGATTTTGGAAAACAAAGACAAAACTTTAAAAGACACCTAAAAGTTCCCGATGCAAATCGTCACGCTGACAACAGATTTTGGTTTACAAGACTATTACGTACCCGTTCTCAAAGGAACGATGTTGTCGCGGCATCGGACATTGAATATTGTTGATATTTCTCATCAAATCAAGCACCACGACATTGTTCAAGCAGCTTTTGTTTTAAAAAATGCTTGGGCAGCTTTTCCTGAAGGGACAATTCACGTTTTGAGTGCCAATAATTTTGGCGGTGAACGTGGGCGTTTTTTGGCGTTTAAGTACGAAAACCACATTTTTATCGGTCCTGACAATGGTATTTTCACCCTTGTTTTTCCAAAATTAACGGCTCAAACTCAAGTCATTGAAATCGTCGAAATCCCTTTCGTCGGTCTTAATTTTGAGCATGTCCGCGTAGCTATTGCCAACGCTGTCAGTCATCTTGCATCAGGCACTACACTCAATTTATTGGGAAAACCCGTTCAAGATATTTTACAACGCATTACCTTTCAACCTGTTATCGCACCTTCACAAATACGTGGCGCAGTTATTTATGTTGACCATTATGACAATATTGTGAGCAACATAACCCGTGAATTGTTTGAAAAAGTCGGTCGTGGGCGTTCATTTCAACTCTTTTTCAAGCGGCATGACCCTATTTTAAAGCTTTCGCAACATTATAACGATGTGCCTATCGGCGAAACGTTGTGCCTTTTTAATTCCGATTATCTCGAAGTAGCTATTAATATGGGCAAAGCGGCAGAGATGTTTGGGTTAAAAATTGAAGACACAATTCAAATTGATTTTCATTGACAAGTGGTGTGTCCAGAGTCATACGTCTTGTTACACACGACACAATACTTAAAAATGATAAAAAGGCTCGTTAAACTCACCTTTCAATCGGACAAAACCGACGATTTTCTAACTATTTTTGAGGATTCAAAACATTTAATTCGTCAACGAAACGGCTGTCAGCACCTCGAATTGTTGCGCGATACCACAACGCCTCATGTTTTTTTTACGCTTAGTTTTTGGGAGAATGAAGCGTCTTTAAATGCTTATCGAGATTCTGAATTGTTTAAAACAACATGGGCAAAGACAAAAATTTTATTTTCTGATAAAGCGCAAGCTTGGACGACAACAATGGTTTCTATTGCCTTAAAGTAGATTTTTAAAGTTGTTTAGTTTTATTTAAATTCTATAAACGGTTATACAATTTTCAATCGTTTTTTTTGTCATTCTGAACGAAGTGAAAGAATCTAAATTATAAAAACGTTAATAAAAAGCACTATTTCAATATAAATTTGTACTAAAAAAGAATAGAATCATGTTTAACTAACATGATTCTATTCTTTTTTAGTACAAATTTCTAATTGACTAAATCAATTTTAAACTCATTGATAATAAACACAATTAGCGTTTAAAAAAGTAGTTAAATTAAAGTAAGCGCAATTATTATCCATTATCAATTAATTCTTTTCTTCCCGCATATTTTTTTTCATTTGCCGCATTTCTTGTAATTGTTTCAGCATTTCGCCTTTAAAATCTTGCTCCGCTTTATAAAGTTTAGCAATTTTTTTAACTGAAATAACTTTTTTGAATTTTTGATAATATTCTTTACGCAAATCCAAAGCACGCGATTCTTTGTCCATTTGAGCCATTATCATTTTTTCAACATCGGCATCGCTCATGTCGTCAAACGTTTTTTCCATTTTAATAGAACTTCTGATTTGCTGCATTTTGTCCGTATATTGATTGTAAATAGGCCAAAACTGCTGCGATTCTTCGGGTGTTAAGCTCACACGCTGCGTGATGAACCCAATGCGCTGTGCTTCCACCCGTTCTTTCATACGGTTTTGATTCGGCTGCGCCATTAAATTTGCTGCCATA
This sequence comes from Saprospiraceae bacterium, assembly GCA_043772905.1. Lineage (GTDB taxonomy): Bacteria > Bacteroidota > Bacteroidia > Chitinophagales > Saprospiraceae > JAAFJT01. The sequence goes on along the minus strand of JAYVFS010000263.1, from coordinate 2,409 downwards.
ATGAGGCAAGCTAAGGCAAAAAATATCTTCTTCATGTTCCTGTTTTTTAAATTTTAAAATCAATAATTATATATTTCCCAAGGCATATATATCTCGTTCATCCAAATTTTCTAATAGATATTGTTCAATTTCTGCTTCTGTCAAACCCGATTGTGGGTGCGTTGGCACTTTTTCGAGCTTTGGTACTGAGGGGGTAACATTTGTCGTTTCGGTGTCTAACGATTTTGCTACTTTCTCAATCATTTTAGGTTCTTCAAAAGCTGTTGCAATTTCCTCCTCATTGAAATCTTCAATATTTTCCTTGACGTAGTTTTGTGCTGCTTCGTGCGTTACAACGACAGGCTGCTCAACATCAATCGGTGTCGTTTTTTGTTGTTGGACAGCATACCAACCCACAACCAAGACCAAAGCAAAAGCTAAGGCAGACAAAGCCCATTTAGGTTGAAAAGCTGTTAATAACCAATCACTTATGCGATTAGATATGCTCGGGCGGCTGTTATACTGAGGGGGTGCCGTTACCGTTTTTGTTTCACCTTTAGCCTTTTCAATAACCGAATCCGCTAAATTATCGAAGTACAAACGTGGTGTTTTAAACGGCTCATCTTTCCGCTGTTTTTTCAAATCCGCGAGGAAGGGAGACAGTTCTTCTAGTTCTTTTTCAAATTCTCTTTTCATATTTTCTGAATTTTTTAATCTATTTCTATTCCTTTAAAAAACGCCTCAACTTTCTTTGCGGCGTGGTGATAAGAGGCTTTTAGGGCACCAACCGAAGTTTTTAAAACGGCAGACATTTCCTCATAAGGCATTTCATCGTAATACCGAAGGTTAAAAACCGCCCGTTGTTTATCGGGCAATGACGCAATCGCTTGTTGCAATTTCAATTGAATGTAGTCGCCATCAAAAAATGTATCTGCCTTCAATTGATTCGCAACGCGGGCGTTGTCAGGGTCGTCAATCGTATCAGTTTCTTTGCGATTTCGGCTGTTCAAAAACGTTATCGCTTCGTTAGTCGCTATCCGATAAAGCCATGTAAACAGCTTCGACTTGCCTTCAAAACGTTCAATATTTCTAAAAACCTTGATAAAAGTGTTCTGAATCACATCATTTGCATCATCATGGTCAAAAACCATTCGGCGCACATGTCGGTACAATGGCTCTTGAAACGCCTGCATCAATAGCCGAAACCCACGCTCATGGGTCGCGTCTTTTGACAACAGTTCCATAATGTATTCGTCTGAAAATTGTTCCTTCACGTTTTGACTGATTTTAATTTTTTGACTCTATTTAGAAAACAAGGTTTAATTTCGCCGTCAATATTTCGAATTAACCGGCAAAATGGCTGTATTGTTGTATAACTATATTGTTTAAAAAATGCTAATCAACAATACTATATTTCAGCAATATAGCAATTTAACCATACAACTATACTACAATTTAGCAATACAACAATATAAAAAATGACGCATACAATATTAATAGATTGCTCCGATGCCAAAGGTTTGGTACATAAAGTTTCGGGCGTTTTGTACCACAACGATTTGAACCTCATCAGCAACCATGAATTTGTGGAAACCACAACAGGTCGCTTTTTTATGCGGACTGAAATTGACGGCACGATGGATATTGCCCGCATTCACAACGGTTTATCAGGTATTTTACCCGCCGATGCCCATATTCAAATTTCAGAAAATCGCAAAAAACGGGTTGTACTTTTGGTCACTAAGGAGCATCATGTGCTTGGCGAGCTGCTCGTTAGGAATCAATTTGGCGAATTGAACGCTGAGGTTCTGGCTGTCATCGGCAACCACGATATACTGAGGGGGTTCGTAGAACAATTCGGTTTGTCGTTTTTTCATATTTCCCACGAAGATAAAACGAGAGAGGAACATGAAGCGGAAGTGTTATCAAAAATAAGTGAGCTAAAACCCGATTATCTCATCTTAGCAAAATATATGCGTGTCCTCACATCTACTTTTGTTGAACATTATAATAATCGGATTATCAACATACACCACTCCTTTTTACCTGCTTTTATTGGTGCAAACCCTTATCGTCAGGCGTGGTCGCGGGGCGTAAAAATCATTGGCGCAACTGCTCATTTTGTCAACGACAACCTCGATGAAGGACCGATTATTAAGCAACAAGTCATACCAACTGACCATTCACATTCACCGCAAGAGATGGCGCAGATGGGGCGTGATGTCGAAAAAATCACCTTAGCAAAGGCTTTGAAATTGGTTTTTGACGACCGCGTTTTTGTGAGTGGGAATAAAACCATCATTTTTGATTAGGTAACGTGTAAATAATAACCTGGTCGAGTAGCACAGGTGGCACAGGTGGCACAGGTATAGTAGACGGAAAATTGGATGTTTTTGCTGTTTTTTTTGCAAAAAAAAAGCAAAAACATCC
>JAYVFS010000262.1:0-2998 GCA_043772905.1 Saprospiraceae bacterium | reverse complement strand
AAAACAATTTTCTCTGTTTTTGACGACTGCGCATCACCTATGCGCACCAAATACAAGCCTGAAAGGAGGTTTGCGGGCAAAGGCAAGTCCTGTTTTGCACCCGCTTCCATGCTTACTTTTTTTGCTAAAATGAGTTTTCCAGAAATGTCAAAAAACTGAATGGTCCACTCATGCGCATCGTAAGCCAAATTTTCGACAGAAAATGTACCATTTGATAGGTTTGACGAAATGCGGTAGTTTTGAACGCCTGATTTGTCCCCCCTCAGTATCGCAGAGCGCAACGGCGAATATTTGGATTCACCATCGTTGTCAACCATGCGCAGGCGATAAAAATAAACGAGATGCGGTTTTACTGAGGGGTCTAAAAATGAATAGACTGTCTTTTCACTCTTTGATTTTGCTTGCGCCGCGACAAAATCAATCGTTGAAAAATGAGTCCCATCTTCTGACCGTTCAATGTCAAAACCATCCAGATTTATCTCCGAAACCGTTGTCCAAGACAATTCGATGCCATTTTGTGCGCCTTTGGCATCAAAAACGAGCAATTCGACAGGTACAACAAAAGAACAACCCGTCGCAACAGGGTCAAAAAAGTTCATCACGGTTGCATATTGATAGGCTAAACCCCAACCAACAGGGTTGTAAGTGCCATTACTCCTGCCACCCGATGCCCAACCAAAATAGCCTTCACTGGTGGCTGAATTGCGGTTGTTGTTGAACCCTTGATAGAGACAAGCCCGCCGATGCCCCCATGCACTACCCGCATCCGCATAAATATAGAGGTACATAGATTGTGCGACAATCAGGGGCGGAATGCCCGAAGAACTGCCAAAAAGAGAGATATTTTCGCCATAACTAATGAATTGTCGGCACGAAGTGCCAATGGCATTGTCAATACGCTGAAAAGGCGACAAGCCACCCGCGCCTGTATGCGACCACGCATTATTGGCAATCAGCCAATTCATATGTGCTTGCGAAACGCCATCAATCGTATTTTCAATGGCTTCTAAAGGCAAACCCGAAGCGATTGTGCCCGAATAAGAGACACCTGCCCGACAAGTCCGCTCGAAATTGAGCAACATAAAGGCTTGGATGTCCTCGCTCAGCGATGTGAAATTACTGGGCAAGGAGAGCGTGCCAAGTGCATTTGCGGTTAGGCTTTTTTGCGTTTCTTCTTTGCGCCGTGCATTGTTGAACGCATTTTCAATAGCCGTTTTGTTGGCATAAGTCTGCTGATTGCCTGCTGTCACGGCGTTTTCGTCCCATGCAATATCGCTGTTTAAGTCAGGCGGTGAGATTTGACTAAAAATAGGAACAATGAAGCATACGAATAGCAGAACAGTGAGAACCTGTTTAATAAATAGCATAAATACGGTTTTTGGTAAAAGGAATAAGTGAAAATACATCTGTAAATGATAAAATACAAAATCAAAATCAGGCGATTGTTGGGTATTTATTTGCCGCCAATAACAATGATTTTATAGAATATTAAAATACCAGATATAAGCCAACGTCTAACATTTCCAAAAAAGTATGGATATTGACTGCACATTAACTAAAATCTAAATCACCATTTCTAAAAACTCTGACAATATCATCGCCGTTGCTCCCCAAACAACTTTGCCACAGACATCAAAATACGGCACATCGGGCAGATGCATGCCTCGAACATGCAAATCTATACTCTTTTGGTTGTCAGGATTCTTCAACAGACTGAGGGGGGCTTCGATGATGTGTTTCACCTCGGTTACTTGTTTTTGATATTGCGGTTGTTGCGCAGTCCAACCAATAAATGGATGCACATGAAAATTACTTACTGGAATGTATAAATCCGTCATTTTGCCAATAATATTGACTGTTTCGGGCGGAATGCCGACTTCTTCATGCGTTTCACGCAACGCGCAAGCCCCAGCTGGCACAGGATGTTCTTTTCAAACAAGCCCCAGCGTTAAACCAACGAACGGCGGCGCTGGGTTCTGTCTCCCGACAGAACTCACTATCAAGCGGGTCTCCCGACCCGCAAAATAAAAGCAAAAGCCCCCTCAGTATTCCTTCTGAAAGACAAAGTAAAAGCCTTGTAAACGTTTGTTTTACAGGGCTTTTTGGTTTAGCTTTGGATAAAAATTGACAAAAAATGATTATTAGAAAAGCCAAAATTGAAGATATACAACAAATTCAATCAGTCAGAAATTCTGTAACGGAAAATACTTTGTCTGACCCTAACTTGGTAACGGACGAAGATTGTAAGACATTTATAACCATCCGAGGAAAAGGTTGGGTGTGTGAAATGGACGATGAAATTATTGGTTTTTCAATCGCAGACTTGAAAGACAATAATATTTGGGCTTTGTTTTTAAGACCTGAATTTGAAAAGCAAGGCATTGGTCAACAATTACACGACATTATGCTTGACTGGTATTTTGAACAAACAAAAGAAAATGTGTGGTTAAGCACTTCTCCCATGACAAGGGCTGAAAGATTTTATAGAAAAGCGGGCTGGAAAGAAATCGGGACGCACGGAAAAGGTGAAATTAAGTTTGAAATGACTTATGACGATTGGATGGCTCGTCGGTAGTCTCCAAACCAACAAAATAAAAGGAAAACGCACCCCCTCAGTATAAAACCTCAAAAGCCTTGAAAACAAACGTTTTCAAGGCTTTTTGAGCATTATACTTCTTTAACTATTCTAATTTAAGCCACATCAAAACGGTCAAGATTCATCACTTTCGTCCAAGCCGCTACAAAATCCTGCACGAAACGCTCTTGAGCATCACTACATGCATAAACTTCAGCAATCGCTCGAAGTTCAGAGTTTGAACCGAAAATAAGGTCAACTCGTGTGCCAGTCCACTTGCGTAAACCTGTCGTCCGATCACGACCTTCAAACACATCCTCTGCATCCGAAGTTGCTCGCCAAGTCGTACTCAAGTTAAGCAAGTTGACGAAGAAGTCGTTAGAAAGTGCCTCTTTTTGCAAAGTAAAAACACCGTCTTGAGAC
>JAYVFS010000261.1:0-8626 GCA_043772905.1 Saprospiraceae bacterium | reverse complement strand
CATCTGAAATTTACTTAAATGGGCATTTAATTCATCAATTTGGTCATTTGGATACGGATTCTACAAAAGTCAAAGCGTATGACCCTTTGCAGATTCCTATTCTCTTTCCTGCCGATTCTATTGGACAATACCATTTAGCTGTTAGGTATGCGTTGCAGCCTAATATCCATTATACAAATAATTTTACTTTAACACAAAATCGTTTATTTAATGCCACTCTTCTCAATTTAGTGCTGACACTCAATGCTCAAAGGGATTTTCGCGTCTATTACACAGGCATAGACATTTTTAGAATCGCTGTTTTCTTTATGCTTTTTGTCCTTCACTTGGCTTTTTATTTTTATCAAAGAAGCAATAAAACCCATCTCCTTTTAGCGATTGGTTTTTTGACATTTACTTTTATATATATTTTTAAAATTATTGGGGAAAATCAATTTTCAGTTGAATACCGCTATTTTAATTTGAACATTGGCATATATTCTTATTTCATTGGGGCATGTATATTGGTTAGTGCTTTTTATCGAATGGCAAAAATGCGATTAGATAATTATTACTATGCTTTTGTTGTTCTTCAACTTGTCAGCATGTTCGTATCCAGTTTTACTTATGGCGGCATCCCTTGGCTACCTATTTTAATCTTAATTGGCTCTATTTTTAGTTTTATGATTATGTTTCGATTGACCCGAATAGGTTTAAAAAAGGAGATTAAAGGTTTTGGGATATTAGGTGTTACCATTATGATTGCCTTTTTCGGTACAGTATGCGTTATAACAGCAGTACTCTTTCTGAACTATTCTGTTTCACTTATTACTGGGTACAAAATTTTTAATTATGCTATTTCACCTTATTTGTTCGATGTGGTTTTTAATTTAGGCGCTATTTCAACACCCATTGGTTTATCGCTTTTTATGGGAATTGAAGGCAATGAAACCAATAAAGCATTGAGTAAACAATTGGTTGAAAATGAGCAATTGAAGAATAAAGCGATTGAACACGAACAAGAAAAACAACAAATTCTCGCTACGCAAAATGAAACGCTTGAAAAACAAGTGACAGAACGGACTTCTGAATTGAATCAGTCTTTAAATATATTGAAAGCCACGCAAAATCAATTGATTCAATCTGAAAAACTCGCATCCCTCGGCGAACTCACCGCAGGCATCGCCCATGAAATACAAAACCCTTTGAACTTCGTCAATAATTTCTCGGAATTGAGTGTGGATTTAGCAAAAGACCTCAATGAAGAAATGGATAAAGAACCCATAAACAAAGAGTTTATGAAAGAATTAATGGTTGATTTAACTCAAAACCAAGAGAAAATCAACCACCACGGCAAACGGGCAAGCAGCATTGTGAAAGGTATGCTCGAACACTCACGTGCAAGCACAGGCGTCAAGGAATTGACCAATATTAATAAATTGGCGGATGAATATTTAAGACTTTCATATCATGGATTGAGAGCAAAAGACAAAGAGTTTAATGCGGATTATGAATTGATTATTGATGAAAATTTGCCTAAAATAGAAGTCATTCCGCAGGATATTGGGCGGGTTTTATTGAATTTGATTAATAATGCGTTTTATGCGGTGAATGAAAGGAAGCATAAGGTCGGGGAGGTTTCAAACCTCCCCGACCTTGAAACTTACCAACCAACCGTTATCGTTTCTACCCAACAACTTGACAATCAATTAATTATAAAAGTCAAAGACAATGGCATCGGCATGTCCGAAGCAACTAAAGCTAAAGTCTTTCAACCATTTTTTACAACCAAACCAACGGGTCAAGGCACAGGTTTAGGGCTTTCATTGGCGTATGATATTGTGACGAAAGGGCATGGTGGCTCTTTAGAAGTGGTTTCTACTGAGGGGGTCGGTTCGGAGTTTACAATAGTTTTAAAAGAAAAGATAGAGATATTTGGTGTAGCAAAATGATTTGAATACTTTTAGTGAATTTTTATTTAAACTTTAAATTAACCCATCTTTTAAAACATACTTGATAAACAATACATTGAAAATCATTATCTAAAACCAAGCGCAATGAATCAACTTAATCAACCTATCCTGTGGAGGCATCCCGAACCTGGGCATGACCTCAAAAACGTTCTAACACTTACTGAATTTATAAAATTACTCAAAGAGGAAGAAGATTACTATCCCGGAGAGCAGCACAACACCAAACTCATGATCACCCGTTTACGTAAGATTTTTTACGATAAATGGGGATGGAATAGAGAATTGGTAGAAGGGGCTGCTCATATCGGTACACGCTATCAAGTAACTGTCGTGGACGATGCGACAGAGCATACGCAGGAAATTTCGCAATACACACATTTTAGTTACGACCCCAAGCACCGTTCTGTTACCTATACTGACCATGATAGGGTGTATGGGAAAACCCGCGCAGGAAAACCCGCCTTTATCTATTCTTATGACCATCAAGAGGTCGTACTGCCAGATGGTACTTATTGCGATATTGCCCATATTTTAGCCGGTTTAGATGCCCATAATTACCCGCAAGTGGTCACGCCCTTGCCCCCTTTTTTGCGCTTTATGAAGTCCCTTTTTCCCCATGTGAACTCCAATATGGATGTTGCTACTTGGATTGGTGATATTGGGAGTTCTGCTGGCGGTTTTTTGTTTGCATATTTATTTCAAAAGAAAAAACCGCTTTCAATAGAACAAGAGCAAGGCATCATCAATGTAGAAGTTCCTGGTTCTGATATGCTTGGAAATATAGACCCTTATGTGATTAAAGAATGTTATGATGTATCCTCCAATAACGGCAAACGATTCACCGAAATATTGGAAGATTATTATTTGACAGATAATTCCAATCGGAAACATCGGTGTTCCATATTCTGCAAAGCGAATGGTCTAAAGGGTTGGGATGGCAATGCCTTCCAAAATGAGACAGAATGGCTTCAATTTTATAAAAAACAATTGAGAGACGACACCACGTTTCAAGTTTTCAGCCTTACTAATGAGAAAATCAACAGTGTCTGGTTGCCTATCGTAATTTGGTTCAATGGTTATGGAAAGGTGTTAAAATTGGAGTTGTTGTTAACATTGTTTTTAGAAAGTTTGAAGGAGGAGATAAAACGAGAACCGCAAGTGTAAAAGGTTAGGTTTATCAAACCTCCACGCCCCCCTCAGTATTTAGATACTTTTTCATGAAAAATCATTCTTTTTATTTTAAACCAAAATCGTAAACAAATGGAAAGTTCAAGAAACGTTTTTTATGTCCTAATTGCCATAGCTGCCATCTTTATTTTACCCTATTTTGGTGGCTATTTCTATACTCATGGCTTATTCCCCCCGGGTTATTTCGATTTTCCCGCCTTATCTGCACCCGCTAAAGCGCCTTTCAACCTTATAGTTTTTATCGGCATAGCAGGTATGTTTTTAATCCTGTTGGGTATTGTTTTGTTTCCGAAACTTTTCGGGGCTAAAATGCTGCCGCCGCCGCCTAAAAAAGAAGTGCCCAAAGTAGCTTATCCCATTTGGTTTTGGATTGGTCTTTTCGCATGGGGTATGGCTTTTACGATTGATACCTTGCACTTTAGCGAGCCTAAAATATTGGTCAATTGGACATCCATTCCCTTGTTTTGGGGGCTAACATTGATAATTGATGGCTTGGTATATGTACGTACAGGTGGAAAATCCATTATATCTATACACCCCCAAGCGCTGATTGGTATCGGAACGGCATCTATTTCAGGTTGGCTACTGTTTGAATATCTCAATTTTTATGTAGATGATTCATGGATTTATCCCAAAGGCAACATCATACATCAAAGTGAATTTGTTATTTATGCCGTGTTGGGTTCATCAGGATTATTGCCCCCTGCGCTTGAGACATATAGTTTGCTCAATACTTTTGAGGGCTTCAAAAACAGGTATATAGCAGGCCCTAAAGTTAAAATCTCGTCCCGGTTAAGTACCCTATTTTTGATAACAGCACTGGTAGGTATGTTCACTGCGCCTTTTTTTCCAAATCAACTATTCGCAATTTTATGGTACTCCCCTTTGGTGATTATAGCTATTACTCTTGAAAAACGAGGCATCTGGACACCATTTACCCCGCTTAAAAACGGAGATTGGTCCTATATCGTGCTTTTATCAGTGTCCTATCTCATTGTTGGTTTTTTATTAGAGGGCTTCAATTATTTGAGTGCTACGCATGTGAATGGGCAATTGGGCATTACTTATAGCCCCGATTATTGGGTGTACAGCATTCCGTATGTGAATACATGGCATATTTTTGAAATGCCCCTATTGGGTTATATGGGTTATATGCCTTTTGGTGTCTATTGCGCAGTGTGGTGGATAGCCTTTGTCACTCTCTTAAATATTCCGTCAAATTTTGCCAAAAATGGCTATTAATATGAATAATGGGTCGTAAATAAACATGAATATTAAATCTATATATATCCTACTTGCCTTCATTTTGGGGGCAAGTCACGCCTATACTCAAACCGCAATTTGGGATGGAAAGAGTCGGTATGTTCTTTTGGGCGAACAAGTAACGCTATTGGAAGACAGTACCAAAACCTTAGGGATAGAACAAGTTAGCTCGGCAACTTATGCTGCAAAATTTACCGTCTCTAACCAGAAAATATTGAATTTCCCTTTAGAAATGGCGGTTTATTGGGTTAAATTCACGATAAAAAACACAACTAAAGATAGGCTTCTATTGGAAGTTGCACAGCCTATACTCCCCTCAGTGGTTTTGTATTATAAAGATTCGAGTCAACAATGGCAGTCCTATCGAGCGGGCTATACGATTAACCTGTATAAAAAGGACATAAAGCACCACCTCCCTGTTTTTCAACTTTTGGGCGACACCTCAATCTATTATTTGCGTATCGAAACCACAACCTTGCCGATGCCTATTAAATTATGGAATCAAGATACTTATGAAACGAAAATGAGTAATCAGAAACTCATTTTTGGAATTTATATGGGGATTATGCTTTTCATTATTTTATACAATTTATTTTTATTTGTTTCATTACGCCGCTTAGGGTATCTGCATTATTCGATACTCATTTTCACTTATGCCCTATTTGCAGCGCTCTATGATGGCTATATTCTGTATATTTTTCCAGAAATCAATATTTTGACATGGTATATCTTTAATCCGATAGTGATGCAACCCTTTGGTTTGTTGTATTGTATGTTGTTTTTGAACATCAAAAAATATGCCCCCCGCAGTTATCGTTTGGCTTGGATATTTTTAATATATTTTACATTGTATATTGGTTGGCATTACTTTTTACCCCCTGCAATTTGTATCCTTGTCAGTCAAATACACGCCTTGTCGGGTATATTTTTGATGGCATATTTGGGCATAATGGTGGGCATGAAAGGCAATCGGTTGGGCTATTATTTTGCATTAGCCTATTTTATCTTTTTTGCCATTTCTACCATTGAGGTTATCTATGACAATACTGGCTATCCACCTTATTTAGTTGAATTGAGTTATATTTCCATCGCCTTTTTGATAGAAGTGGCTATTTTATCATACCTCTTATCCAAACGATTTGAATGGGAAAAAGCGGATGTTGAAAAAGGGAAAAAAGAAGCACAACAGCAACTATTAGAAAAGACACTGGAAAATGAAAAAATCGTGCGGGAACAAAATACAGTCTTAGAGCAGAAAGTAACAGAGCGCACCGCCGCCCTCAAAAAATCATTGGAAGAACTCAAATCCACTCAAACTCAACTCATCCAATCCGAAAAACTCGCTTCTTTAGGTGAACTCACCGCAGGTATCGCCCATGAAATACAAAACCCCTTGAATTTTGTCAATAACTTTTCGGAATTGAGCGTGGATTTAGTAAAAGATTTAAAAGATGAAATCGAAAAAACCACGCAAGACAAGGAGTATATCGGCGAATTATTTACAGATTTAAGTCAAAACCAAGAGAAAATAAACCACCACGGCAAACGTGCAAGCGGTATTGTAAAAGGTATGCTTGAACACTCTCGTGCGAGTACAGGCGTAAAAGAATTGACCGATATTAACAAATTGGCGGATGAATATTTAAGGCTTTCGTATCATGGTTTACGAGCAAAGGATAAAGATTTTAATGCTGATTTCACAACTGATTTTGACCTTACTCTGCCTAAAATAGAAGTTATTCCGCAGGATATTGGACGGGTTTTATTGAATTTGATTAACAATGCGTTTTATGCCGTTAATCAACGCGCCCAACCTTCGGAAGGTTTCAAACCTTCCGAAGGTTATACCCCCTCAGTATTCGTGAGTACAAAACAGTTAGAAAACGCAATTGAGATACGTGTAAAAGACAATGGAACTGGTATGCCCGAAAGCGTGAGAGCGAAAGTCTTCCAACCCTTTTTCACAACAAAACCCACAGGGCAAGGCACAGGTTTAGGGCTTTCATTGGCGTATGATATTGTGACGAAAGGGCATGGTGGTACTTTGGAAGTAGAAAGCGAAGAAGGAAAAGGAACGACTTTTACGATAAAATTGTCTATTAAATAGCGAAATTTTGTAAAATATGGATATTTCGCAACTATTAAATTTTTATTGACTGCGAAATATATATACATTTACATAGATTTCGCAAGTAATGATTTTTTATTGACTGCGAAATGTGTTTAAATTGTATAGATTTCGCAACTAATAATAGTGTGTACATGAAAAATAACCCACTCATTGGCAGATTTGAAGAAAAAAAGATATTGGAAAATGCCCTGCAATCGCCCAAAGCAGAGATGGTTTCTGTTATCGGGAGACGCCGAATTGGAAAGACTTTTTTGGTCAAATCGGTGTATGAGGATAAAATTGATTTCGAGATAACAGGTATTCAACACGCCTCTCGAGCCGAGCAATTGCGTAATTTTATGATGCAAATTGCCAAATATTCAGGAGGCAGTTTTCCAATCACGCAACCAAAAGACTGGTTGGAGGCATTTTATTTACTTTCCAAATTTTTAGAAGGGAAACAAAAATCGGAAAAACAGGTCATATTTTTGGATGAATTACCCTGGCTTGCTACCCATAAATCGGGTTTTTTGAAAGGTTTGAGTTGGTTTTGGAACAGTTGGGCGGTCAATCAAAATATTGTTATGGTGATTTGTGGTTCAGCAGCTTCGTGGATGATAAAAAACGTGGTACATGACAAAGGAGGATTACACAATCGCATTACCAAACGCATTTACCTAAAACCTTTCGATTTGCAAGAAACAGAATATTTTTTCAAAGCAAAAAATCTGAATTTTGACCGTTATCAAATCCTGCATCTTTACATGGCTTTGGGCGGTGTGCCGCATTACTTAGAGGAAGTTGAAGGTGGAAAAAGTATCGCTCAAAATATAGATGCGATTTGTTTTTCAGAAAACGGGCTATTATGGGACGAGTTTCCCAAACTTTATTCCTCATTATTTGACGAGTCGGAAGCGCACGTAAAAGTTATTCGGGCATTAGCGAGTAAGCAAAAAGGATTTACCCGTTCCGAAATCGTTCAAATGACGCGCTTGTCGGAAGGGGGTGGTATTTCCGCAATTATAGATGAATTGCTGCACTCGGGTTTTATTTCAGTTTATTTACCTTTTGAAAAAAAGAAAAAAGACAGTTTATATCGCTTAACCGATGAGTTTTCCCTTTTTTACCTTCAATTTATGGAACATAATCGGCTTGGGGGAAAAAGTGTTTGGCAGCAATTGAGCAAAACGCAAAACTACATCAGTTGGGCGGGTTATGCTTTTGAAAATATTTGCTTTAAACATGTATCGCAAATCAAAAAAGCACTCGGTATCTCTGGGGTGTATGCAACCGCTTCTTCTTATTTTAAAAAAGGCGTTGAGGGCGAAGACGGGATACAGATTGACCTATTGATTGACCGAAATGACCATGTTATTAATTTCTGTGAAATCAAATTCTACAGTGCAGAATTTACAATTGATAAGGCAACCGCAATGGCGTATCGCAATAAAATAGCAACATTTAAAGAATCTACACTAACACGCAAACAGGTCTTTTTGACCATGATAACTACTTTTGGCGTGAAACAAAACGCATACAGTCTTGGCTTAGTAGATACTGCTTTGACGATGGATGATTTGTTTGAAAAGAGTTGATGAGCATGAAGGATGATATAACTCTTTGAAAATCAAATTTTTGTAAAAAGTACTGAGGGGGTCGGTTCAGAGTTTATTATTACTTTACCTTTTAAAATTAATGGATGATGAAACAGTTAACCATTTTTCTACTCTTTTTTTCTAACTCTACTTTTGCTCAAAAAAGCCAAATCTTTCACATTGATAGCCTTCCTACTGAGGGGGTGCTGTTGAATAAAGGTTGGAAATATCAAACTGGTGATAACCCAGATTGGGCGAAATCCGATTTTGATGATTCTGCTTGGAAACCAATTGATCCGACAAAGGACATTGCAGCATTGCCCGAAATATTTAATGCCCAAATAAAATGGTTAAGATTGGATTTTGAGGTCAAGAACAAACTGCCCAATCCGCTTGGTATCGCCATCAATCAAGCGGGTGCATCTGAAATTTACTTAAATGGGCATTTAATTCATCAATTTGGTCATTTGGATACGGATTCTACAAAAGTCAAAGCGTATGACCCTTTGCAGATTCCT
>JAYVFS010000260.1:0-28212 GCA_043772905.1 Saprospiraceae bacterium | reverse complement strand
CACAAGTCGAAAAACGAACCGTGTTTTTACCCATTCGGGCATTGATACCGTCCATCGTGTGCATCAGCGATTCGCGTTTGCGTTCTGTTTCGGCTTCGCCAAAAATATCGGCTTGCAAAGTTTTGTTGGAAGTCAATACCGATGCCATGATACCCGCCTTTTTATACGCCAATCCGGAGTGATGAATTTCTTCAATAATTTGCGTCGCCGCTGCGATGATTTTAGCGGTATCAGAAGTTGGTACAAGCAACTCGATGGTCTTGGTCGTGTAGGCATAGCCCCCCTCAGTAAAATTGCCTTTAAATCGGTTTCTAACTAAAACACCGTAATTACGCTTGTCTTTTGATTAAAATGATGCAATTTTTCACCCATTTTTGTCGCATAAGTGGCGATGGCTTCTTTGAGGTCACCTATATTTTCGATGTCTTTTTGGAAAGCACGCGAGACGCACATATTTTGTCGGTCGGTCTCTGGCGGCTCTAAGTCGTGGCACGGGAAGCCTTTCAGTTCCTTCACCAATCGCACACCGACCACGCCCATTTCCTGCCGAATCCACGATTCTGATGCGTTGCGCAATGCCCAAACGTTTGTAATGCCATACATTTCTAACCGTTTTTGATGCGCTCTGCCGATGCCCCACACTTCGCTCACAGGGATTTTACTCATAATGGTTTCGTGTTGCGTTACATCAGCGAGTGAAAAAACGCCTTCATACTGAGGGGGGATAATGCGTAAGCATTCCGCTTTTTGGCGATGTGATTCGCCAATTTTGCTAAGGTTTTGGTGTGTGCAATGCCGACGCTGACAGGAATACCTGTGTATTGTTTTACATCGGTGCGCAAATGATAACCGAAACGGTTAATTGTTGCGGCATCGTTTATAGGAAAAGTGTATTTCAAAAACGCTTCATCAATGGAATAAACCTCCATATCGGGACAATGAGACTGCAAAACATTCATCACACGCTCTGACATATCGCCATAAAGGGCATAATTGGAAGAAAAAACAGCGACTTTATTTTTGCGAATAATGTCCCGAATTTGAAAAAAAGGTACGCCCATCGGTATGCCCAAAGCCTTGGCTTCGTTTGACCTTGCGACGACACAACCGTCGTTATTTGATAAGACAATAACAGGTTTATCGTTCAATTTAGGTTGAAAAACGCGCTCACAGGAGGCGTAAAATGAATTACAGTCAACGAGAAGAAACATTGCAAGGCGTTTAAATTATATTGAGCCTGCAATTTAAAACAAAAAATACAATTTGTATTAAAATAAAAGTTTCGGGGAAATTATAAGTCCGATTTTACGCCATTGACATACAAAACAATCAAGTTTTGGGCATCTAAATCTTCCATAACCGCTTGCATTTTACCGCTTGTAAAAGCATCTTCAACGCTCAAACCGTTTGCCAAACCAAAGTAAAAACCTACGGCAAATGAGATGGCAATGTCGTCTTTTATGGCGTGCGCCGTGCCAACGACATACGGAACGGATTTGCCTACCACTTTTGCTTGAGATTCGGAATGACAGGAATTGAAAACGACGATTTGAATCGGGATTTTCAGTTTTTTAACAGCGTTTGAAAAAATAAAATCTAATGCCCTGTCATCCACGACTTTCATGCCACGCATATCGTTGTCGAAGACGATGATGCCACCTGTTTTTTCATAGTTTTTAGGTAAACCGATGCCACGCGTGCCGTTTTCGTCGCCACTGCCCGAAGGGTCTTTGCCGTGACCGCTGAAATGAACGACATTGGGTTTCTGAATAATGAACAGCTTTGGGATTTCGGCTGCACTTAAAAATTTAGCTGTTGGAAAACGGAAATTGCCTTCTAACTCCACTGAGATGCGGCTGTGTTCAATTTCTAATTGCAAAAACTGCGTGCCTGGCGGGTTGGCACCCATAAAAAGAACGGTTTTTACTGAGGGGTTGCCCATCGGCATTAAAGTTTGCGCACCAACGGCTTGAAAGGGTTGGCTTGCCGATTTGAACTCGGTTGACGGGGCGACATTGTCGTTGACAACGGCGACGAGTTCTTCTAAAACCATTTCTTTACGGCGGTCTTTATCGTTTATTCTTTCAATAATAGCCACTTTCAAAGCCAAACTAAAACTGCCTGCTTTCAAGGCTTTGACCATAATAAGCCATTCAGTTGCTTCATTTTTATCAATAAACTGCTCTTTTTGAGAGACAAATTGAATATTGAAGGCATTTTCACCGCTGATGTCAATGAGGTCAACTTCCATGACTTCGGACACGCGCACCGTTTTTATGACTTCGTCGGTAAACTTGTCGGTGTCCTTTTTTAGTTGTTTTTTATCAAATGCTAAACGAACGATGCACTTGGTTTGGACACCTAACTGCATTTTGTCGGGTATGTTGTAGAGGATGCCACCTTCCGTTTGAGGTTTTGGTTTTGCGGATTTTGCAGCCGATTTTGCAGGTTTGGGTACAGAGTCAAACTGTTGCATATCAGGCATCGGTATAGGCACAGGCGGCTCTGCCCTACTGAGGGGTGGTAAAGACTGTTTGGAAGCCTCAATGTGTATTTCCTCAATGTCCATCGCTGCTGAAATATCGTCAAATTCAGCCGTTGCACCACTTTCCATTGCTTCAGCAAGTGCGCCACCATCGCGTAGGCAATCAACGAAATAATAGAGGGCATCTGCAATGTCGGCTTCGTTGGTTTGAACTTCTTCTGCTGAGAATGCCCCTTGTTTTTTCTTTTTTTTGAAGGCAGAATATGCTTTTTTGAACTCTTCTATTTCATCTAACAGTTGTGCATTCTGTTTTTCGAAAGCTGATTTTTTCAGAAGTTGGATAGCTTTGTCAAATGCCTTTTCGTCAATGTATTGGCGAATTTGGTCTTCGATCTGTCCCCATTTGTTATTTTCCATAAGATTTTGATTTATGCTGTTCAAAGATGAATTTTGAACAAATATAATAAATAATGATGAATTATGAGTGATGAATGATGAATAATGGAGTGGTGAATATTTATTGGCTTTCCTAAAAAAAAACAAGCCGATACTGAGGGGTCTCAGTACCGGCTTATTTTTTTTAGAAAATTGTTTACCAAAATGATTGAACTAAAAAGGTACATTTTGAATGATGAAGCATTGTGAATCAATGCTTAAAAAATTCATCATTTATCATTTATCATTCATCATTTCATTACCCATTATCGAATCAAATTCAACTCACCTGTTTCAGCACGAATTGAGTCGTCCGGCATTTTTAACTTGATGATATAGACATAGACATCAGAAGCCAGTTCATTACTGCCTTTTTTGCCGTCCCAACCTTTGTAAGTTGCGCTGTTGAGAACAGTTGAATTGGTTTCAGTATAGACTTCTGCACCCCAACGGTTGAATACTTGGAACGAAACGACTTCGATACGACCTTTCCAGAAGCGCGGACGTGCATTTGTCGGTGCAGGTGGGAAAAGGTCATTGAAAATGGGTCCAAAGTTCCCGTTTATGGTATCACCATTAGGCGTAAAGGCGTTTGGCAGTTCGTATTTAGGATAACGTATAAAGATTTGAATAGACGTATCTTTACTACATCCTGTTGTCGAAGTGACTGAAACTTTGTAAGCACCCTCCACCAATGGCTTGATATTGACCGTTTGTGTCGAGCCTAAATCAGTGCCATTGACCGTCCATTTGAAGGTAGGTCCTGCAAAATTACCTGTCAAAACGGCATTTAAAGTAACGGGTGTCCCTTGGTCAAGTAACCTATCCGCACGGAAAGTATCGGGCGAAATACGCAAAAAGAAGTTCGGTATTGAGGTCACTCTGGACGAAGCGGACAAATTACATTTACCGTTTCCATACGTATAAGTCGCTGTATATGTACCATTTACGGTTGTTGGTGGATTAATGGTTGTTGTCGTTTGTCCTGAACTCCAACGAATCGTACCGCCGCCTAAATTATTGGAAGCCGTTGCTGTTAAGGTCAAAGGGAGACCTGCACAGATACTGGCATCAGGCGTAACGGTCAATGTCGCAGTCGCCACTTTAACTTCAACGGAACTTGTATTTGGACAACCATTTGAACCCGTAATAGTTACATTATAAGTACCCGTTGCAGCAGGTGTGACACGTGGTGCAGACGATGTACTCGTAAAGCCGCTTGGTCCTGTCCAAGCATAGGTATTTGACGCATTCGGCGATGTATTCAAGGTGATTGAGCTGTCTTTACAAATCGTTGGGTCAGCGGGGAATGTCACCGTCGGGAAAGGTCTGATGGTTATGGTCGTTGATGCCGAACCTGGGCAATCGCCTACTTTGGCGGTCACTGTATAATTATTAGCACCAACAATTGTAGGCATAACATTAATGGATGTTTTGCCATCGCCACTTGAAATATCTCCTTGTGGTCCTTTCCATTTCCAATCTTTTACGCCTGGGGTGACGGATGAGGCTGTCAAAACGATATTGATGCCTGTTGCCGTATTACAGATCGCCGTATCACGTGGCAACAGAACGATGACTGGATTTGGATTGACATTCACCTTTGTACTATCCGTTTGACGACAAACACCGTTTTGCATCAGGCGCTTATACGTTCGTGTTGAGTCCGCCGAAAGGACGATATTATATAATGAGTCTGGTGTCACTGTCCCGAGAGTAGGTGTCCACTTGAAGGTAATGCCTGGGAACAATACAGGTTCAAACACAGGGGAGCGCAACAAAACCAGCGTACCCATACAGACAGTGGTGTCTTGTGGCAATATATTCGTTGGTTTCGGCAACGAATCCACATAAACTTCTGTGGAGTCGCGGCGTGTACAACCTGGTAAAGAAACCGTGATATAGTATAAAGTCCGACGTGTTGGATTGACTGTGACGGTTGTTACAGAGTCTGTTGGTAGTGAAAAATCTTTATTTGACCCCCAGAGTGCTTTCAAACCAAGCGGTGTAGTCGCCGTTTTCAATGTCAAAGGCACACCGCGACAGATGCGGAGGCTGTCAACGGTATCAATTTTTGCAGTCAGATTGATGCCTGTTACGGTCATCGTATCACGCGTAACGCACATACCTGGATTGGTCGCCGTCAAAATATAAACTTGTCTGCCCGCAGCAACTGTTACTGTTGGATTAGGCAATGTCGTATTACTCAAACCAAGCAGGTTACTCCACGAATAAGTTGTGTTCGCTTGAATATTCGTTTTTCCAATCTGTATTTTTTCATCTTTACACAATGTCGTGTCTTTCAACGCACGTGTCAAAGTAGGCGGTTGAAAGACGTTGACAATAACGCTATCCTTTGAAGCAGCCGTACAACCACCTAAACCGCCCGTTACGACGACATAATATTTAGTAGAAACCGTAGGCGAAATAAGCGGATTATTGCTCGTTAGTACCGAAATCGGTACAGATGTCCATACATATACAGCGGTCGCATCAAATCCAGGTTTCAATAAATTGAAAGTTGAACCCACGCATATATTCGTGTCGCGTGAAACTTTGGGTGATGTAATAACTTGATAGCTGGCAACTTGACCCGATGAAACGGTAATAGTAACAGTATCTTTTAAAATACAACTTGGCGTAGTTAAGGTAGCGATGAATACATGCGTTTCTATCGTATTCGTCGTATTCGTCGCCTTGAAAGTGGGTGATGGACAGTTAATGCAGCTCAATTCTGACAGATGACCTGTTGTTGAAGTCCATGACCAAACGCCGCCACTACTGAGGGGATACACAACACCTGCATCAAAAATCAATTCTTGACCACGACAAACGGTTTGATTCAAAACGTCTTTGACCGCAAAAACACCGACATTCACAACTTTAGGAGAAATGCGGCAAGTACCTTGAATCGAAACATTGTAAGCCGTTGTAGCTGTTGGACGTGCCGTTGGACGTGCGACTGTATCGCTGCTCAAACCAGCACTCGGTTTCCACTGATAAGTGATACCGCCCGATGCAAAAAGCTGTGCTGTACCGCCTGGGCAGATAACCGTATCACGACCTGCTTCAAATCTTTCGGCAGGGGTATTGTTCAAAACACCATTGTCTGTACCACCAAAATTCAAGCGAACACCGTTGCGACCAACGCTGCCGTTGAAGTCATTTATCCAAATAGCGTAATATTTTCCTTGTTTAACATTGACACGACGAACAATACCATCGAATATGTCAGGCGCGACCGAACCTATACCTTCGCAAGTATCTGTCACTGTTATTGTTTGACCTAATGTATTAATATAGGAATCTGCCATACCCGTCTGTCGGTTTGGCGTTGACGTACCCACCCCATAAGAGCTTCTGATAGGCGCATTGTTCTTCGTAAAAGCACAAATTTGACTTAAACTGTCCATTCCTCCGTACATATTGAAGTCAACGTCAAAGGTAGGGTCACTGCCCAATGGACTGATTGTAAAACCAAACTTGCCATCTGCTTTGGCTTGGAAATACAAAAAGACAAAATTGTAACGTCCAACACCACCTAAACCTGAAATACAACCTGCATTCGTTGCACCCGCTGTAAAGAACGTCGAGTCGCCTTGAACGGACAAGTCCAAAACAATGTCAGAAGGGCTTTGATTTGAACAGTCATTCAAAGTCAATGCTTTAGCACAAGACCCTGCGTTTGGCAAACGATTCAAACAGGGCACAGTATCAATCAAAATATTATAAGGCATACAAGCCTCCCGACGAGATACCACAAAATAGTAGTCACCCACTGCTTCCAAAGTGACATTTATAGCCGCCACAGTGTCTCGGGTGCCATTTACTGTACCTGTTTTGATACACGTTGCGCCGGGTGTTCCGGGGCAACCCAAATAAATACCCACATTCGCACCTGTATGTGTACCCGGTGAAGTGGAAGTCGGAATACCCGTCAAAGTCACTTTGATACACTGCGCACCTGCTGATGTGTATTTATAAATATGGTCTTTACCTTGCAAAAAGTTATTCGCTGAAGCGGGTGTACAAGGGCTTGTTGTGACACCATCGATGTCATCGTTACAAGTCGTCGCACCTGTTTGACTAAATGGCAAACTTGGAATCACATCAGGTGCCGCGCAAGAAGTCGGCGGCGGTGGATTACAGACTAATAATGACCGCCATGAGCATTTAAACCCGCGTGAAATCACAGAGCCGTCAGAGTAACTTTTCAGTTGAACCCAATCCGTTCGCAATTGTAAGACAATGGGTAATTTATTCGATGCACCCGTAATACGGTCGAGTCTTTTGTTTGTCCGACCATCAAAAATGACCAATGAGTCAAAATTAGCTTCCATACTCAGGGAGTCAATGGTCAACTCAATACAACCCGTTGCTGACGGGCGGATATTGAAGGTATAGCCATTTTCATTAATGCCATAATTCGCATCAGGTCCGCCAGAATCATAGACGGTGCCGACACAAGCCGTTGTGGTTTGTGGTATCAGACGCATATTATATATAGGGTCAATCGGTTCAATACAAACCGTAAAACGCCCGCCCAAGTCTGTACTTAAAAAGCTACCAACTTGGATAAAATACGTCGTTCCCGCACGCATACAACCCGCATCAAGGCTCACAGCATTCGTATCCTGCGACACAAGGCGCGTCCCGCAATACTCCTCGAACAAACCCGTCGCGCAATCGCCGATATACATTGCCACTTGCGGATTTTTAATGCTGTCTGCTGCAGCAACGCCTCTTACAGTGATACGATAGTTCAAGTTGCCACCTACTGAGGGGGTCGTAAACTTGAACCACACGTCTTTGAAAGCCCGTAAACCGTTGAAACAGCTTGGATTAGGTGAATTTGATGTACCTGTTGCATCACTTGCGCCTACGTTTGTATAAATACTCGTTGGGCAAACACCACCCGCAGCGATAGACGTGAGCGTGATAGCACCCGAACAATTGTCGTTCAAGGGTTGTGCAACGGCAAGGTTTGCCAGTAAAAGAAAAATAGGGAAGGTCAGAAATTGCTTCATACGAAGTAAATGTTTATAAAACATATAAATCGGAATTTTTTAACGAAGCATACAGCTTCGCAAAATGTTTGGAAAATTATTATTCAGTTGATAATGGATAGTTGATAATGGATAGTTTTAAACTATCCATTATCAACTATCCATTATCCGCTATACATTAAAAACTATTCTTTCATTTTTAAAACTACTTCATTGTCACGCATCACAACTTCCAATTCGCGGCGTTCATTGAGCCACCTCAACATGGCTACACCCATGAATTCTCGCCGCCAATCATTGCCATCGCTGCTAAAAATATCTTCTCCCGCTTTAGCATAAGTCAAATCTGATTTGTTCAAAACCAATGACGGTGCAACGCCGCTCTCCATACACTTGTATTTGACTAAACCATGCAACAAATCCATCGAAACATCCTTTTTGGGATCTTCTTTACTGAGGGGGGGCAATCTTTTTAAAATAGCCAACTCCTCGTCTGTTGGTTTCGCCTGATACAGTTTTTGGAACATATCCCAATGCTGTACGACCAATCTATCTGGAATAATACGTGAATCCATGAGGGCTTGTTTCCCAGAGTCAACACTTCGAAGGATGGGAGCAATAAACTTAGATTGCAAAACCATATCTTTCGAGTGATTGAGTCGTTGTGCTTCTTGGCGCCGCCATTCATACAGGCGCAATAAAAACACCTGTTTCGTCAACCTAAGGCTTTGCATCATCGTGTTCATCAGAGCCTCGCGGTGTGGGTCACGGTCGTAATACTGAGGGGTCTCCCAACGTTTCGATTCAGAAAAAAGCCACGATAACCGATTATTAACCAACAGTTTATCCTGCATTTTTTGATATAATGTATGCAAATGCAGCACATCGCTCAAAGCATATTCCAACTGCTTTCGTTTTAACGGTCTCGCCTCCCAATCGGTTGCGGCATAACCTTTATCCAAAAGGATATTCAACTCTTTTTCTACCAATTTGCCATAAGAAGCGGGATAACCATGCCCGATAAAACCACCTGCTAATTGTGTATCAAAAATATTTTTGGGAATCGTTCCAAAAAGGTTATTCAACAAGCGGTAATCATTTTCTCCAGCGTGCGTTATTTTCAGAATACGCTCATCTTCAATGAGTTGCAATAGCAAACTCAAATCTGAAACAGCTAAAGGGTCGATCAAATAAAAACCCTTAGGAGATGCCACTTGAATCAGACACAGAAGAACTTCAAACCGTTTTTCCCCTATAAACTCCGTATCAACAGCGAGCCATTCAACAGTATAGTTATCGTCATAAAAAGTTTTCAGTGCTTCAGGGGTCTCTACAAGCGTGTAATTGCTGGGTTGCCGCATTATTAAATTTATTACGTTCAGTTTTCAGAATCGGAGGACACACACATAATCAAAACATTGATTTTCAATAGCTTAAAAAAGCCTCTGCCACCCATTTTTTTTTATTTTATCAAACATTGATTTCGTAAAGGTAAACAGATGATTTAATTTAAAAAAAAAATTATCTGAAAATCTTTTCAACATAACCTAAAAAACACCACTTCTCGTCAACCGCATAAGCCTAAAATGAAAAAACGCAACACCCAATTATCATGGGTATTACGTTTTTTCTCATTTTTTACGACAAAATGAAGCATTATACAGGCTCTTGAAGCTGTTTTAAACAATCAATGAGTTCCTCCGTTTCTTTATTTTCATCTGAACATAATTGCTTTTCTAAGCTCGATTCTAATATTTCGGAAACCTCATCCACTAATTTTAAGCCTTTTTCGGTAATAGACACATACATAACACGGCGGTCGGTCGCCGAAACTTGCCGCACAGCCATTTTTTTTTCTTCTAACCGGTCAACCAAACGTGACGTATTTGAACTTTTATCTATCATCCTTTCTGTCAACCCTTTCAAAACCATCGCATTGGGATAATGACAACCTAAAATATGTAATGTGTTGAATTGTGGTAACGTCAAGCTAAATTTTTTGAGTATCACAGACATTGAGTGGTCTATTCTCGACGAGAGTGACAATATATTCATTGCCACACCAATAAAATCTATAGAAGTGTGCGTGCTTTGTTTTTCATCTTTTATATCCATGAATATGTACTTTCAATAGTTGAACACTATATGGTTGTCAATTATAATTAGGTTAATGTTTCACTATGTTTATTTGCCTGTTACGATTTCAGACGTATAAAAATTCAAAAGACACATTTTTATGACTCAAAAAAATTTCACCTAACCCTTTTTAAAAAAACAAAAAAGCACCCCCTCAGTATTCAAACTAAGAGAGTGCCTGTGTTTCGTTATTGGAAATTGGTAATTAATAACCAATCTCCAATAAACCAATTACAAATTAATTATCTCCGTACCATCAGGAATGACGGCATTTTTTTTCACGACCACAATGCCATCAACAATTGAGTAGGCATCAAACTCCTGCCTTTCCAGATTTGTACCGCCGCCTTTGATGACAACATTATCACCGATGCGACAATTTTTATCCAAAATCGCATGTTCGATTTGACAATTTTTACCAACACCAATATGCGCCTTATCTTTTTGTACCAAATCTGTCAAATGCTCATAATAATCCGCACCCATCATAATGACGTTTTTCATCACCGTTTTTTCACCAACACGACTCCGAATACCGATTACACAGCGTTCAAAACTTTTAGCATGACTGACCACACCTTCGGCAACGATTGTCTTTTTGATGGTCGTACCAAAATACTTACTCGGCGGCAACAAGCGCGTCCGCGTATAAATCATTTTTTCGTTATCAAAAAGGTCGAACTTTGGTATGGCATCCGTCAATTCCAAATTGGCTTCAAAAAACGAACTGATATTACCAATGTCCGTCCAATAGCCATTGTACAAGTAGCTCCCGACTTTTAAACCCGACTTGATGGCAGCAGGAATGATTTCCTTACCAAAATCCGTCGCATCAGGGCGTTCATCGAGCAAACGTTGCATCGTCTCCTTGTTGAAAATATAGATACCCATACTTGCAAGGTACTTTTTACCCGCTTTTTGTTCTGCTTTTGGCACTGGCGACACCCAATCGGGCAACAATTCAGCTTTAGGCTTTTCTATAAAACTTTCAATCATGCCTTTTTTGTCCACCTTCATAATCCCAAAATCCGTCGCATCTTTGGCATTTACAGGAATCGTTGCAATCGTCAACTCTGCGCCTCTTAGAATATGCTCCTTTGCCATTTCCAAAAAGTCCATTTGGTACAATTGGTCGCCCGACAAAATGAGGATATAATCATGGTCATGCGTATTCATGTGCCGCAACGACTGCCGCACCGCATCGGCTGTTCCTTGAAACCAGTTTGAGTTATCAGGCGTTTGTTCTGCCGCCAAAATATCCACGAACCCACGACTGAAATGGTCGAAATTGTAGGTGTTTTTGATGTGTTGATTCAACGAAGCGGAGTTGAACTGCGTCAAAACGAACATACGACGTACGCCCGAATGAAGGCAGTTTGAAATCGGAATATCAATCAAACGATACTTTCCAGCAATCGGAACGGCTGGTTTTGAACGATCTTTGGTCAAAGGTGACAAACGTGAGCCTTGTCCACCGCCCAAAATAAGGCTGACCATTTTAATACTTTTTTCCATAAACTTCTGTTTTTGCTTGATTCCTTAAAAAAATTGGTTTTCATAAACTGCTCAAGTCTGTTAGAGACCCCCTCAGTATATTCTAAGTTGTTAGCGGTAAATTTAGACTTTCATTTTAAATTTCCATTCATTTGCAAAATAAAAAATTGTTTTTTATTTTTTTTTCTCATAAAAAAAGGACTCCGAACAAACCGCTTTTGCAAACGGTCGTCGGAGTCCTCGCTACTTCTAATTTTGAAGATTTATTATGAACATTCACCTACCATTCAGTAGGAAGATTTATTTACAACTTAAATTACAATTAACCTCCAATTTTTAACGTAACATGTAAAACACGCCCAATCGTAAACCAAATTGTTGAAATTTTTTGTGAATCAAACCCTCATACTCATTTTTACGACCATAGATTTTATAATTTCCAAACAAAACACTTTTATCGGATATTTCTGTAAACGGAGAAACATAAAAAGAAAAACGCTCATCTATTTTTGACCAATACGAAACATCAAAAACGCCACTCAAAAAAGGACGACCTCTTGAATCAGGCGCACCATAATCATCTCCTTCTGTTTCATAATAGATTTTTGTCCGACCTTCTTGGTTGTCGTAAGCGGTTCTCACATCACCCCAACCCGCAGGTACGACTCTGTTAACAGATACACCCAAACCCAATGTTAATGCTTGATATTCGTTTGTAAACAAGATATAATTATATTGTGCTGTAAAAGCCCAATACCGCATACCTTCACTGTATTTTTCATAAATATCTATCTCTTTTCCTGAAATGCTTTCACTTTGTTCTATTTTCAAGCCTTCATCAGTCCTAAAACCGCCATAAGCTAATGTGGTTTTCAAAAAGGCTTTTTTACTGAGGGGTGTCAATTTACTCAATTCACCTTTATAAGAAAGTCTTGGTTTTGAATAAAACAGTGTTGTTTTGGATATTGGATTTTGAACAACACTAAATTTAGGAACAATATAAGGTGTAAAAGAAACACCCCAACCTTTACCATAAAAATCAAGTATATCAATATCTAATTTAGATTCTTTTTTCTTTTTGGGCGTATAACTTTTAGGTGTAAAAGACTTAAAAAAACCTAAATTAATTTGTGTTTGAGAAAATTGTTTTTCAATATTTCCAGAAACAACATTTGATTGAGTATAAATCTCATAATTGCCTTTAAAAACTATTGCAGGAGAATAATTTTGAGACAATCCAGTAACAAAATAAAGTCTTTCAGATATTTGATGCCGAAAAGAAAGCGATATAATTCCCGATAAAAAAGGTCTTTGTTTATTATTAAAACTACCATTCATCCCTAAATGGCTTCTACCGTCTCCAAAGCTATAATAAGCAGGAATTAAATAGTTAAGATTTATGCCAACTCCTATAAAACATTCATTTTTATTTGCTCTAAAAATACTGTAATTATATTTAGAAGAGAATGAAAAATTTAAAGATAAACCACTTTTATCATAATAATAAGCATCATAACTTTTTAGTTTATAGCTATCTAATAGATTTTTATTCAAATTATATCCAATATCCGCTTTATAGTTCCCTAATGAACCACTCATACTTAAATAACTTTTGTCAGACCAACTAAAATTACGAGAAACATTTACATCAAATCCTAAAGTTGGTTTTGAGTAAATATTTAGATCTGATATATTTGGGTAATTAGGTTTAATATTTTCTTTAAAAGATAAATTGGGTGAAAGTGTTATTTCCCAGCCATTATTCATAAATAACGGACTTTGATTTTGAGCCGATAGGTCATTTCTGTTTACAAAAATAGCTGCACAAAGAATGAGTATTTTAAGATGCATTTTTATTGTTTTTATAGTTTGTTGACATTTGTTTTTATAGAAATTAAAGAGAATTTAAAATTCTAACTTGCTGGAAATTAGTTTTGTATTACAATTCACTCCCTTCAGTATTTTTCATTCAATAGCAGATTTATTTCTCTTTTTCTTAGTCGTCCAAAACCAACCAAAATGAACACCCAATTGTTGATAACGGCGTGTTATTGTTCCTTTTAGTTCTTCGGTCTTAGAATAAAAAATATAATTGGATTCAATAACCGTTTTAGGTGCAACTTCAAAAGAAACACTCAATAGCCATTTTTTTTCTCCACCTTTTGTGTAAATAAGTGACGTTTCTGAAAGTGCGCTAAAAAAAGGAAGTCTATTGGGGTTATAAACTCCCTTAGAGATATAGTAAGGCACTATGCTGCCTGATGATAAAGAAGCTATATCATAATTTGCAAAGGCGTGAGGCACCAATACAAACGCAGAACCTAATTGTTGCATGATGGTTAATCTTTTTTTTCCCCATATTGATATATTAATCAAACCTTTAAGTGCTATATATGGTAATCTATTTTTATAATTCGTATCATAAGCTAAGCCATCTCGTGTTATGTTTTCAGCTATATTTAAACCTTGATTATAAGGAATATTGCCTAATCGTAATCCAAGGCTACTTGACAATTTTCCTTTTAAATTAAAAAGACGAGTAACTTCTAACGAATAATCGGTCGTTGGCTTTGAATAAATACTAAGACCTCGAATGGGTTCGTAATTAGGTCTAACTATCTGTTTTGTGAAAACATGTACACCACCTGTTATTGTCCAAGAATTTACATCACTCGTTTTGATAGTTGTTTGTGCCTGAATAACTATAAGACAGATTAAGTCAAAAAAAATGATTATTACTAATTTTTTCATTATTCAAATATTTAAGAAAACTGCCTTGAGATTTATAGATAACTAACTAT
The DNA here is from genome assembly GCA_043772905.1 of Saprospiraceae bacterium. Taxonomy (GTDB): domain Bacteria; phylum Bacteroidota; class Bacteroidia; order Chitinophagales; family Saprospiraceae; genus JAAFJT01. Next base: position 13,855 of record JAYVFS010000260.1, on the reverse strand, counting down.
CAAGTAAAAATCAAGGCAATCTAAATTAGTACCATATATTTGGATGCATGGAATGATATATACTATATTTTGACAAATCTACTTGTAACAATAAATCATTATCATTAGCTGATAATAGAGGTCTAAACCAAGCTCTATACCTTGGATTAACATGAGACCTATTGTTAACATCATCAAATTTACTGAAATTATGATCAAAATTACAGTTAAAATTACGCAAAGTACCAACAACTTGGGATTGGATTTTCGTTGAAAACCTATTCCATCCACCATTAGTTTTTTTCCTGTAGATATAGACTTCACCATCTACTATTGATCCTAATAAAGAAGGGAGTAAACCACTGTTCGCTACTAATTTTTTATTGTTGTTATCAAATGGTCTTTCACTACCTGAAAATCCTGCAATTCCACACGAATTGGATGCAGTTAAAGACGCATTATTTCCGCCATTGTTTGTACTAAAATCCAGTATATCATTACCAACCTTAACTTGGTAAGACTCATTAACTAATGTTCTCATTCCTTGCCCAATAACGGGTACATTTCTTGGATAAGTGTTCATATCTAAATCAGGTTTGTTAAGCCATTTAGCTACCAGTCCTTCAACCTTATTTCTTAAAGACTTGTAATCCACCAAAGTGCTTTCAAAATCTACGAGAGGCTGAAATTCGTTAAAATTTGTACTCTCTAAAATATTTGAAATATCGTCATCACTCAAATATCCATACTGATTTTCAAAAGCTTGATTATGGTCTTCAACTTGCTGCTCTAAACATTCTAAAGTCGTTTTAAAATGATTCGCATCTGTGAAAACAAGCATACCATTTTCGACATAGACACCGCTCGAGCAATCACCTTGTTTACTGTATGAAAGTGCAGTAAACGTATTGGATTTGCCTTTTTGAATAGATGTTGTGGTGGGTGTATCATCTGCTTTGGATGGTACAACAGCTATGTCTTTTTGACAAGAACTTGAAAGAATAAAAATACCAAAAACTAAAGCATAAATGGATTTTTTCATTTTAATAAATTAATTTTGTTGTGATAGAAATATCAAACTTACCACCTGACCGCAAATCGAGGGTAAGTTCTTCAGGCGTACAGTGTGCGCCTGATTTGTTTTTAAACATAAAGAAGTTGTGATTCAGTTGAATCAAATCAGTGAAATAGACATTAAGACGAATCAAACATGAGTCATAGATTTAAAGGTTAAAGAATATGGTTTAGCGAAAGCAATAAAATGACTGACCACTAATTGACGGAATCAATAATTAGTTAAAATAGAATTAGGCTTAACTCAGAACAAGTTAAACAAAGATTTTAAAGAAATTTTATTGCTATTTTCATCTTACTTCAAAGTGTTTTGTTTTCAAGAAGGGTTTTCAGTTTTAGTTTGTTTCTACCTAAACTTTGGTTTGAAGTAGAAGTAGAAGTAGAAAGGTTAAATTGTCAACTTCATATGACAAAACTAAAAGCATTGTTTTATATTTCCTAATATTTAATTAGATTTATTTTTAATTTATTTTTATTTTTAAATACTGCTATTATGTAACGAAAATTGTGAGTGAAACATATAAATATCTATGCCTACAAAAAAAATGTCGGCTAAAAAACTGTTTAAAAACAATTCTTTAGCCGACATGAATTTTATAAATAAGAATGAAATGAACGTTAAGATTCAACTTCCACAACCCCCAACAAATCCGCCGCAAACTCCTTCAAATCCAAGCCCATAAACGTACCTGAACTCATAAAAAGCACATTTTGATTTTTAAATTCCTGGTCTTGCAAATGGTCTTTCAACCTTTCTTGGGTTGTAAAAACACGCAAGTTGGGGTGTCCAAAACAAGCCTTTATCTCGCCCATTTTCAAAGGCGGCAACTTTTTCATCTCCAGCGTATGCTCATTAAAAAACACAATCGCTTCATCTGCCAAATTCATTGTTGAACGATATTGCGGCAAAAAAGTCTTGCTCAAACTACTAAACGTGTGCAATTCCAAACAAGCCACCAAATGCCGCTTCGGAAACTGCCCTTTCACCGCATGAATCGTCGCTTTCACTTTCGACGGTGCATGAGCAAAATCTTGATACGCCACACTCGTCCGCCCTTGCGCTAAGGTCTGCAACCGTTTCGCTGCGCCTTTAAAGGTCGGTATCGCTGCAAAAAATTCGGCATCTGTAATATCCAATTCCTTACAAGCCAAATACGCAGCTTTCAAATTCGCCAAATTGTGTTCGCCAAATATTTCAAGCGGCACTTGTTTCCCCCCCTCAGTAATTAAGAAGGTTTTACCCCGTTTTATTTCTGCATCAAAAGCATCGTAACCCATTGATTTCAAACCTTCTACTTGTGCAATCTTCTCTAAATCTTTATCTTTTTCGTAGTAAAAAAGCACCGATTGTTCGACACCACTTGTTGCAATTTCAACATTCGGAATTGGTTGACTCCCCTCTGAAATCAACTGACTCTCTTCTGAAATCGGCTGACTCCCCTCTGGGGTCGGGGGGGGGGCTATATTCACACCTCTTTCAAGCGTTTTGATGAACTTTTCAAACTGTTCAACATAGTTTTCATAAGTCGGAAACACATTCATGTGGTCCCACGCCACGCCAGTAATAATTGCCACATGCGGTTTATAATGCAAAATTTTAGGCACTGGGTCGAGCGCAGAAGACAAATATTCATCGCCTTCAATCACCATTATCGGCGCATCAGACAAACGCACCATCGTCTTAAAACCTTCCAAAAGCGCACCCACGAGATAATCAAAATCACGTTCCGCATGGCGCAAAACGTGCATAATCATCGAAGTTGTCGTCGTTTTGCCATGGCTGCCCGCCACAACAACCCGTTTTTTGTCCTTCGCATGATTGTAAATAAACTCTGGAAACGATTGAATATTCAGACCCAACTCCTGCGCTTTAAGCAATTCAGGATTGTCTTTGCGAGCGTGCATCCCGAGAATCACAATATCTAAATCGGGTGTAATTCTGTCCGTTGACCACCCCTCAGTATCGGGTAATAAACCAGCAGCTTTGAGTCGTGAGTGAGCAGGTTCATAGATTTCGTCGTCAGAACCTGTAACAATGTTTTCATTTTGTTTTAACGCCAATGCTAAATTGTGCATCACTGCACCGCCAATAGCAATCAGATGAATTTTCATATAATAGTGTATTTCAATTAAGTAAACATCAGACATAAACGCCATAAAAACATCAATGCCTTTCTTTACTTCCTAAGTTTCAAATTTCCCGCGCAACCTATAACGCTAAAAATTGTCAAGGAATGTTGAAAAAATAAAGTGCTAAACAACATTTTACAAAGCTGTTGAATATCAACAATTTATAAATTCATCTTTCATCATTTATCGTTCATCATTACCTAAGTCGCTTTGTTTTATCTATTAGTCGAAATTATGCAGCAAATATATCACTACACAAGCGATAAACTGTACTCATCGACCTCATTTTTTACTTCTTTTATCCAAGTGTCAAAAAGCTGACCTTCCATCGTACAAACGGCAACCCGATTCTTTTCCGAATCTTTAAAAAGTTCATCGAGTTGTCGGTTCATTTCTGCCAAATGTTGCTCTTCTTCAACAATAATATTTCTGACAGAAACAGGACAATTACCCTTCGTCAAAGCCGCTTGATAGACAGGATACAAAGCATCTGCCCGCACTTCAATGGCATAAGTGACCAATAAATAAGCCGCAAATTTGAGCTTATCAATGGTAAAATCATAGTTTTCCTTCAAATATCGGCTCACTTGAATGTCCAAACGATGTAAATAAGTCAAACTCGATTTAGGTGCTAATAAATACTTGCGCTCATAAGTCGGACACGCATTTTTAGAGACTTTCTTAATTTGTTTTTTTAAGAAATAAGCATGACGCGCCTCTTCTGCTGCATGTTTCAAAATGGTTTCGCTCACAAAGACAGGATGCTCACATTTCTTAATTTTTTTCGCACCTGTGTTTTCCATCAGCGACAATGTATTGAGCCACTTCGCATGAATATCTGGTTGTTCAATGATTTGCTCAAATAATGATTGCATAGTTTGTTCGATAGTTTTAAAGTTAATTGGCTGGTTAGTTTTGATTATTGACTATCAACCTTTTATGATTTATTTTGTAAAAAAACAAGCGCCTCTTCCATCGCTTCATACACGCCCAACAACTCTGTTTCTGTGATACAATAAGGAGGCATCAAGTATAAAATATTGCCCAAAGGTCGTATTAAAATCCCTTTTTCAAAGAAAAAAGGTTGAATAATCGCTTTTATCGAATTAAAATAAGACGTGTTCTCTGCTGTGTGCAAATCCATCGCCAATATCGTTCCTGTCTGTCTGATATTCCTAATCAGCGGATGCGTCTTCATTTTTTGGAGAAAAGCAGCGTGCATTTCGCAAATCATGGCTAATTGATTCTGACAATTCTCCCCCCTCAGTAAATCCATGCTCGCAACGGCTGCGGCACAGGCAATGGGGTTTGCGGTGTAGGAATGACCGTGAAAAAAGGTTTTCATCATATCGGCTGAATCAAACGCCGAGAATATATCGGCAGTGCAAGCCGTTACGCCCAAAGGCAAAAAACCACCTGTAATGCCCTTTGACATACAAACTATATCAGGTTTTTGGGTCAAATAGTCAATCGCAAAAATGCGTCCTGTGCGCCCAAAACCTGTCATCACTTCGTCCGCAATGCACACAATATTATATGTCTTCGCAATTGCCAACAATTTATCCAAACCTGCCGCTTCGTGCATCAACATACCTGACGAACCTTGAACGAGCGGCTCAAAGATGAAGGCGGCGACATTGCCCTCTTTCGCTGCCGCTTCAAATTGGGCAAGACTTGCTGCCAAATTCTCCACCGTTGGCGTTGGAACATGCGTCACATCAAACAACAATTTTTGAAAAGGTGCATTAAAAACACTGCGTCCACCCGCAGACATTGCGCCAAAAGTATCGCCATGATAAGCATCCGTAAAAGCAATGATGCGGTTTCTATGCGTTTCTCCTTTATTGAAAAAATACTGCAAAGCCATTTTCATCGCCACTTCAACGGCAGTTGAACCATTGTCGGAATAAAAAACCTTTGAAAAGGAAGGCGGCAGCACTTCTAACAATTTCTCTGCTAACTCAATCGCAGGCGTATGTGTAAAGCCTGCAAACAACACATGGTCCAATTTCAAGGCTTGTTCTGCAATCGCTTTGGCAATTGTCGGGTGTCCGTGCCCATGAATATTGACCCACCACGAGGCTATCGCATCGAGAAAGCGGCGACCATCGGAGGCATACAAATAAACGCCTTCCGCCCGCTCAATATGTATCAATTCGGCTGCCCCTTTTTGTGGCGTGAAGGGGTGCCAGATGTTTTTTTTATCACGTTCTATCATCTGCATTATATTTTAAGGGGCGAAGAAAACGCTTTGCTGCGCAAAAAACGAGGTTTTGGCGTGGAAAAAGGCTTTTTTATTTTAAAAATTACGGAATTATCTATTAATGGGAACAACACCCACGTTAGGGAAACTTAAAAAGTTTCCCTAACGTCGTTAACCCAAAACCATTTTTGAAAGAAATCATCTGCGAAAACAACGATTTTTTACTCGGTAGCCCTCTTTTGTTTCTCGGTAGTGTTATCGAGACACAGAGGAAGCTTGTTCCTGTACAGAGGAAGCTCGTTCCTGCACAGAGGAAGCTTGTTCCTGCACAGAGGAAGCTCGTTCCTGCACAGAGGAAGCTCGTTCTGCACAGAGGAGGTTTGTTCCTGCACAGAGGTGATTCGTTCGGACACAGAGTACACTTGCTTAGTGTAAAAATCACCTTTTGTTCAATTGTCTTGAGCATTTTACCCCCTCAGTAAAAAGCGTAGTTGGGAGGGATTTGGTATTAAAATGAATTTTATACGAAGGGCTAAAAAATTAATAATCAGATTTTTACAACAATGTTTTTTTATTTATTTTTAAAATGTAGTTTTGTGGATAGATTAGATATGTACGCAACTATACGAGTACATGACTTAGATGGCAGCAACTAAAATAAATATAAATGATAGAAAGGCTACAAGCAGCATATATTTTACAAACTGTAAAGAATAATATTATTGGTTTAATACCGAGTACGTATTGGGCTGATTTACTATTAAATTTATCAACATTTGAAATTGACTATGGAGGCAATATTGAAAAAGATGAAAAATCAACCTTGTCGGTTGTTGAAAATATAATTTCACGAGGGAAACCAACAATTGCAACAATATATTTAGAAAATCAATTTTCAAAAGTATTTTCAAAAACAGTCAGAAAAATTGACAAAATTGGCAACATATCATTTGAAGGAGATTTTGAAATACTATTTCGAGATGAAATTGAAAAATCATTTGTAATAATTGACCCACGAGTAAGTTCGGCAAATTTTAAGACATCAATCCAAACTTGGGAAACTCATTTAGGCAGCGAATATGAGCAGGTATTTCTTACCACCAATTTAGCCACAATATTAGGACAGTATGCTTTACAGTTGGTGCAGCCACAAAGAACAATAAAATCAATTCTAAATTTTCATGGAAAAAAGGAGCAGCGTTTAGATTTTCAATTAGGAGCAGTAAAAAATAGATTTTATAACCAAGATGTGGATTTTGCTATACAGTTTCCAGTTTATGAAAATAAAAAAGGATTAGTAATTGAAATAGATGGAACACAACACAATGAATTGACGCAGCAACAACTTGATAGGAAAAGAGATGAAGCTATAAAAGAAATAGGTTGGCAGAGTACAGTTAGAATTTCAACAACTGAAATCAGGGGAGAAGTTTCAAACACAAAGAAAGAAAATATCAAAAATTTCTTTCAACACCCATACGCACAAGCAGCAAAACAAAATTATGAAAACCCGCTTTACAATAGTGTAAATGGGCGACAGGCTTTGCAGTTTGCTTTGACACCAATTGCAGTTGCAAGACTAAAAAAGGCAATTTTACAACTAATCAAGGCGAATATTTTAAACCTTTCAGCAGATGAATGGAATATTACAATAGTGGAGCAAGATGTGCCTTGTGGATATTTAGCGGTGCAAGATTTAACAGAAATGCTTTGCAATATTTTTTGTTTAGCGGACGAACATTTGACTGTTCCAAAAATAAACCTCCAAATATACACAACACCAGAGTTTGCCAATAGTGAACTACATCAATTATTTGAACCAATTACCATACAAACTAATTCGGTTTTACAAGGCGATGTGGTCATTGATATTTCTGTATTACAGAGAAACTATTTCATAGGGTATACTCAAATCAATGCAAATCACAAAGTCAAAATTCGTTCTTGTTGTGCTGCAACTGAAAACAAACCTTTCTCCTTTGCACCGTGTATTGAATACAAGCCATTATTTGTTCAAGGGTTAAAAAATGCCAATGACATTGTTGAAGTTCTCGGTTTAATTCGTTCTCTTTCGCAAGAAAGCAGGAATAATATAAAATCAAGACGGTCTAATATAATTTATTTTTTACAGAATATTTTTAGAAAACAAGGATTTAGACAAGGACAAGTACAAATTTTAAGTTATGCCTTACAACGCAAAAGTGTTATTGCGCTTTTGCCAACAGGTGCAGGCAAATCTTTAACTTATCAATTAGCGGCTTTTTTACAGCCAAGTATTTGCTTGGTGATTGACCCACTGAAATCATTGATGAAAGACCAAAACGACGACCTCTTAGCGATAGGTGTAGATGGTACAAATTTCATCAATTCTACTATTAAAATTGCAGATGAAAGGCAATATCAAATTGAACGATTAGTAAAAGGCGAAGTATTGTTTTCATTCATCTCACCAGAGAGATTGCAAATTGAAGAATTTAGGAAGTTTTTAAGAGAAGAAATGCCTAAGCACAAAACGCATTTTTCTTATTGTGTTATTGACGAAGCCCATTGCGTTTCTGAATGGGGACACGATTTTAGAACAGCCTATTTACGTTTGGGAGAAAATGCCAGAAATTATTGCCTTACAGCAGATAATAAGCCAATTTCAATGTTAGGCTTAACAGGTACGGCTTCTTTTGACGTATTGAGTGATGTTCAACGAGAGTTGGACATAGACAAAGAAGAAGCAGTTGTACGTCCAGCATCATCAGAAAGAAAGGAATTAACCTTTGAAATACTTAGAACAGAACCAGAATTTACGGTAGCCAACCCTACTGAATGGCAGATAAAAGCAGCCATTGCTTTATCAAAAGAAAACAGAACCTTACAAGTATTGAAAAACCTGCCAATAGCAACACAAACAAAAGATTTCTATGAAATTACGGGTAAAGAAACCAAAGCAGGTATTGTCTTTTGTCCTCACGTTGGTGGAAATTTTGGAGTAACGAGCGTTGCCAATGCTATTAAAGAAAATATGCCCAATCTATCTGAAAAGGTGGGCGTTTATGCTGGTTCATTGGCAGATAATGGAGATGGAGAAGGAATAGATTTATCCAAAGTACAAGATGAATTTAAGCAAAATAAACTTACTTTGCTTGCAGCGACAAAAGCATTTGGCATGGGTATTAACAAACCCAATATTCGTTATACATTACACTACTCGTATCCACCATCTATTGAAGCATTTTATCAAGAAGCGGGACGTGCGGGTAGAGATAGGGAGAATGCAACTTGCTATTTATTATTCTCTGATTATCCATTAAAAACTATTGGAGAAGGAGAAGATAGCGAGGATATTACCCTTGACAGGGATTTAATGATTTCATTTCTTAAAAACTCATTCAAAGGTCAGGATAAAGAAAAACGAATACTTTTAGAGTTGCTCACTGACATTCGATTTCCTGCAAAAACGAACAAAGAGAGGTTGCAGGAATTAATTGAAGATGAATTGGGCATTATCACAAAACTAAATCTCAACAACGGAACAATCTGGGTAAATTCTGTTCCATTTGTTGTTGGTCAAAGATATGGGTCTTTATCTGATGACCTAAGTAATTTTAGACCAAGTCATACTGTTGTGGATATTGCTACTTCAAGTATTTATCTACAAAGTATAAAAACTTTAATAGAAACGACGAAGCCAATTGAAAAGCCTTTGGCTTTTTGGTTAGATGAAAAAGTTTTTACTCAATCAGAGGCTGGAATAGAATTATCCTTGGAAGGGTTAGAAGAAGGACAAGAAAAAAAAATAAGCATTGGATTTGAGAATGATGAGGTACATCAAATAAAGGAATGTTTGGAGCCAGCCAATCCACTAATAAATGAGAAAATTATTCGTAAGGCTGCAAATTTTTGCTTTACATCTGATAAATTTATTGAAAACTTAGGTACAGGGTATTGGCAAGCAACGGGGCGAGGAAGTAACTTGGTTTGGAATAATGAAACCAAAGATAGAATCAAGAACCACTTTGTCAAAATCAGGGACGAACAAGACACCTTCAAAGCAATATATAGATTATCGATACTTGGTGTTATTACCGATTACACAGTAGATTATCACAAGGAAACAGTAACCGTCATTATCAAAAAACGAAAAAATGAAGAACATTTAGACCTTTTGCAAGAGTATGTTTCACGTTATGTAACAAGAGTAAAAGCCGAAAAGGTAAAAAACGATGTGATTGAAAGAGATGTGCAGCCAATTGGCAACATACTTTTAAGAAAATCTATCAGTTACCTAATTGATTTTGTTTACACTAAAATACATCAAAAGCGATATAATGCAATTCGGCTTATGGAACAGGCTTGTCGGATGGGCATCAAAAGCAGTAGTGAATTTGCAGACTTTGTTTACTTGTATTTTGATAGCAAGTACGCTATTCCATTAAGAGAAGATACAGAAGACGGTAAAGATTATTCGTATGAGTTGGTGCAAAAGTATATTCAAGAAACTGACGGTAATCGTGACAACTTAAAGCATTTGCGAGGTGCTTGTGACCGATTGCTCATAGATAATCCTGATAATGGTGCCTTCATTTTATTGAGAGGTTTTGCAAGATATTTATTAGCCGACCAAGACAGGAACGAAGCAGATAAGGACTTCAAAAATGGTTTTAAAGTTTTTGAAGGCAAAACTGAAAACGTTCTTGAATTTTTAAATTATTTACATGATTTTGCAAATTCTATTGATTTGCAAAATAACAGATTGCAAAATCATTTGGTTTTACTATTAAAACGTTACTCCATTCAATCACATACAAATTGGTTAGCCAATTTCAATCAAAAATTAAAAATCGAATATGCCACAGCATAATATTGAAAGTGCAATTGATAAAGAACTTTTCGAATTTCGCAAACAACTCGAAGTTCTTAAAACAACAACAAATCCATTATTAGCGGCAGTCCGTGCAGTTGAAACGAGCCGAGATATTTCTGTTTTGCAGGTTGAACAGTTGCGAGAATTAGCGGATAGTTATGTTACGTTTGTTGAGGATGTGAAGCAAGCATCGGTTTCAGCAATCGAAAGCAAGTTACAAGAATTGGATACAAAAATTGCAAATTTTATATTAACTCAGAGCCAAGCAATTACATCAGTTACGAAAGACGCTACAAATGCAACTAATAAGGCAATTACTACAACCGATGGACTTACAGGCAAATTTGACCAAAAGTTAGGCGAATTTAACAGTCAAGCAAAAATGGCTTATGAAACCAAACTAAATGAGTTTAAAACTGATTTTGCTACTTTTGTAACGGATTTAAGAACCGAACTCAACCAAAGTGTATCTACTCTAAATAATAATACGAAAAATCAAGAGGAAAGTCATAATTCTCTAATAATTGAAATTAAAGCGATAATTCAGTCGAATAAAGACCTGATTACTTCAAATACTGCGTTTGTCAATTTAATCAATGGAATAAATTTTCCTTCACGTTTGGACAAGATTGACAATACAGCGAGCGCAATGAATATTGGTATTCAAAATACACAAACCAAAGTTGAAACGATTGATAGAGAACTTAAAGATAAAATTGACAAACAAGCAATAGAAACTGATAGGAAAATTGAAAATTCAGAACAAGTAATTAAAGAAGAACTTACTAATCAGAATAAGCAAATAAAATTGCTCAAAATATTTTTATGGATTAGTATTGGCTTGATAGTTATTATGGGGCTAATAAACTTGAAATATAAATAAAAAACCAGTTGGCACAGGATGTTCTTTTCAATCCATCTCCAAGTTAAACCCAACGAACGACGGTGCTTGACTCGGCATCAAAAGCTGTTGTGTTTTTTCATGCCAAATATTATTCTTTAGGAAGACGTTTATGTTCGGGGAACTTTTAAAGTTCCCCGAACATGGTGCTCGAAACGAAACAATATTTCGTAGCAGAAAACATGCTTTGCCTTTTGAGACTGCCTCGTTTTATGCATAAGGGTCTCCTACCCCACGAAATAAAAGCAAAAGCCCCCTCAGTATAAACCCAAATCGCAATGCTGATATAGGCAATATCATAGTGCTAACTTTAAGCAAATTGAAAGTTTTGATTTTAAAATAAAATTTTGATTTTGTGAATTTTTTGCCACACCTTTGTACTTTGACAATACAAACATTTCTATGGTTATTATTACGAAAAAAGCCATCCAAAACTATGGGCAAACGAATACCAACGCAATTGATGCGTTGAATGACTGGTATATTCGGACAAAACTGGCAAATTGGTCAAATTTTAATGAATTACGAGCCGATTTCCCTTCGTGTGATTTTGTTGGTAACGACAGATACGTATTCAATATCAAGGGCAATCGCTATCGGTTAATTGCCATTATTCATTTCGATATTCGGACTGTTTATATTCGATTTTTAGGTACACATGCAGCGTACGACAAAATTAAAGATATTCAAAATATTTAAAAGCAAATAGATGTTAGCAGCTATCTCAACAGAAAATCAATACAATTTGGCATTAGAAGCCATTGAAACCTACCTTCAAAAAGGTTCAAATGCGCTTTCTTTTGACGAGAAAAAAGAATTACAACGCATTTCGCTTCTTGTCGAGGCTTATGAGCAAGAAGTCAGCCCAATGCCGTTGCCTGCTCAATCGCTCGTCGGCATGATACAAGTAAAAATGTTTGAACGAAGAATGAAGCAAAAGGAGTTGGCGGCGTTCCTCGAAATATCAGAAACCACCCTTTCGGAAGTACTTAAAGGAAAAAGAAAAATCAATCTTGATTTGGCTAAAAAATTATATAAAAAATTAGGTATCGCACCTGATTTTATACTTGAGTCTGTTTGATTCTAAAACAGATGGGCAGGGTTGTTGCCCCACCTGCATTGGATGTTAGTTTAACTATTTCCAATATTTAACTTAACGAACGATACTGCTGGTTTCGGTTTCTAAATCGCTCAATCAAGAGTCTGGGTTAAATCATGGTTAAGGCTTTTGTAGGTGAGCAATATTGTTCTACACTTTAATGCTAAAATCATTTCACTCTTTCATTTCTTCCCCTTTAAAAGTATAATGAATATCTTTCTGACCGGCTTTCATCCAGATATATTGTCCGTTTATTTGATTGCCGTTGACTTTTCCTTCCCACAGCATTTTGCCTTCGCTGGAGCTTGTTAGGGTATATTTAAAAGAGGCATCTTTGTCGTCGAAACTATATGGTGCACCCATAAATCCCCATTTTTTACATTCATTGTTTTCCACCTGTCCGTTTTTAAAAGACATGATTTCAATACCATCTGCTTTGCCATCTACAAATGTTTCAATCTTAAAAGCTTTACCATCAACAGTTAATTTATTCTTTTGCGCAGGAGATGAGCAAGCATAAAGGCTTGCCAAGAAGGTGACAAGTAAGACATTTTTCATGATTCAGACATTTAAACGTGTAATTGTAAATAATTTTTTAAAATAAAATTATAATATTTTACAGGCTTATTATGGGTTAAACTGCCCTAACTAATCAAGTGCATATCGATATACAAAGTTAAGTATTAATTTGTAATAGTTCAATGAAAAATGGCTTCGATACTCCTGACGATATTTTTTTTTGTCTGTTTAGGTTTCATAGTCACCATATACAAGATTATAAAATCACCCCGCTGGCATAGGATATTAGTTCAACAATTTCCAATAAGGGTCTCCTGACCCACGAAATAAAAACAAAAGCCCCCTCAGTATAAACCACAAAAGCCTTGCAAAACAAATTTTTTACAAGGCTTTTGTCGTTTATATCTACAAAAAAACCTAAATCTTAAATTTTCTTTTCAAATCCTTAGAAATATCAATAGCAAAACGCACCAAGGTATCTCTATCCAATCTTTCAAACAACGGTATCTCAAACAAGGTTTCCAAACCTGTATATTGCTTGATATAATCCCGCGTCGTCACCACCTTTTCGCCACTAAAAACGAGACCAAGTATCGGCACATTTGCTCCCCTCATTATGTTGATACTCAATAAGGTGTGATTGATACTGCCCAAATAATCCTGCGTCACCAAAACCACAGGCAAACCCAAATGTTTGACCAAATCCAAAACAACCAAGCTGTCCGATAGCGGCGACATGATGCCACCCGCCGTTTCCACAATCAACCCATTTGAGGTCGAAGGCAATTGTATATCGGCTAATGTTATTTCAGCATTATCAATTTTAGCGGCTGCATGAGGCGACATCGGTTGGGTCAATCGGTAGGCTTCTGGGTGGATTTTAGTGAGGGGGTTGTTGATATGATTTTTTATAAAAATACTATCCGACGCATCGAGGTCGCCTGCTTGCACAGGTTTCCAATAATCGTAGTCCAATGCCTCTGTCATGACGGCAGAGCAAACTGTTTTTCCGATGCCTGTGTGTATGCCGACAACAATAAAGTTCTTAGATGTCATATTTATATGTGTAGTGTAGTGGCGGGGGGTCGCCCAAAA
>JAYVFS010000259.1:0-28220 GCA_043772905.1 Saprospiraceae bacterium | reverse complement strand
TGAATGATTGGTTATATTCACCACTCATCATTAAATTATTCACCATTAAAAATAGATTTATGCAAAACAATCCACACCCTTTTACAGGTCTCTCCGATACCGAAGTTGTTGCTTCGCGCAAGCAAAATGGTTCAAATGCCCTTGAAAAAAAGACAAATTATGCTTGGCTACACGTTCTAAAAGAGACGGTGAGCGAACCGATGTTTATTCTTTTGGTGGCGTGTACCGTCATTTATTTCTCTCTCGGCGAATTGTCGGAGGGCTTTTTTATGTTAGGGGCTATCATTTTGGTCTCTGCCATTTCCTTTTATCAAGAATCCAAAAGTAAGAAGGCTTTGGAAGCCCTCAAAGCTTATACTGAACCATCGGCAACCGTGATTCGGAACAATGAAGTCGTTGATATTTTGTCTGAAAACATCGTTTTAGGCGATTTTGTCATCGTTTCCGAAGGCGAATTGTTCCCAGCCGATGGTCGGATTGTCCAAATCAATGATTTTTCTGTCAATGAATCCATACTCACAGGCGAAGCGTTTGCGGTGTTTAAAGATGCGAATGTACCCAACAACAATCAAGTGTATCAAGGCACTATGGCACAATCGGGGCAATGTATTTTTGAAGTAACAGCCATTGGTGCAGCAACCAAATTGGGTCAAATTGGTGCATCATTGGACAATATTGAAACAGAAAAAACACCTTTACAAGTCCAAATTGACAGTTTTGTTAAAAAAATGGCGGCAGTTGGGGCGGTTATTTTTCTCATTATTTGGGGTATTAATTATTACCAAACAGCGGACGTTTTGCAAAGCCTTTTGAAAGGTCTCACCATCGCCATGTCTGTTCTGCCCGAAGAAATTCCCGTTGCTTTTGCGTCATTTATGGCACTCGGTGCTTGGCGTTTGATGAAGACAGGCATCATTGTGAAACAAACCCAAACCGTTGAGGCATTGGGTTCAGCCACCGTTATTTGTACCGACAAAACAGGAACGATTACGGAAAACAAAATGGCTTTATTTCAAATTTATGTCCATGAAACTCATGCTGTTTTAAAAGAAAATAATTGGCAAACACCCCCCTCAGTAAAATTGATAAAAACAGCCATGTTTGCCAGCGAATCCATGCCGTTTGACCCCATGGAAAAAGCCTTGCACGACGCTTACGAAACCCTTGTCCCAAAAGATGAAAGACCGCATTTTAAGATGATTCACGAATATCCGCTATCAGGCAAGCCGCCAATGATGACACATATTTTTGAGAATACTGAGGGGGTACGAATTATTGCCTGTAAAGGCGCACCAGAAGCATTATTGGCACATTCAAGGCTTTCTCACAAGGAAAAAGAAGACATAAACAAGCAAATAGCCGCTTTTGCAGCAGAAGGTTTGCGGGTATTAGGTGTCGGTGTAGTCGATTTTGAAGGCAATGATTTTCCAAAAGAACAAGAATCGTTTACGTTCACATTCTTAGGTTTAGTCGGTTTTTATGACCCACCTAAACACAATATTGCCCATGTTTTTCAGCAGTTTTATGATGCCGGTATTCAAGTAAAAATCATCACAGGCGACAATCCTTTGACAACCTTAGCGATAGCCAAACAAGCAAATTTCAAAGACCCCCATACACAAAAGGGTGTCCTTCAAACAGTTACGGGTGAGGAATTGATGCAACTCAATGAAACCGATAGAGCACAAAAGATTGCCAAAACCAGCATCTTTACACGTATGTTTCCAGAAGCCAAACTCGATATCATCAACACTTTAAAAAGCCAAAACCAAATTGTTGGCATGACAGGCGACGGTGTCAACGATGGTCCTGCGCTTAAAGCTGCACACATCGGCATTGCGATGGGCAAACGGGGTTCAGAAATTGCCAAACAAGCCGCTTCATTGATATTGATGGACGATGACATCGGTAAAATGGTGGATGCCGTAGCGATGGGTCGAAAGATCTATAACAACCTTAAAAAAGCGATTCAATACATCATTTCCATCCACATTCCCATCATTTTGACGGTGGCTTTGCCGCTTATTTTGGGTTGGGTTTATCCCGCTATTTTCACACCTGTTCACGTCATTTTCCTTGAACTCATTATGGGACCTACCTGTTCCATCGTTTATGAAAATGAACCATTGGAAAAGAACAGTATGCAGCAACCACCACGCCCCATGACGACAACTTTTCTCAACTTTAAAGAATTGTCTATCAGCATCTTACAAGGTTTAATTATCACTGTCGGTACATTATTGTCTTATGATTATGCCGTTCAACAGGGTTATAACGAAGACGGAACGCGCACCATGGTTTTCACCACATTGGTCATTGCTAATGTCTTTTTAACCTTAGTCAATCGCTCTTTTTACTATTCTGTTTGGACAAGTTTTTCTAATAAAAACAATTTAATCGTAGGGGTCATCAGTCTTTCCATTGCTTTGCTTTTGTCGTTGATATATGTCCCTATATTTGCGACATTCTTTAAATTATCACCGCTTAATATCGAACAATTCGGCATCGCTTCATTGATTGGATTTCTTTCAGTTATCTGGTTTGAAGGCTACAAGTGGTATAGAAGAATTAGGAATTAGGAATCATTGGTGTTCAAAAGATTTTGTTTTTAATTTTCCAAAAAGTTTGTTGCTGTAATATTTTGATTTATGATTTTTAGAGAAGCCGAAAAAAGCGATGCCGCCGCTATTGCCAACCTCCACGCCGAAAGTTGGCGCAACACATACAGAGGTATGTTAAGTGATACCTACCTCGACGGCAATGTATTTACCGAAAGGCAAGCGCATTGGCAAAAACGATTTGATGCACCAACAGAAAATCAATATATTTTAGTGGCTGAAAATGAAGAGAAATTGGCTGGTTTTGTCTGCGTTTACGGTGCAGATGATGCAAAATGGGGCAGTTTGATTGACAATTTACACGTCAGTCCTGACTTAAAAGGGCAGGGAATAGGCAAACAATTAATCCAAAAAGCGATGGTTTGGGCGAAGGAAAACCATCCGAATCAAGGCGTTTATCTATGGGTTTTTGAAGCTAATTTGCCTTCTCGTGGGTTTTATGAAGTGATGGGCGGTACAAATGTCGAACGCGTTTTGCACCATAATGAAGACGATACTGAGGGGTATGCGTTGCGGTATTTTTGGTAAGAATTAGACACGAATTGCACAAATTACACGAATTTAGTTCCTTACAGCATGACAAAAAATTCGTGTAATTTGTGAAATCCGTGTCGGCACTAAGCAATTGCCTTTTTAGCAAAATCGGATAAAACCAAGTCTCCACTTATCGCTGCCCGTTCTTCCAAAAGTGCATCCCAATTTTCTGTGCCTTGCCATAAAACAGCTTTTAATTGTCGCATCGCTTCGGGGCTTGAATTCACTAATTTATCTGCAAAATAGGCGATATAAGCGTCCAAACGTTCTGTTGATTCAAAAACTTCGGTAAACAAGCCTTTGTCTTTTGCCCATTCTGCCGTACACCATTCCGTCGCATTTATTGCCATTTGAGAAAATGCAGACAAGCCCAATTTACGCTCAACGGCAGGGCCAATGACAAAAGGACCGATGCCAATCGCCAATTCGCTCAATTTTATCGTCGCATTGACGGTAGCCAAACAGTAATCGGCTGCGGCAGCCAAACCGACACCGCCGCCCACAGCCTTGCCATGTATGCGTCCAATGATGAATTTTGGACATTTGCGCATCGCATTGATGACATTGGCGAAGCCTAAAAAAAACTGTGTGCCGCTTACCGTATCTTGAACAGCTTTCAATTCATCGAAACTCGCCCCTGCGCAAAACGTTCTATCGCCTTCACTTTTCAAAATGACGACCAATACTGAGGGGTCATTTCCAGCAGCCGTAATTTGTTCCGTCAATGCCGTTAATAAATTGGCTGGCAATGAGTTATGTGCAGGATGAAAGAAAGAAATAGTGGCGATGCCGCCGTTTATCGTCGTGTTGACGTGACCTTGTGGTGTGATATTCATTATTTTAAAACGTCTTTTTAAAATTTAAAAGCAT
Source organism: Saprospiraceae bacterium (assembly GCA_043772905.1). Lineage (GTDB taxonomy): Bacteria > Bacteroidota > Bacteroidia > Chitinophagales > Saprospiraceae > JAAFJT01. The sequence goes on along the minus strand of JAYVFS010000259.1, from coordinate 24,198 downwards.
TAATTTTGTTAAAATTCACTCTATTTTACTGTGGGGGCTATTTACTACTTACCAAGTAAAGTTGCCCAACAATTCCATAAGCGAGCGACGCGCTTTATAGATGTTTCTGTAGGAAGTAACTATTTGTTGAACCTGAACTGTGTATTCAGGTATTTCCCAAATTTTACGCATCACCATCACGATTGGTTTATGCCCCGCTTCGCCTGAAGCATTAGGTAGCAATACTTTGATAAGTGCCAAATATTTTTCTGCACATTCTTTCGCATAACGACCACCTAAGTATTTTTCAAAAATTGCCATTTCCTCAAAAGATTTAGCCAATAACATGGCTGTTTTGAGCCGTTCCAAAGCACCTTCTTCGGACATCAAACGTGCCATACGTTCTATAAATAGCTGCCCGAAATAATCTACATACCGATTTTCTCGGCTGTTTTTATAATTATTTTCAAAACTTACCAAAACAGCCTCAACAGTATCTTCCCATTCTGTGCTTGTAAAAGTAGATTTCCAGATAGCAAAATATGTCTCACTAAAGTTTGAGGGTTTAGTGAATGGTGCCGTAAGAATACGTAAATCGGTTATTTTATGGCGTTTTTGCAATAATTCGAGGTAGGGTTTGAACCAAGTTGAACTTGAGTAACGTTCAGGTACATTGCCTAAACCCTCTTTGAGTAAGGCTTCGGCAGCGTCTAAATTTCCTGCTTCTTCATAGCGGTTTATGACAGCTCCTCGGAAATTATCAATATGTAAATTGCGCTCATAAAGTTGCCTTAAATCGTCTTCGCGGTTCTGTTTTTCGTATAAATTGGCTTTTAATTCTAACAATTCGTTCTGATAATGTTCTTTGCGCCAATTTGCAATATGGTTAGGCATTTTCTCCATTTTGGTCAAATTCATTTCCAAATTGGCAAGTTTCTCACTATCTTCTGCGAGTTCTAAAGCCAAATAGAATATATCCGAAAACGTGGAATGGGGTACATATTTGGCATGTAACATTTCAGAACAGACATAATAGAAAATTTCGTCGCGTAAAAAGGGTGCAATTGGCAGTTCAATCACCGTTTCTATATTCGATAAGGCTTCGTCAATAAATTCGGAAAGGTCGTTGCTGGCATAGTCTGACCATACTGGAGCATTGATTTTATCACTCAAAATTTCAATAATCGCTTTTGAAATAGAAACCACATCGCGGTAGTCCTTCGTTGCCAAACTGGTTTTACTTTTTTTCAGAAGGTCTTTCAATGGTTTAAGACCTTTTCTCAAATCGGCAGTTTCGATATATTCATACCTCACTTTTACCAATTTCAAAGCTGCCAAAATGGTTTTGCGATAGGTTTCTGTTAAATCCTCTCCCGAATTGCCTGCAAAAAACATCTCTATTTTGACTTTTAATTCTGCATTGTACTTCGTTGCTTGTAGAATAAAGTCTATCAATTCTTTTTTTTCTGCTCTATCAAGTAAGGCTTCAAGGCTCAATTTTTTAGGCGTTTTCTCTTTTTTGAGATTTTTAGAATCTACTTTTTCTGACTTTACTTTTGACATAGTTAACGTATTTTAAATTGATAATTTGTTTTGCTCTGATTATTATTCTACACTGAGGGGGTCTCTTTTTTCCGAACCATAGTCATTATCGTCGCCAAAGCCACCGTTTCCCCCGTTTCGTCATACACATCAACGAGCCATTTGACGATGCCACGTGGCGGCAAGGTATCATTTTCTTTTTGTTCAACAGCCATTTTTTCTTTACATGTAAACCGCACGCCGATTGTTGAATTAGGATAAACAGGCTTTGTAAAACGGCAATCATCGAGTCCATAATTCAACAAAACGGGACCTTTTTTAGGCTCAACAAATAGCCCTGCGGCACGAGACAAAATGTAATATCCATGTGCCACGATGCCAGTAAAAGGTGTGCCTTCTAAAGCTGTTGGGTCGGTGTGGGCATAAAATTTATCGCCTGTTAATTCTGCAAAATTGGCAATATCGGCTTCTGTTATGGTGTGTTTTTCCGTAATCAGCGTTTCGCCAATTTCTAAATCTTCAAAATATTGCAAAAATGGGTGTTTGTCTTTGAGAATATAAGCACCGCCCACTTGATAGTTTTGCGTCACTTTTGAAATCATTGTCGGATGCCCTTGAACGGCAACACGTTGCAAATAATGAAAAACGCCCCGCAAGCCGCCCATTTCCTCGCCACCTCCGGCACGACCGGGTCCGCCATGCGTCATCAACGGCATCGGTGACCCATGACCTGTACTTTCGGGGGCAGATTCACGATTTAAAAACAAAATTCTACCGTGAAAAGCCCCAGCGTTCATCAAATAATCCCTGCATACTGCGGGGGAGTAACTGCAAATTGTAGAGACCAAAGAACCCTTACCTTTGTTCGCCAAAGCAATCGCTTCGTCCAAATTATTGTAAGGCATCAGCGTTGCAACGGGTCCAAATGCTTCAATTTCATGGCTTTCTGTATTGTTAAATGGCTTTTCATTGAGCAAAAGAATAGGTGGTAAAAATGCGCCGTCTATTTTATCAGCCCCCACAACTTCAAATTTTTCTAAATTGCCGACGACGATAGAGGAAACATTCAGCAGTTTTTTGATGTTTTCATGCACCCGTTGCCGTTGCGTTTGATTGACCAAAGCACCCATGCGCACGCCTTTTACTGAGGGGTCGCCAATTGTCACTTTTTGCAATTCAATACCAAGAGCAATTTGAACATCTTCCAATATTTTGGACGGAACAATAATGCGCCTTACTGCTGTACATTTTTGCCCCGTTTTGACAACCATTTCGTTACGGACATTTTTTATAAAAATATCAAATTCAGGCATATCAGGCGTAATGTCTTCACCTAAAATCATGGCATTGAGCGAATCGGCTTCCATCGTAAAAGGTACAGAAAGATCGTTGATACGTGGCAGACCCCTCAGTAATTTGCCTGTCGAAGCCGAGCCTGTAAAGGTCACAACGTCTTGCATCGTCACAAAATCCAAGATGCCATGACCACGTCCGCCAATAAATTGCAAAGCACCATCGGGCAAAATACCGCTTGAAACAATGTCTCTAACAACCGATTCCGTTACAAAAGACGTGATTTCAGAGGCTTTTACGATAGCAGGAACGCCCGCCAACCAGTTCACCGCGCATTTTTCCAACATACCCCAAACAGGAAAATTGAAGGCATTGATATGAATTGTTAAGCCTTGTTTCGGTACGCAGACGTGTTGACCGATGAACGTCCCTTCTTTCCCTAATTTTGCTGCCGCACCGTCCACATAAAATGTTTCGTTGCCCAACAGCCGCCGCAAACTTGCATACGCAAACAAATTGCCGATGCCACCGTCAATATCAATCCAAGAATCCGTTTTTGTCGCACCTGTGAGTGCCGACACCTTATAGTAGTGTGGTTTGCGTTCCGTCAAGTACAAAGCGAGTTTTTTGAGCATCATGCCTCGTTCAAAAAACGTCATTTGCCGCAAAGCTTTTCCGCCGATGTTGCGGGCATAATCGCACATCGCACCATAGTCCGAAAAATCACCTGCAACGCTCACCAAGTTGCTGTTGAGGGCGTTATACTGAGGGGTCTCCGAACCTGTTGGGAGATGCCATTTGCCAAGGGCGTAATTTTGTAATTTGGTCATAAGTATTTGAATTTCAATTCTTATCAGTATTTAAAATCGGATATTGAACATTTGCAGGAAAATCTTTTTCCCATGGAAATACACCTTTGACAGTTGGATAAATAATTTGAGCGACTGGAAAATCATCATTTTTATAGAACCATCTTGCCCAGCCAAAATAATCGGGATAGAATTTTTTATCAACTTCAACAACCATGCAATCAAAATGATCTAAAATATCTGAATTGAAAGCACCCAATTTCAGGCTTTTCCCTTCTTTATAGTCGTAACAGATATTGTTTATAAGTACATGAGCCAACTCTGTTTTAAGTCCAATAATAATAATTTCGGGCAATTGAAAATTTTTAAAAAGCCCAATTGAATAAGTAAAAGGTGGCTCTTTTTGTAGATTTTCCCCGCCAAACACAGAAACAACATGACATCCATATTTTTCTACGTGATCAAATACTTCTTGCTCGCTTGCGGTCATTACTTGTTTAGTTTTTAATTGTTACGTAGTATAAATTTTGAGAAAGCAAAATAATACATTGAAAACAACTCTTCTGTATTTTTCAATTAAAACAGTATTTTTTCTAATCTTTGACAAAAAAAGGAATAAATTTGTGAAGTAATATAAATAACAAACGTTAAAAACTGTATCAAATGACGGATGGTGTAAATAGTATTAAAATAACTAAACAAGTTGATTTAGGATTGGACGACATCTTAAATGGCATTTCTGAATTGGATACAAAAGATTTAGAAAAATTTGTACAAAAAATCGGGCATTTGATTGCACGCCGCAAAGTCGCTTATTTGCCTGAACGAGAAAGCCAACTGTTGATGAAAATCAATAAAGCGATTCCTGCTACTTTGCAGAAACGATATGAAGACTTATTGATAAAAAACAGGGAGGAAACGATTACACCCATTGAGCATGAAGAATTGCTAAAAGTTATTGATAAAGTAGAAATTAGAAATACAGAACGTCTTGAAAATTTAATAGAATTATCACGTATTCGCAATGTTTCTTTGGACATACTTATGAAACACCTTCATCTCACTCCCTTCGAAAATGATTAGCAAAAGGATAAAACAGTTGGTTTTTGAACGTGCTGGCTTTATGTGTGAATATTGTTTAGCATCATTAGCTTACTCCCCGCAACCATTTAATGGCGAGCATATTATACCAGTAAGTAAAGAAGGAGAAGATGATTTAGAGAATTTAGCTTGCGCTTGTGGTGGATGTAATGGCATTAAGTACAATAAAACCCACGCACCCGACCCTTTCGATGGCAAATTGGTTTCATTATTTCATCCACGTCAAATGTCTTGGTACGAACATTTTATTTGGTCGCCCGATTTCCTATACATTATTGGCATTACAGAAATTGGTCGTGCGACTGTTGAAGGGTTAAATTTGAATAGAATTGGGCTTATCAATTTCCGCCGTGCGTTGTTGAAACTTGGTGTTCACCCGCCTAAATGATTACACTTAAAGATGATAAATTTCAACTTTCCGACCATCGGGGTCTTGTAAAAATCGCTCAAAAATCCTATTTATTCTTCAACAAAGGTTTAATCGTATCCCGAAACGTCATAACATTCTCCGTTGTCCGATAAGCCGTTCCTTTGAAAATGGCTACAATATCACCTTTTTCATTCTTTGTCATAATATCATAAACGCTTACTTTGTTGCCTAAATGCACTTCTTTGGCTTCAACGGTCAATACATCGCCTTCATTTGCAGATTTTGTAAACGTTATAGAAACATCTAATGCCAATGCCACACGTCCATACGAATTGCACGCAAAGGCAAAAGCCGAGTCCGATGCCGAAAACACCACACCGCCGTGAATGATGCCAAAACCATTCAACATATCGGGTTTGACGGTAAAATGTAAGCGGCAATAGCCGTTTTTAATGTCGTCAACGACTAAGCCGAGCCATTGACTGAACGCATCGGTTTCGAGCATTCTTTCTAAAACTTGCTGTGGTTTGGTCATTTTTCGTAGAAATTTTGATTGTTTATAAGCATTTTTCTCACCAATGGTGAACAACGATAACGGTCTTCTCGATACGTATCATACAATTCATCAAGCGTTTTCACCACATTTTCGATGCCTAAATCATCTGCCCATTGCAACAATCCTTTTGGATAATTGACACCGCGTTTCATGGCTAAATCAATATCGTCACGAGTCGCTATTTGCCAAAACAAAGCATCTGCGGCTTCATTAATGAGCATGACAACGATGCGGTGAACGATTTTTTTGCCTAAATTTTCATCAAAATCGCTTGCATACTGAGGGGGGGCATTTTCATAATTATAAAAGCCTCGACCCGATTTTCGCCCTAAAAAACCCGCTTCAACAAGGCGTTTTTGCGTAAAAGACGGTTTATAACGAGGGTCAAAAAACATGGCACGCCAAACGGATTCCGTCACAGCATAGTTGACATCGTGTCCAATAAAGTCCATTAATTCAAACGCACCCATGCGAAAGCCGCCTATTTCTTTCAAACTGCGGTCAATTGTTTCAATATCAGCCATGCCTTCTTCAAAAATGCGCAACGCCTCGCCATAAAAAGGTCGGGCAACGCGATTGACGATAAAGCCAGGGGTGTCTTTTGCCAAAACCGTTGTTTTACCCCAATCATCTATGATGCGTTTTGAACGCTGTAATACTGAGGGGTCGGTTTGAAGGGCAGGAATGATTTCAACCAAAGGCATCAAGGGTGCTGGATTAAAAAAGTGAATACCAATGACCCGTTCAGGCTTTTGACAAGCGGCTGCAATAGACGTGACGGACAACGACGAGGTATTGGTTGCCAAAATACACGTATCAGAAACGTCCAATTCCAACTCCGCAAAAATAGATTTTTTGATGTCTAAATCCTCAATAACGGCTTCGATGATGAGGTCAGAATTGCCAAGACTTGACAGCCTTTCGGCAGGTTTTAGGCGGTTCAAAATGTCCGCCGCTTCGTCCTTTGTCAAACGTCCTTTTTCAAGACTGCGCAACAAATTTTTAGCAATGAGTTGTCTTCCACGTTCCAAAGCATGGTTGTCTGCATCGTAAATGCGGACTTCGCACCCTGCCATCGCTGCGACTTGTGCGATGCCGCTGCCCATTACACCTGAACCAATTATACCTATTTTCATATATTATTGTCAAATTTTGAGACTAAAACTGCCAAACAACGCTCAAAAAGGTTTAGTTTTGTAAAAAAATACAATCATGGAAAAGAACCCATTGCTCGACCGTATTTCTGTCAATCCAAATATTTGTTTTGGAAAACCTTGTATCAAAGGCACACGTATTTGGGTGTCTTTAATCTTAGATTTTTTGGCATCAGGTGAAACTATTGAAACTATTTTGGAAAATTATCCGCAGCTAAAACGCGAAGATATTTTAGCGTGTTTAGCTTATGGCGCAGCAATGAGCCATGAAAATTTCGTTGAAATTAATTTTGCAAACGCTGCATAATATGTCAAAACCGAAACTAAAACTGGACGAAAACTTTAGCCCGAATCTCACATCTATTTTTCAAAACAAAGGATTTGATACTCATTCTGTCCTTGATGAAAATCTTTCGGGCGAAAATGATACAGTGATTTATAGCACATGCCTTTCTGAAAATCGCTGCCTTATCACTTTTGATACGGATTTCTGCAATATCCTCCGTTTTCCTGCCGATAACACTGCGGGTATTATTGTTATTAGACCTAAAAATCGCATTAATTTAGCGGATATGCAGCATTTTGCTTTGCAAATCGTCGAATTACTTGAACAACGTGACCCGACAAACTGCCTTTGGGTTTTGGATTCTAATAAATTACGGATTCGTTATCCTAATAAAGATTAGTTTGTTTTATGAATAAATCCATCTATCTTTGAAATCAAACTAAAAGTATAGATTATGACAACCATTTTAAATCTACCACTTCAACAGGCTTATCCTGAAACCATAAAGGACTTACAGGAACGGTTTCCAAGTGCCCAATTACGTGTTGAAATTAATGAAAAAGATATTGCCAAAATATTGACGGAACAACGCTTTTGGGAAATTATCAGCCTATTCGATTGGACGGATGCCGAAGACGATGACCGTGTTCTCGAATCCGCTATCAATACCTTAGCTGCTTCACCTGTTCATCATATCTATTTGTTTGCCGATATGCTTGCCGATAAACTTTTCAGTTTAGATGCCAAAATCTTTGCTGAAAATATAGGTGACGATGCTTATTCACTTAACAAATATTTTTCAGTTGATAATTTTTTATACGCTCGCTGTTGCGTTATTGCCAATGGTCAAGAAGCCTATGAAAGTGTCCTAAAAAAACCTGCTTTAATGCCTAAAAACTTGACTTTTGAATCACTTTTAAGCCTTGCCTCAAATGCCTATTTGAAAAAAACAGGTAAACGATTTGACTATGTGGCAACAACACCAATTGAGACTTATTCAAACAAAAAAGGGTGGCTTTAATGCCTAATACCTCTTAATTTCTTACAAATCAATGCTTTTTCACGGCAATTCTAATAAAAATAACAAACCACATCATCTTTATGGTATCTACGATAAGGAAGATGACGGCTTGTTTAAATATGGTATCAGCCATGACCCGATTGATGCTGACGGGCTTTCTGACAGGTCACGCAATCAAATTACTTTCTTGAATTTAGCAGTCAATTGGTCTCGTTTTTATGTGAAAATTTTAATTTTCAATATCCCAAGACGTGAGAAAGCCAAATTGATAGAAACCCAATTTATTGATGCCTTTTGTGAAAAATATGGTCATAATCCACGTGGTAATCTTGATTAATGACATTTAAAATAATCAAACGGCTCTAAACAATCCTTGCACCGCATCAGCGACTTACAAGCCGTCGAACCAAATTCACTCAATAATTCCGTATTTTCAGAGCCACATTGCGGGCAAGGTACTGAGGGGTGGTCTTGAAACAATAATTTCTCTATTCGTGCTTTTGCAACAGGTGGTGCGATGCCGTAATCTTTTAGTTTTTGTTTGCCCAATTCTGTCATCCAATCCGTTGTCCAAGCAGGACTTAATACTTCTGTGACTTTTACTTTTGGAAAACCCTGTGCCAACAATTCAAATTTTATATTGGTTGCAATGACGCTCATGGCAGGACAGCCTGAGTAGGTTGGCGTTATAATCACTTCAATCAGACCATCGTTTTGAATATGAATGTCTCTCACAATACCCATGTCTAAGACCGTCAGAACAGGTATTTCTGGGTCAGAAACGTTTTCTAAAATCGTTAAAATGCGCTCTTTCAAGGTCTCGTTATTCATCATTTATCATTCATATTTCATCATTACTACCACGCCATATTTGGGTACGCCCGTTGCATAAACTGCATTTCTGCTAAGATATAGCCCAAATACTCGGTATGCCGCCCTTGTTTACCGCCTTTTTGCATGTAATTGGCAGTTGGTTTTGTCAATGTAGCTTCTGCTAAAACGTCATTTATGGTTTTGTCAAAAGTTGTTTTTATGCTTTCTAAATCCACACCGACCCCCTCAGTATTTGCCCAATTATCGAGGTCGTCGGCTATCAATGCTTCTCCTGAATACGTCCACAAATTATCAACCGCCTTTTGCGCCCGTTCATGACTTTTTTCTGTGCCATCGCCCAAACGTATCAACCATTCGCTTGACCAACGCAAATGATAGGTCAATTCCTTCACCGCTTTTTCTGCGACACCCCTCAGTATATCGTCCTTGGAATGCACTAGTTTTTCATAAAAGGGCAGTTGAAACGCTGAAAAAAAGAACTGCCGCACAACGGTATCTCCAAAGTCGCCATTGGGTTGCTCAACAAGCAATAGGTTTTTGAAATCATACACATCACGTAAATAGGCGATGTCGTCCTCCGTTTTGCCTTCATTTTGTACTTCGGCAGCGTATTGATAGAGCGTTCGAGCTTGTCCAACGAGGTCGAGGGCAATGTTAGTCATAGCAATATCTTGTTCCAAAACGGGTCCATGTCCGCACAATTCTGATAAACGATGTCCTAAAATGAGGGCATTGTCGGCGATGCGAAGGGTATAGTCAAAAAGGTTATTCATATAAAATTTCAAATTTTATCATTATTTACTGAGGGGTATAAAACATTGATTTTGAATATTTTAAATATTCTTTATCCCTTCGGGCATTTCATAAAAAGTCGGATGCCGATACGCTTTATCGCGTGCAGGCTCAAAAAGCGGATCGCTATCGGCAGGGTCGGAGGCGGTGATGTGTTTGGATTCGACGACCCAAATAGACACACCTTCTTGTCGGCGAGTGTAAACGTCTCGGGCATTTTCGATTGCCATCGTTGCATCGGCGGCGTGTAGTGAACCCACGTGTTTGTGGTCAAGCCCTTGGCGGCTGCGGATAAAAACTTCCCAAAGGGGCATTTCTGGATTAGACATATTTTATAAATTGATTTTATGAGCAAATTTACGGTTTTTGAGCTGCGAATGGCACTGATTTTATGAATTTTACGAATTGGGATTCTCTAATAGTGTTACAGCTATTTCAAAAAAGAATCTCGCAGTATCGTAGCCGCTTTAAAATGTGGATGCTTTTGTACAGCTAAAATACCCTCGAGCAGCTTTTTAAGTTCTCCTGCCTTGGCAGGATATTGAGCCGCATAACATAAGGCTAAATTCCACTCATTCCGGTTCTTATAAAAAACGGCGTTGGGGTCATTAACAATGGATTTAAAACAGGAAGCAGCTTTATCGTATTGTTTGAGCCTGAAATAAACAAGCCCTAACATCTCTTGTTGGGTGTTGCCCGTCGGCAGTTTTTGAAGTAATGCCGATGCTTTCGCATAATTTTTTGCTTGGTAGGCATCTATAATAGATGTCCACTCCTCTTTATTGGGGTTATTGTCGCTGCGAGTGGTATTGTCTTTACTTACTTTTTCTTCATCTAAATTCGTTTCAGCATACACTAAAAGGTCGTTATACTGAGGGGGTAGCGTGTTTCTGTTTTTAATGTTATCGGGTTTTATATTCGGCTTTTCAGGTGTTTGAACGATAGGCTCTTTAGGTTTTTCTATTGATATGGGCGGTACCAAAGGCACAGTATCTACTTTCGTGGGTTTATCAACCGTAACGACAATAGGCTCTGGATCTTTATTGAACCAAAGCCCTGCTAAAACAACGCCCAAAATAACACTTGCGGCAGCAGCATAGCGCAACCATCGGTTAGGTAAGGATACGATTTTTGTACCGCCTGTTTTCCTTTCATCTTTTGCAAGAATGACGAGTGGTGTACCCCTATCTGAATCCTGTTTGGGTATATCTGTTTCCCATTCTGCCATTTTTGCACGTAAACTCTTTTCATTCAGCGTCCGCATGGCATCATGCTCCAATCGTTGAAATTCAACGTCCATTTTTAAATCTTCATCAGCAGCAATTTGTTTTTCAAACGCCATGCGTTCTGCTTCATTCATTCGCCCGATGAGATAGTCTTCTATTTTATCAAATATTTCTTCTTGTTCCATGTCAAATCATACTTTTAAATAACTCAAAAAGATGGGGTTGGTTTTTTACATAATCTCTAAAACGTATCCGACAACGATAACTTTCCTTTTTAGCCATTTCGGGACTACTGAATCCGAATGTTGCCGCCACTTCTTGATAGTTATACGATAGTTTGTACATATCTAAAATGGATTTACACCGTTCCCCAATTTGAGACAAGGCTTGTTCTATCAAACTTTTGCGCTCTTCGCTGATAATTTCGGCTTCAACACTGGGTATCGCTTCGTCATAATGCGTGGGTTGCAACTCGATGTTGTGGTTTTTTCGTTGTCGGTATTTATTGAACCATTGTCCTTTTGCAATGCCGACAAAGTAGGTTCGTAGCGCACTTTTAGCTTCAAAACGCCCTCCTCTGATGTTTTCATCGAAGGTTATCATGGCATCTTGAAAAATATCTTTACCGTCTTCATCATTGCCGCCATGTTGTCGGACATGGTTTATGACAATACCGCGCAATGAATTATCACAGAAAAGGATGTGCAAAGCTTCGTTGCGTTGAGCAGATGTGCCACAGATAAGGGCAATTAAGGTTTTATCGTCAAAATTGAGATTCGCCATTGGGTTTCAGGTCGCTCTGAGAAAAGAGGCTAATTGTTTTCGTTAATTCTATAACGAAAGTAGCACTTTTTCTTAAACACGACCTTGTTTACCTTTAAAAATAAAGCGATGACAAAAACTTATTGTCTTAATTGTCTAAAATGCGGTAACTTAATGTTCAATGTTTTGGAACATTGTTCTTTTAATTTTGTGCAATCAATACTGCCAATTTACCCAATGCTAAAGTATAGTTTCGCATTTGTACCGCATTAAAATCTACTTTATCTTTGAAATAAGTCTCCATTTTAGCATAAATACCCGAATCTGACTTTGGATGTGGCAAACAAATAAAAATGCCATCGCGTTTTTTCATATTCTCATCTTTTCTATAGATTGAGACTATGGCACACGGTCGAGATTCACCACTTCTATAAAGCCCTTCAAAAGTAAATAAGCTAAGGCTTGACTTATGACCAATAAGCTTCTCATTGTCATAGACAAATTTGTACTCTAACGTTTGTTTCCACGAGTAGCCTTTTTTGTCGTCAAGTCCTTTGAGCAATTGTTCTTTGTAGCCATAAGTCACGTACAGATATTCTTCTTCCGTTGTTTGGCTAAAAAGAAAGTAAGGCGACAACACCAGGACAATGATGAGTTTGAGTTTCATTTTTTATAAATTTTAACACTAAAATGAGAAATAAATAGAATTGCTCTCATACTGTTTGATAGCCTATTTTCAAATCTACTAATTGATTGTAAAACTAATAACCAATTAAAAGGGGTTACAATGCCGAAAATACTGAGGGGTGTAATACTGAACGTTTATAGCACCTTGCGGGTGATTGCTATGCATTATTGATAATAAAAAGCCATATCGGCACCCGTAACATTTGTTCCTGCTGCTACTTGACCACCGCTCGCGCCGCCTGTTAATGAGTACCTTATGCCGTTAAGCGTAACAGCACCGCTACCTGTTATTTTATAGTTACCCGGTACTAAGTTGGAAAAGGTAATTTGATTCGATGTGAAAGTCTGGCTTTTCAGTATCGCCCCTAAATCAGACAACAAATAAGCCGTAACATCCCAATTTGTCGGTTTATTGTCTGGCACAATTGCACCCGTTGACCTTTGAATAAGTTTTATGTTAACAGTTACACCCCCTGTCGTAGGCGTAGGTGCTGTTTCTTCTTTTTTGCAGCTTGTTAACAGTAGGATGGATAATAATGCCACACTTGTAAGGATTTTTGATACGTTTTTCATAATAACTAAGATTTTAATTGTTAAAAAAATGATTGTTGATTACTGATTTTAAACTGTTTTGCTTCTTAGTTCAAGCCACAGAAAAAAGTACCCAAGCGTTTTTACTTTTTTTTGAAAATAGATAAAAAAAATTGGGCAAGCCTTTGTTGAAGGTTGCCCAATTTCCTCAAACTTTAAATTAACCACCAATCCCAATTGAGAGCGGTTATACCCCTCAGTAATTTTGAGATACTGGACGGTTTCACGCATAATTATGTCCATTTCAATAGAAATTATGTCGCATCAAGACATAATTATGTCTATTTCATAGAAATTATGTCGCATCAAGACATAATTATGTCCATTTCAATAGAAATTATATCGCATCAAGACATAATTATGTCTATTTCATAGAAATTATGTCGCATCAAGACATAATTATGTCCATTTCGATAGAAATTATGTCGCATCAAGACATAATTATGTCGCATCAAGACAATTACATCAGATGCTTTATACTCATCTTGTTATTTGTTTTTTAAAACTTCCTCACATCGCTTGGGTACTTTTTTCATTGAGTTGAACTAAGAGATTATTAACAATCATTCAATCATCTTTTAAATTTTAAAAACAATGAAAAAAGTAAAAATTCTTTTCCAATTATGTCTATTGACCATCAGTATTTTATGGACTTCTTGTTCAAAAGAAGATGTCAATGCCAGTAGTGATTGCCAAAGCCAACGGGTTCATGTGCATCAACTTATTACTGCCCGTTCCACGGTATCAGGTCGTGAGGTGATTAAATATTTTGATGTAAGGACTCAATCCGATAAACTCATCTATTTGATGGAAATAGATAGTAAAGGGAAAGATATTCGCCGCTATGATGCCGTGAATAGCATTACTTCAGGGCTTTCTTTTGAGTTCAAACCGACCTATGTTATGGATAATGTTCTCGGTTCTGACGGTCGTTATCGGGTGGAACAAGTATATCGCCCTGTGGCAACTTTCAAATATTGCGCTCCTTGGTCAGTGACAATACGCTCGTAATTAATCAAACTTATTTTTAATATTTTAAAATCATTCAAAATGAAAAAGATGATTATTCAAATCCTCACACTGGTAATTTTATTGGTAAGTCCATTTTTAACCAAAGCACAAAGCGCGCGTTCATTGGACGACATTTTCAAAGAAATAGACCGCAGTGCTGCCGCTACCCGTAAAACTATGGGCTATCCAGAACCCTCGAAACAACTCCAAGCATTGGAATATCGCTGTTATGAATTGAGAGATAAAGCTGCTTGCCAAGCCGTAACGGCTCATTACAATGCGGTTCGACGAGCTGCCCAATTGGAAATACAGCGTACGCAAGCCAAAAGAAGGGGTTATTAGTAACTGAAAGGACATTTCTTTCAGTGGATAAAACGGTTTATCGAGTCATTCGATGAACCGTTTTTTTTATTTTTTTTATTTTGAAATGCTTGGGTACTTTTTTCATTGACTTGAACTAAGAGATTATTAACAATCATTCAATCATCTTTTAAATTTTAAAACAATGAAAAAGTCCATCTTTTCTATCATCACTATGTGCGCTGTATGCGTTTTTGCTTTGACCTCTTGTCAAAAAGAGGAAAACCTCCAAGACGCTCATTCACAAGTCTCTATGGGGAAAAGCCAATATCCCGAGGCTATTGCGGCAGAAGATTTGCCTTCGCCAGCAACAGCCCCTTACATTGAACCCGCATCATTCACTAACGATCACGGTACTGAACAAACAGGCTGGTTAGATGGTCAAGAGATTCGATTTCGCTCTGCTAATGATAGTTTAGCAATTATTAGTGGCGATATTTTAGTTCATAAATCGGCAATAAAAACCGATAAAAACGCAATTGAAACACGCGCAGCCACTTATCAATACGGTCGCTCTTGGACGAACAAGATTGTTTATTACCAAATTGATGCACAGTTTCCTTCGGTTTTACGCAATTCATTTTTGACAGCCTGCTATGAATGGAATCGTTTGACTGGTATTCGTTTTGTGCAACGTACAAGCACGGCTCAGGTGAATTATATATACGTTTTCAGAGGTAATGGGGATTATTCCATGTTAGGCATGATTGGCGGAAAACAAAATTTATCACTCAATGATACAAATCAAGGTGTCGCCATTCATGAATTAGGTCATGCTTTGGGTATGGTGCATGAGCATCAGCGGAGTGACCGTGACATCGCACTTATCATCAATCCCTCTGCCGACCCCAGTTCTGTTATCAATAGATTTCAATCCTACAATTATGGTGCTTTTGATTGGAATTCCATCATGCTTTATCGTTCAAAGCCACTTGGCAATGGTGCTTATGACATGGTACGGCGCAGTGACCGCAGAGCATTTCCGAATACCATTGAAAGTGCCCGTGCTGTGGGTCGTTATGCTTTACCAAGTGTCAGCGATGTCAACTTAATGCGTTCAATTTATCGTTAGATTGAAAAGCCCATATAATGTTAATGTTTGAAAAAAGACCGAGAGAAACGTCTTGTTCTCTCGGTCTTTCATTATTTTTGAAACCAATATGACAAATCCAATTTCTTTTAACCAAATACCTTTTGACAATGAAAAACTCCTACATGCTTTCCTTATTTCTCTCTTTCTTTACAGCATATTCTTTTCCTACTTTTGCTCAAACCGTAGCACAAGACACGCTGTTTGCTCAAATGTACCACAAATTGTACAATTTGAACAGCAACGGACAATATGAAGAAGTCATTACTGAGGGGGAGGCTTTTTTAGCGAATTTACAAGCCCCAGATTCATCGTTATTGTCTTATGGCAACTTATTGGATGTTATAGGTACAGGACATTACAATTATGGCACAGGCGACAAAGCTTTTTGGTACACTGAACGGTCATTGGCTGTTTTTACTAAACTAAACCATATCCGTATGGCAGATGCTTATGACCGATTAGGCGAATGTCATTATTGGTACACACAGGATTATGATAAAGCGATTGAAAATTGCCAAAAGGCATTGGTTATTCATGAGCAACAGTCAAAAGGATGTACACCTCAAAAAGGCAATGTTTACGCCAATATAGGCATGATTTATATGGCTAAATTGAATAATAGTGAGGCATTAGCAAACTATAAAAAAGCATTGGACTGTCAGAATGACGATGCAGATTTAGGAAGAATTAATACTTCGGTAGGTGATTTTTATCTAAGACAGAGCCTATATAGTCAAGCCTTAAATTATTTCTCAAAAGCAGAAATCTATTTTAAAAAGTTTTATAAAGAGAATAAGAATCATCCAAATATTGCTTCCGCTTATGCGAATAAAGCCATTTGCTATCAAAATATGGGGGCTTATGCAAAAGCCATTATTCATTTTACAAAAGCCAAACAGATTTTTGACGAAAAATTAGGAGTCAATCACCCCAGTGTTTTGAAAATACAGGCTTTCATAGGTTTTTGTTATGTGAGTCAAGGTCAATACGATGAAGCCGTACCTATTTTTAAGTTTCTTATTATGCAAAATCTTGATAGTCAGCAGGGTTTGAAAGCCAATATTTTTGATAAATTAGGGTTTTGCTATGCTATGAAAAAGCAAAAAGATTCATTTAATACAATAATGCCTCAGTTGATTGCTCACACTGAAGCCAGTACGTTTACAAGTCTATTAGACAAAGCCATAGTGTATCGCAATATCGGCGTGAATTATAGATTAGCTAAAAACTATAAGCAATCTGCGATTTTCTATCAAAAGGCACTCAACCTCATGGATAGTGTTACCTACAAAGATGAAAAAATGATAAACCTAATACATCTGGAGTTAGGGAATAATGCTTTTGATGAAGGTAAAACGGATGAATCAATCGAATACTATGAAAAAGTATTAAACAACCGCAGCGATAAAGAAGACAAAAAATCCATAGAATATTACTATACCATTTATGGACTGTCATTGGCTTATTATCAGAAATTTCAAACAACTTCCGAGAAAACATTTTTGAATAAAGCCATTGAATTGATGGAGGCTTCGGTTAATATCGTTTTAGACCTCCGTAATGATTATATCAATCAAGCGGATAAGCAATTTATAAATGATGATGCAACGGCTGTTTTTGATAAATTAAATGAAATGCTTTTGCGGAAAAATGCCTTAGAACCCGATTCGAATCTCTTGAAAAAATGCTTTATTTTATCCGAGCAAAGTAAAAGTATGCGTTTGTTAGAAGCCATAAAAGGTATTGAAATCGGTGAAAATTCTATAATTGTGGAGGCTATAAGAGCCACTAAACAAACGATTAATAATTTAGAAAATCAAATTTATTTAGGACTCAAAAATACGCCTAACAGCCTATTAGACTTTTGGAAATCGGAGCTTTTTGAAGCCAATCAAGAACAAGAACGCTTGGTAAATGTCTTGAAAACAACAGCAGAACAAAATTTTAAGAATTTATATCAACCCCAGATACTCGCACTTGTAGAAGTACAACAGATTCTTACTAAAGACCAAACCCTTTTAGAATACTTCGTTGGCGACAGCACCCTTTTTATTTTCACTGTCAATAAAGACAATTACAAAGTCTTGGAAGTGAAAAAGGATTTTGCATTGGATTCGCTTGTGGAAGCGATGCGGACAGGTATCTACAACACCCAATATTTGAAACAACCCGATAGCCTTTTGAAGTTTACGACCCGTTATGTAGATGCTGCGAAGACATTGTATGATAAATTAATTGCGCCAGTGAAGACTTTACTGAGGGGGTCGGTTGTGATTGTGCCAGATGGTGTTTTGGGTTATATCCCTTTTGATGCTTTGTTGAAGGAAAAACCCAAAGAACTGCTGGATGCAGAAGATTATAAATACTTGTTGAAAGACCATAAAATCAGTTATTGCTATTCCGCCACCATCTTAAAGGATATGGTGAATAAAAAACACCGCCAAGAACCGACACAACTGTTTTTGGCAATGGCACCGTATTTCAAAGGCGATACGGCAACTATCAAGCTCAATTCATCAGATTTGATAGCGAGTATCAATGATTTACATCCGTCAGGACTACGCAACGGATTAGATTCATTGCCTTACACAGGCGAAGAAGTCACTCGTTTGCAACGCATCATGGGCGGCGAAGCCATCATTGGCAAAGGTGCCACAGAAGATGTTTTTACTAAAAAAGCAGGTGCTGCCCGCATCATTCATCTTTCTACACATGGTAAAATGGATGATAAAGTAGGCGATTATTCCTATTTAGCTTTCACGGAACAGCCCGACAGCATCGAAAATGAATGGCTTTACACCCGAGAACTCTACAATTTGTCGCTCAATGCCGATATGGTGGTATTAAGTGCTTGTGAAACAGGTATCGGTAAATTGCAACGGGGCGAAGGCATCATCAGTCTTGCTCGTGCCTTTGCTTATGCGGGTGCAAAAAGCATTGTCACAACGCTTTGGCAAGTGAAAGATAAAAGCACAAAAGACATTATGATTCTGTTTTACCAAAACCTCAAAAAAGGCAAAGCAAAAGATGATGCCTTGCATCAAGCCAAATTGGACTATATCAAAAACCAAAATGGTGAATTGGCATTGCCTTACTATTGGTCGGGTATCATTCCGATTGGTGATATGCGACCAATTGGGAAACGGTAGTAAACAAACCTTTCTTTCAGTGGACAAAACGGTTTATCGAGACATTCGGTAAGCCGTTTTTTTTATTTTCATTTTTTTGAAAGTGTTTGGGTACTTTTTTTAGTGGATTGAACTAATGAAATGTAAGCAACCAATAAGTAATTTATTCACTTTTTAAAATATAAAGATTATGAAAAAATCAAAATTATTCAAACAGTTTTTTGCTTTAAGAATACATGGAAGCAATTTATTAAGTCCGGGAGCTGAACAATGGATGTTCATCGCAAGAATTTTAGTATTTCTAATAGCTACCGTAGAAGCCATGTCATGGGGTTACATGGGTGGGTTATTAGGGTCAGGTAATTCTAAGTACGTCATGGGCTTACTTACAGGAACTATTATCTTTTTAGTTGTATGGATGGTAGATATCACACTGATGTCATTGGATAGACACAAACGTTACTATTACAAAAAAATATATGAATTAGGAAAGAAGGATGATGAGGCGAAAGATGACTTTTTGTTCAAACTCTTAAATCTAATAAAAGAGAATGGTGTTCAAATCGGTATAGGCTTTCGCATTGGTATGGTGGCAATTTCAATGATAGTCACGGCTCCTTTTCTTAACCAACTTGTGTTTCAGAACGATATCAATAAGGCAATCAATAGAGAAAAAGAAAAAATAATTGCTAATAAAAGAGATAGTATTAGCCAATATTATACTTCTCGAAATAAAGATATTCAAACACAGATAAATACCTTAGAGAGTGCTAAGACCTTAGAAGCTGCTGGTAAAGGTCCATCTGGTATTAGAGGAATAGGAGCAACTGTTATAACAATGGAAAATCAGATAAAGAGTAAATGGGATGAGATTGGAAGTAACCAATTAATCTGCCAAAATACACTATTGGATTATGACAATTTAGTTAGAATGCGCGATTTTGAGATACTTGGCAATCGTTATAATGTACAGTTACCAGAAAATTCAACAAAAGTAAGAAGTGAAGTTATAAAACCTATTTTGGAATCAGATGAGGGCAAAAGAACAAATATTGCTATCGAATCATTCTTGGGCTTTCTATTCTTTGCATTGCTTTTACTTAAATTTTTTGAACCAGACAGTGTTAAAATTTATCTCAGCGAAGCCTTACAACAGGCATATATACCTTACACAAATGGTGTTTATGATAGCTTTGTAAACCCACAAGAGAGATCAAATGGGCGTTCTCCTATGCAGCCTTTCGCATTCCAAGAATTTATGGTGAATATTTATCCAAAAATACTCAGAGAAAATAGAGAGCGTTTCAATAACGATAATGAGTGTTTAAAAATTGACCGACTTGAAAAGCAAATTGAAGCACTTTCTGATAAAAAAGAGCAAATTAAAAAAAATATCCAAGAAGAATTGGCAGTCATAGAATCTTCAATCAAAGATTCAGAGAATCTGATAAAGGAAAAAGAGTCTAAAATAATGTATATTAAAAATGACATTAATCAACTGAAAATCAATCTTCGAAAGAATGAAGAAATGAGTGATAATTTAATTAGTATGTCAAATAATGGCTATGGTGAAGATGTTGATGTCAAAACACTGGTTAAGTTGGATATTGCTAAAGTTAAGGCTGACAGAAATAAGATTTTAGGGCAGATTGCTACAAAAGAAAGCGAAGTATTAGTATATCAAAAAGAAATGAATGACTTAATGAATTCAAAAGTACAAAATTCGGATAGCTTTAAGGATAGAGAAGGACTTTTGCATGAATATGATGAACACATTGAAGCTTTACACAAAAAAGTCTTAAACCTGTTCACTTGATAAGGATGATTTTTCCTATTTTTATATCCACTGAATATGGATAACAAATGAGAGGCTGTATCAAAAGACGAAGATACTGTCTCTCATTTTACAAATTTCCACGTCTCGCTTGCTCCCTTTCAATCGCTTCAAACAACGCCTTAAAGTTGCCTTTTCCAAAAGAAGTGGCGCCTTTTCGTTGAATAATCTCAAAAAACAAGGTCGGACGGTCTTCAACCGGCTTTGTAAAAATCTGTAAAAGATAGCCTTCTTCGTCTCTGTCCACCAAAATATTGAGGTCACGAAGCGGCTGTAAATCCTCGTCAATGTGACCAACACGGTCTAATAAATCATCATAATAAGTGTCAGGTACTTCCAAAAATTCGACACCCCGCTGTCGCAATTCACTGACCGTGTGAATAATATCATTTGTCGCCACAGCGATATGTTGAACGCCTGCACCGTTGTAAAAATCGAGGTATTCCTCAATTTGCGATTTCTTTTTGCCTTTTGCGGGTTCATTGATGGGAAATTTGACAAAACCATTGCCATTTGACACCACTTTTGACATCAAAGCGGAGTATTCTGTCGAAATATCTTCATCATCAAAAGTGATGAGCAACTTGAAACCCATGACATCTTCATAGTATTTTACCCATTTATTCATCTCACCCAAAGGCACATTGCCGACGCAATGATCAATATATTGCAACCCAACATCGCTTTTGAAAGTAGGGCTTTTACGTGCTTCATAACCAGGTAAAAAGATCCCTTTATAGTCCTTTCGTTCAACAAAAGTATGAATTGTATCGCCATAAGTTTCAATAGATGCTACAATAACCGAACCGTTTGTATCCCTCAGTATTTCAGGCTCTGAAAGAGGTTTTGCACCTCGTTTTACGGTTTCATAAAACGATTTTGTTGCATCATCCACCCACAAAGCCAATACTTTTACGCCATCGCCATGCTTTTGAACGTGTTTTGAAATCGCAGAATTGGCTTGCAACGAAGCAGTCAAAACCAAGCGAATTTTGCCTTGCTTCAAGACATAAGACGCGCGGTCACGCACGCCTGTTTCAGGTCCCGCATAAGCGATGATTTCAAAACCAAAGACGCTTTCATAAAAATGAGCCGCTTGTTTGGCGTTGCCAACATAAAATTCGATGTAATCCGTACCATTCAACGGCAAAATATCCGTTGTTTTTTTGGATTGTATAGCCGGTTGTTTTTCAAGTAATTCTACCATTTTTAGTAATTTTTTCGCAAATTTCGACATTTAAAAACGTAATGTCCAATACTTATTTTGTATCATTGTGATAGATAAAACCTATTAGAAATGGAATTGCGACACCTCCGCTATTTTGTAGAAATTGCTGAACAAGGGCATTATGGCAAAGCTGCCAAAAACCTCTATATTTCTCAACCGACATTGAGCCAACAAATTCAGTCATTAGAAAATGAGATTGGTGTCGAGTTGTTTTTAAGATCCAAACGACAAATTGCTCGAAAAGTAGAATTGACAGAAGCAGGGGAGGAATTCCTCATTGCAGCAAAAAAAATATTGGATTTAAGCCAAAAAGCGATTGAACAAGCTCGAAAAACAGGCTTACACAAACAGGTTTTACGGCTCGGAGCGTATAAAGTTGCTTTGCGTGAACGGATTGTTGAAACCATGAAATTGCTTACGATTCACTTTCCAGATGTGGATATAAAATTGGTAGAATTGCCCACGTCAAACGATGTTCAAACGGCTTTGATAGATGAAACGATTGATTTAGGATTGATAGTGCCGCCTGTAAAACACAAGGATTTGTCTTCAAAAATGATTAAAAAAGGGCATTTATGCGTCATTTTGCCTAAAAATCATCTTTTGGCAAATGCCGATGTTGTACCTTTAATTGCCTTGAAAGAGGAAAAATGGGTGGAACTCAATGCCCAAATTCATCCCTTTTTTGATGAAATAGAACACGCTTGTCGGCAAGCGGGTTTTAGTCGTAAAAACCATATTGTACAAGAAGTTTCGTCGCTTGAATTGCTCGCAAGTTTGGTGAATGTGGGCATCGGCATCTCCTTCGTTTCCTCGCTTTATGACCTTAGTAGAGAGACGAATATTGTTGTAAAACCCATCATTCAATTTGAAAATGACCCCCTCAGTATAATTGAGATAAATAATGCTTTGGCGTATAAAACAGGGAAAAATACGCCTTTGTTACAGGCTTTGATTGGGTTTTTGCAGAACTAAACGCTACTTCAATGGGCGTTTATTGCTCTTCAAAACCTTCATTTCGTTGTTTACAACCTAAAATCTTCTGCAAACACCTATTTTTGTCGTTCTGAACGCAGTGAAAGAATCTAAATAATTCATTTTCAATCATTTAGATTCTTTCACTGCGTTCAGAACGACAAAAACATATGCGCATCATCAATCATATTTAAAAACATGACAATAAAAGACAAAGTATTCATCGTCACAGGCGGTGCATCAGGTTTAGGTTTGGCGACAGCCACCATGATTATCGAAAATCAAGGCTATGCGATTCTCGCAGATGTCAATACTGAGGGGGGGCAAAAAGCAGAAAAATTGCTTGGAAAACACGCCAAATTCGTCAAAACGGACGTAACCGACGAGGCAAGTGTCCAAAATGCGATTGACACAGCCGTTAGTCAATTTGGTGGTTTGCACGGTGCGGTTAATTGTGCAGGCATAGGACCAGCAGAACGGATTTTAGGACGCAATGGCGTTCATGCCTTGGCTTCTTTTTCAAAAGTGATTGCCATCAATTTGATTGGTACGTTCAATGTTATCCGTTTGGCGGCTGATGTGATTCAAAAAAATGAACCCGAAGCAAGCGGCGAACGGGGCGTATTTATATCAACGGCGAGTGTCGCAGCTTTTGATGGGCAAATCGGTCAAGCGGCTTATTCTGCTTCAAAAGGCGGTGTTGTCGGCATGAATTTACCGATTGCACGCGAGTTGGCACGAGTCGGTATTCGGTCTATGGTCATTGCCCCAGGCATTTTTGAAACGCCTATGCTGATGGGTATGCCCGACGAAGTACGTCAGTCACTTGGGCAGCAAGTGCCGTTTCCATCACGTTTGGGCAAGCCCGATGAGTATGCAGCCTTGGCGAAACACATCATCGAAAATCAGATGTTGAATGGTGAGGTCATTCGTTTAGATGGCGCGATTCGCATGACTGCCAAATAGGTTTTAGGTCGTTACGGCATTGCGAATATCTGTTAAAACAGTGCCTATCAGACCTCTAAAAGTCTGCAAATCGTCTTCCGATAATATGCCAAAAAGGTCTTTTTCGACAGCATCTATTTTCGCATTGCATAGTTTTAGGACATCTAATCCTTTATCCGTCAAGCTAATACGCAAAATTCGTTTGTTGTCGGCATCTACATTTTTTTCTATCAACTCCTTGCGTTGCAGCGTCGTGACCACTTCGTTCATTGACTGTGGGGTCATGTTGAAACGCCTTGACAATTGGGCAGACGATAAATCATTCGGATTATCGTTGACAAAGTTGAGGACGATGAATTGAGACAGCGTTACATCATATTCTGTTAAGGCTTTGTTCATCTTTGCGGTCACCTCTGTTTCAATTCTTTTAATCAAATAAACGGTTCTTGCTGGCATAGAAATTCTTAGTTTTGACGCAAAATTAGTAAAATGTTTATCTTTAAATCATCCAGACCTTATTTTCAATAGTCCGTGCATTTTTTTTAGCGATTTTCACGCCTAAGTATTAGCAGATAAAAAAAAAGCCGTAAAGTTGGTTTCCACACCTAAAACTTTACGACA
>JAYVFS010000258.1:0-3038 GCA_043772905.1 Saprospiraceae bacterium | reverse complement strand
ATTCAGAAGTCCGTTCTGTCACTTGTTTTTCAAGCGTTTCATTTTGCGTAGTGAGTATCTGTTGTTTTTCTTGTTCGTGTTCAATCGCTTCGTTCTTTAATTGGTCATTTTCAATCAATTGTTTACTCAAGGCTTTATTTGTTTCATTACCTTCAATTCCCATAAAAAGCGATAAACCGATGGGTGTTGAAATCGCTGCTATATTATTAAGCACATCGAACAAATAAGATGGAGCATAATTAAAAATCATGTACCCAGTAAGTGAAATAGAAGGGTTCAAAAAGAGTGCCCCCGCTGCAACGCATACTAGACAGAAAGAGGCAATCATAATGGCAACACTTAATATCCAAAAGCCTTTAATTTCCTTTTTTAAACCTATTCTGGTCAATCCAAATATAATCGTAAAAATAAAAATAGAGCCAGTAAAAAATAAAATAGGTTGCCAAAAGATACCGCCATAAGTAAAACTGGGTACGAACATGCTGACAAGGGTAAGAACAACAAAAGCATAGTAATAATTATCTAATCGCACTTTTGCCATTCGATAAAAAGCATTAACCAACATACATGACCCAATATAATAAGACCAGTTGGAAATATTCAAATTAAAATAGCGGTATTCAACTGAAAATTGGTTTTCCCCAATAATTTTAAAAATAAATACAACTGTAAATGCCAAAAAACAAATCGCTATAATGAGATGGATTTTATTGCTTCTTTGATAAAAATAGAAAGCCAAGTGCAGGACAAAAAGCATAAAGAAAACACCGATTTTAAAGATGTCTAAGCCTGTGTAATAGACGCGAAAATCCCTTTGAGCATTGAGTGTCGGCACTAAATTGAGAAGAGTGGCATTAAACAAACGATTTTGTGTCCAAGAAAAAATATTTGTATAACGGATATTAGGTTGCAAGGCATACCTCACAGCCAAATGGTATTGTCCAACAGAATCGGCAGGAAAATAAATGGGAATCTGCAAAGGGTCATACGCTTTAACTTTTGTGGAATCTGTATCAAAATGACCAAATTGATGAATTAAATGCCCATTTAAGTATATTTCAGAAGCACCCGCTTGATTGATAGCGATACCAAGCGGATTGGGCAGTTTGTTTTTGACCTCAAAATCCAATCTTAACCATTTTATTTGGGCATTGAATATTTCGGGCAATGCCGCAATGTCCTTTGTGGGGTCAATCGGTGTCCAAGCCGAATCGTCAAAATCAGATTTTGCCCAATCAAGGTTATCGCCTGTGTGGAATTTCCAACCTTTGTTCAGAAGCACCCCCTCAGTAGAAAGGCTGTCAATTTGGAAAATTTCACTTTTTTGAGCAAAAGCATTGATAGATAAAAAGAGAAGAAAAAGGGTTATATTTTTCATCATCCATTGGTTTTAAAAGGTAAAGTAATAATAAACTCCGTGCCGACCCCCTCCCGATTGTCTCGGGATGTTCCCTCAGTAGAAACCACTTCCAAAGTTCCGCCATGTCCTTTCGTCACAATATCATAGGCGAGAGAAAGCCCTAAGCCAGTGCCTTGTCCTGTTGGTTTGGTTGTGAAAAAAGGTTGAAAAACTTTAGCTTTGGTTGCTTCCGACATACCGATGCCGTTGTCTTTTACTTTTATAATTATTTGATTGTCAATCTGTTGTGTGGAAATAGTGACAGTAGGTTTGTAAGACATCCCCTCAGTATTTCGCTTACTTTTTTCATTTACAGTGTAAAAAGCATTATTGATCAAGTTCAATAAAACACGCCCAATATCTTGCGGAATCACTTCAATTTTAGGCAAGTTTTCATCAAAATCCGTTGTAAAATCAGCATTAAAATCTTTATCTTTTGCCCTTAACCCATGATATGAAAGCCGTAAATATTCATCTGCCAATTTATTAATATCGGTCAGTTCCTTTACACCTGTACTCGCACGAGAGTGTTCAAGCATTCCTTTCACAATACTACTTGCTCGTTTGCCGTGATGGTTGATTTTCTCTTGGTTTGATGTTAAATCAGTTAATAATTCTTCAACATAGTCTTTATCAATATCGGGTTTATGTATTTCATCAGTCAAATCTTTTGCTAAATCCACGCTCAATTCAGAGAAGTTATTGACGAAGTTTAAGGGGTTTTGTATTTCGTGGGCGATGCCTGCGGTGAGCTCGCCGAGGCTTGCGAGTTTCTCTTTTTGGATTAGTTGGGTTTGGGTGGCTTTGAGAAAAGTAAGAGCATCTTCGGCCCTCTTTTTTTCAGTTTGTATTTGAATTAGGTCAAGATGAGCTTGGTCTGCCTGCGCTTCTGCTTTTTGCAAATCGAGAAAACGGGTATAGGATTGTTCAAATACTTTCCCAAAGCGTTTGAAAATATCATGTGCTTCTGGTGTCCGTTCGTATGTCATGATATTGATGTAACCCTGTAAAAAGAAAACGCAATGTACTACTTGAAATTTTGGTATTGAAAACTCTGAATTTTCCATATTATTAAGTACCTCTTCGTCCATTTGCATAGCCACATAGCGATAAACATCTTCTAATTCTTCCCCTTCAGTTTCCATCACGAAGAAATCTTCACCTTTTTTCCAAGCTTTATAAATTTGATGGTGGAAAGGTTCTTCCGTATGAGGAATCCTAAAAGATGGTTGCATTCCATCACCAACACTCGTCCAACAAGTTGTAGATATACCATCTTCTAACCAAAACTGGAATGTAATTGCAAAAGCATTAACGCCTAAGTCAATTACTTGTTTAAACAGCAATGATGCAGTTTCTGCCAATTCTTTACTGTGTTGCATTGCCATTGTTCTACTCCTAACGCGTTCCAAAGCCGCTTCTATCTGTGCTTCTCTTGTTTGTGCTTCTGCTTTTTGCAAATCAAGGAAACGGGTGTAGGTTTGTTCAAAAACTTTGGCAAAGCGTTTGAAAACATCATGTGCTTTAGGTGCAGGCTCTGGAGTGATAAACAACAAATAACCATACTTGAAATAGGCCATGTGGTTAATTTGATAGTCAGGGACATTAGCTACATGGTTATTGATCGTTTCGTCTCCAG
>JAYVFS010000257.1:0-28402 GCA_043772905.1 Saprospiraceae bacterium | reverse complement strand
AAAACGCTTTTTTACGCAATGAATGGATGAAAACCCTAAAGCCTTTGCCAGAAAGTGAACGCCTGGCAGTGCTTTTTGAACCTGTTGTTTCGGAAGTTTTAACAATGATGGAACGCAAGGTAAGTAGGGGAGACACACCTTTGGAGCAAGCTAAAATAAAGACTAAATCCATGGAAACGGCATTAAACCCATCGGATAAAAAAGAAGGGAATGTGGTACTCAAAACAAACGTAAATAGGGGAAAAGACGTAGAATCAACGGCGCAAACTAATGAACAATACATGCAACATGTACTTGACCAAGAAAAAGATTGGACAAATGAGCAGACTTTCGTTGTTGGCGAAAGTATCTATGTGGGTATGTCGGGTGTGGTGTTGCTGCACCCGTTTATCCACCCGTTTTTCGAGGAATTGGGCTTGCTCGATGCTTCGGACTTTAAGGATGAAACCGCTCGTCGGCGTGGTGTAGGCTTGTTGCAATACCTCACTGTTGGCGAAGCGGATGTCGTTGAATACGATGCCGCTTTGCTCAAATTGTTATGCGCTTTACCGTTTGAAACACCGATTGACAGCCGTATTGAGTTGACAGATATTGAAAGGAAAGAAGTGGATGAATTGCTGAGTATGGTCATAAAACATTGGGGCGCATTGGGCGATGTCGGTGTGGACAGTTTGCGACAAGGCTTTTTGCAGCGCGATGGTAAGTTGTCCAAACGCAGCGATGGCTGGTTGTTGCAAATTGAAAAACAGACGATGGATATTTTGTTGGATAGATTGCCGTGGGGTTTTGGGGTCGTAAAACTGCCGTGGCAAGCGGATATGCTTTTTGTGGAATGGTAATTTTCAAACAAATCAAATAATGAAAGTAGCTGAATCAAAAACAGCGGCGACGGCGCAACACAGCCAAGCCAACCGCCAAGCGGAACAGCCTTTCTTTCAACGGCAGTTGGAGGGTGGGCAATCTGCGTTTTTTGGTAAGCAGACGGAGACACCGACTGCCTTTTTTCAACCCAAACTAAAGATTGGTGCGCCCAATGACCACTATGAGCAACAAGCCGATGCGGTAGCCGACCAAGTGGTTGCGAAACTGAATACACCGACCCCCTTACCCCCGACCCCAAAGGGGAGTACAGTTACCCCTCCGACCCCAAAGGGGAGTACAGTTACCCCTCCGACCTCAAAGGGGAGTACAGTTACCCCTCCGACCTCCTCAAAGGGGAGTACGGGCATTCAAGCCAAATGCGACCATTGCGCACAAGTAGAAAAACTACAAAAGAAAGATGAAGAGAGAGGTCAAGTCGGTGAACAAGTGCAGATGAAACCGATATTTGATTCTGCCGCCGAGTCGCCACCTGATGGTTCAGTGCAGCGCAAATGTGCTGATTGTGAAAAAGAAGAAGCTGTGCAGCGCAAAACAGTCGGAAATACTGAGGGGGTAGCCAGCAGCGATTTATCAAGCCGATTGAGTGCTTCAAAAGGTGGTGGACAACCTTTGCCTGCCGATACCCGCACTTCGATGGAGTCTGCGATGGGTGCGGATTTCTCTAATGTGCGTGTACATACGGGCGGTGAAGCCGTGCAGATGAGTCAAGACATAAACGCCCAAGCATTTACACATGGGTCGGATGTTTATTTCAATAAAGGTAAGTTCAACCCCTCAAATACTGAGGGGGTGCATTTGTTGGCGCATGAGTTGACACATACGGTGCAGCAAGGGAGTGCTCACATTCGCAGACTACCAGCAGAAGCAGATTATCGAATAACAAACGTTTTTGGGGGTGCTAACCACCCGAATTCCATATTTTTTGCTTACAATGATGCGACAATTCCTGCTTCACAAATAGGTAAAATCACCCCATTAGCAAATCCCGTTGATAGGCAACTGACCTTGGTTGGCAAAGCGAGTGAAGATGAAGGCTTGCCAGCAGTCAGGTCAACACTTGTTGATAATAGAATAACAGCCGTTAATGATGCCTTGACTGCAGGTGGGCATACGGGCGTAAAAACACCTCAAAATGAACATGACAGTGGTGCGGGAAGTACGAGATACACTTTTAAACGTCAAGTTGAGATTATCCCCGCAGGTATTGTGTCAAATGATGTGGATTGTGCTTTGCATCCCAATCCAGCCATTGATTGTGCGGCAACTTATCCCAATTACGCAAATTTCCCCAATTGGATGACAACGGCTGAAGCCAGGGTTCAAGCAGGTATCGCATTCTTAACGGGTACTAGAACAGCTGCTCAAAGAGTGTTAATGCGCCGTTTCTTTGGGACTTCGAGCTGGAATACTTCTCGTAGATTGACTTCGAATCTTAGGGCTTTACTGAGACATTTGCAAACAGATGTAAGAGCACATCACGCTTGCCATAATCTATGCGACGCATCGTGTGCAGGTGGGTCAATAGCTCATAATAGAGACACAGGTGCCAGTGCAAGAAAAGTTCTTTGCCCTTCGTTTTTTAACGGAATTACCGAAAATGAGCGCGTAGAGACACTCATTCATGAAAGTGTGCATGGTTCGAGAGGTAATTTGGATGGACCGCCTGATTTTGCTTATAGATGGATGCGCCTTTTTGGTTCGGCTACTCAAAATGTTGCAATTGATACAGACAAAGCTATTCGGAATCCTGACAGTTTGACATTCTTTTTACGTGAAGTTGGTATCGCAGGCTCTACAAATCTCGAAGTCGTTGCCGACGAAAACTTTAATGCTGGTATGACTGCGCCACAACAGCGCGAAGCATTTGTGGCGTTGGGTTGGTTAGAATGGTGGCTTGTCAGAGACAAACAACTCATAGAACAAGTTTATAGTTTGAGTACAACTAAAAGTAGAAATGGAGATGTGAACTGGGGCTTACCAATTAATAATTGGAGTAGTCTTATTATTCGAAGTTCTCACAACCACTTTGCCACAAGCGATTATCCCCATGTTCCTAACTTAGACGATAGAATTGTTTATACGGGTATTAGCAACCGATTAGCTATTATGAGGGAGCACTTAATTCCTCGTCAAACTTTTAATGTTGTACCAGCGGGCAATGTCGTTTGGGATACAGTCAATCACACGGTTACACTTCCGTCAACTTTTTTTGCTTTATCTTTGGTTAATAAAATTAAAGCGCTCTTGACCGCTTTAGCTCAAAATACGGCGGGTGTTAGTGCCGCAATTTTGCCACATTACCCTGATTTTGCAAACGATGTGCGGAGAGCAGATAGTGTGGGACCTTAAATCCATCAATATGTTCATTTTCTTAATTATGTTTAATATGGATTCCT
The DNA here is from genome assembly GCA_043772905.1 of Saprospiraceae bacterium. GTDB lineage: Bacteria > Bacteroidota > Bacteroidia > Chitinophagales > Saprospiraceae > JAAFJT01. The sequence continues at coordinate 25,124 of JAYVFS010000257.1, read as the reverse complement.
TCACGGGCAATATGAGCGACTCAATTTATAATATTGAGCGATTGACTTATTACAGCGAGCCAGCAAATGGTATTTCAGAGTATTTGATGCTGTCAGAAGCGTTTGATAGGAACGGCAAAAAGAATGCGCGCATTCTTTTTTCTCAAAAAGGCGAAAAGATTAGCTCTGAAAAATGGGTGTATGATTCATTAGGCTATCCAGTCGCTAAAGAAACTTTGATTAATGATAAAAAGACAATTATGAATTATACATATAAATTAGACAGCGAAGGTCGGTTGTCCAGTTTGAATGGGTCTGATGAAAAAAGTAACCTTGCTATGATTGTCAAATATCAATCGGATGGTACTTATTGGGAATCTCATTATACAGACAAACAACTTTATTTGAACAAAGAATTCAATAGAGATAAGTTATTAGTAACGGAATATAATTTTTTATCAAAAACGAATACTATCAATACTTATGATACCCACAAAACACTTATTCGTTCTGAAATAATTGATGGGAGTAGTGGTTTTACGAAAGTCGAAAGTTTTCATCATACTTACAATGTGCTTGGTAAATTGACTGAAACAAACAACTTAACATCTGGTTGTCCTACTTTTTTTTATTATAATACTGAGGGGATGGTTGAACGTTTGGTTCAAAAGGGCAAGCGTGGTAAAGTGATGTCCATTTCAAGATTTGAATACAAGGCTCTTTAATTTAGGTTGATGAAGATACGCGTAAGACGATTTCCTTCTTGGCTCATTTTGTTATTCGTTTTAAGAACAGTGAAAGAAAAGTGTTTTCATTGATACAGCAGCTTTTTTACCTGTGTACTATGTTTTCTACTAATACTTTATGATTTTGCTACAAGCGTTTTTATTCTTTTTAAATTAAAAATACGCCCCACCTGTACACTACCCATATACTGAGGGGGTGTCATCACATCAAAACCCAGCCCAGCTTAGACAAAGCGACACAAAAGCATTAAAAATGTAATGGAGTAAGCCTACCCTCCAATCAAGTGTAGACGATTTAAACGATGTAACTATCATGGGATTCTGGTCAAAATTAAAAAAAGCTGTCAAGAAAGTTTGGCGGGTTGTCAAGGCAGTTGTTCGGGCAGTTGTTCGGGTCGTTGTCGAAATTGTTTATCGCGTTGTCAATGCGCTGCTCTTCTGGTTGCCGATAAAGAAGAAGATGCGGCTGCAAATTCTGATTTTAAGGGATGAAAATGGTAAAGCCGTTGTCAAGGAAGCGGACTTGGCAACGGCGGTCAACTTCGCAAAGCAGACTATGAATGACAAATTTGATGTGACATTGAAGTTTTATGGCAAGCCAGGTGTTCAAACACTGACTTCATTTGCGCCAACGGCTGCATTGGATGTGTCTTGCGATTCAGGCGCATTGTCCAATGAATTTGGCGAAGCAGGGGAGTACTATGCCAACAATCTGGCGGCTTGGAATGTGATTCCGTTGCATTTGGGTTTTCCGATTACAGTGTTCATTGTGCGGGATATTTCGGGCAAAATTGGTTGTTCATTGGGTCCTTTATCGGATTACGTAACGGTGTCCACAAAAGGTGTATTCAGCGACAGCACTTTGGCACACGAAATTGGTCATTGCTGCGGGTTGTTGCATCGAGACAATAAAAACAACCTCATGTTTCCTAATGATGGTCGTGGCAACAGCGTGACGGGTTGGCAAAAATTTGTGGTGCGCAACAGTCGGCATTGCACTTTTTGGTGAAGGATATGAAGCACAGGTATCGGATACAGAAATTTGAATAGTGTTTTATTTTTTTTTGCAAAAAAAAAATAAAACACTATTCAAATTTCTGTATCCGATACCTTCTACTTGTTACTCAGTAGTCAAGTAGAATAGGCGACTAATAAAGAAGTGTGCTCGAGTATTCAAGTAGGATGAGTGACTATTGAAGGAGTATGCTCAAGTATTCAAAAAGAATAGTAGAGTATCAAACGATTGATGCCTCAGCATTCCAACAGAATAGGCGACTATTTGGCAGCATGGGGTTGGTTATAAAAAAGAACCCCTCCGTAATCAAGCGAATACTGAGGGGTATTTCAAACCGTCACGAAGCATCAAAAGATATACTTTTGTAGGATTTAAAAACGGTTTTAAGCAGCTGCGGCTGCGTTTTCAGCCAAACGAGCTTTTTCAGCCGATGCTTTAGCGGATTCTTCTTTGCGCTTTTTGGCTTTAGAATTTTCTAAACGTTTTAGAAAATAGCCTTGTAAACGATTGAACATGTTGACAGCCGCCTTCATTTTGTTTTTGCCTGTACCCAATGCCTTGATAAGGGCATAAAATGTAGAGACGGCACTCGATGCTTCTGAACCAGCCAACATACGGTTGCGGCGGACGTGAATGTAGGCATCAAACAGCGCGTCCTCGATTTCGTAAAGTTGGTCGTGGAGTGTGTCGCTGATTTGGATGTTTTGCATTTTGAAACTCGACGGTAAAAGTTCGTCAGCTTCTTTGCCCTCACTCAGGCAGTCTGCGATGAAACCTTTGTCGCCATCGCCAATTTTGTTGAAGTTGATGACTTCTTCTTCATCAATATTGACGGTGAAAGGTGCAATTTTGCTGACGACGGATTTGATTGCTGTTTTAACGTCAACGTGTTCTTCTTCCGTAAAAGTACGCGTGAGACGATTTCCATCTTGGCTCATTTTGTTAAAATAGTTTAGATCGGTAATTTGAATCTTTTTTAATAATACATGAGCCTTTTAGGACTCATATAGAATACAGATACTTATCTTTTTTAATAATGTTTCATTTGATTTTATGTATTTTTACAAAATAAAAAATTAGAATAGGATTTCAAACAATCTGAATTAGTATGCTAACAATTTCAATAGCCATACAAAAAGGTGGCTCGGGCAAAACTACCACCGCCATCAACCTCGCAGCTGCATTACAGCTACGGGGACAACGTGTTTTGTTGGTAGATATTGATCCGCAAGCTAACCTAACACATGCACTCGGTTTTGAACAAGAGCCGGATAAAAACATGTATCACTTGCTGAAACAGGCGGCGGAAGGTGATGAGGTGGACATCAACGATTTTATCAGAATGTCCGCATGTGGTTTGATGCTTTTGCCTTCTGCTTTGGAGTTGGCATCAGCAGAGATGGAGTTGGTGAGTGTGTATGGTCGTGAACATTTATTGTCTGGAATGCTCTCTATACTGAGGGGGGCGTATGACGTGGTTTTGATTGATTGCCCACCGTCTATTGGCATGTTGACGGTGAATGCGTTGGTGGCTTCGGACAGTGTTTTGATGCCTTTGCAAGCAGAGTTCCTGCCGTTGAAGGGCTTGCGCAGTTTTTTGCGTTCTTTTAAAACCATAAAAATGCGGTTGAATCGAAAGCTCGACATGATGGGCATTGTGTTGACCCGATTCGATGAACGCAAGGACATGAGCCGCCGCATGCTCAAAGAATTGACCGATGAATTTGGGGACAAAGTGTTTAGTACCCGCATCCGCACCAATATAGCCCTTGCCAAAGCACAAGAACGGGGGCAGGACATTTTTAGTTTTGATAAAAAATCAAATGGGGCGAAGGACTATGCCGCTTTAGCTGATGAGGTGCTGGCTCGCATAAAGTGAATATGTAAGGAGTAAATAATAAGGTGGTCAACGCTGAAGGTATCGGATACAGGAATTTGAATAGTTTTTGTTTTTTTTTGCAAAAAAAAAAATAAAAAACTATTCAAATTCCTGTATCCGATACCTGTGCTTCAAAATTCGATATTCAAAGCCATTCTATTTTAATCATAAAAATAAAAAACAAATGGAAAGTACCCGCCGTTCACGCCGTCACCGCAATCCGCAAGCGCAAGAAGCGCAACAAACGGAGAAACAACAGCCGTTTTTCTCTAAAACAACGGCTGGTTCAACCATTCAGACCAAACCCGAAACGGCTTTCTTTCAGCCCAAACTGACCATCGGTCAAGCCAATGACCAATATGAAAAAGAAGCGGATGCAGTCGCGGATAAAGTGGTGAATCCCCCCGCCCCAAAGGGGAGCTTTAACGCAGTACAAAAGCAAGAAATAAGTTCTGTCCAACGTCTTGCCACACCTGATGAGAAAAAGATGCCCGCAACGAATGATGCACGTATGGCAGAGGACAAACGCATACAAGAAAAACCGCTTCAACGCGAACCTAAGAAAGAGGAGGAGAAGCCTGTGCAGAAAGCAGGCATGGAAGAGGAAGAACCGCTTCAAGCCAAAACAGATAATAAGGAGGAGGAGAAACCTGTGCAGAAAGCGGGCATGGAAGAGGAAGAACCGCTTCAAGCCAAAACAGATAATAAGGAGGAGGAGAAACCTCTACAGAAAGCGGGTATGGAAGAAGAAGAACCGCTTCAAGCCAAAGCAGATAATAAGGAGGAGGAGAAACCTGTACAGAAAGCAGGAATGGAAGAGGAAGAACCGCTTCAAGCCAAAGCAAAGGGTGGGGGCGGCGTTGCTTCAAACGCAGTGGCTTCAAAAATTGGTCAAACTAAAGGCGGTGGTAATCCGTTGCCTAAAGGGACAAAACGCAAAATGGAATCGGCATTTGGGCGCGACTTTAGAGATGTACATATTCATACTGATACGTCTTCGGTGGAGATGAATAAAGAATTGCAGGCTCATGCATTTACGCACGGTAAGGATATCTATTTTAATTCAGGTAAGTTTAATCCTGAAAATACTGAGGGGGCTCGATTGTTGGCGCACGAGTTGACACATGTGGTGCAGCAGAATGAAATGATACAAAAAGCAGGGCACAATGGGCAGGTTCAAAGGAAGAAAGCCCCACTTTCGGGTATGACGCCAAAAGAAACGATTGACTATCGGATTGAAAAGAAAGTAGATGAAGCGATTGGACAAAGCCCGACCATTTCGCCTTATATTACCAAAAAACTAAAAGCAGGCTTGAAGGTTGAAGGTAAAGTGATTTATCATTCAAGTCAAAAAGACATGGAAGAAAGTCGAGTTGGTACGGGCAATAAAGATAAAGAAGATGAAAATGTCGGCGGCTACTTCGATAGGAAAACGGGCAAGATACATCTGCCACCTTCGGCGAGGTTAGAGCCACTCATTCATGAGAGCATTCATAAGTTCTCTAATAACTTTAGAGGTGCATCGAGTTTTGTCAATGAAGGCTTTACGCAATTATTTACAAATGTCATTTTATCAGAAAATGGTTTGTCTAAAGGGAGTTCATATCCCAAACAACTGAAAGTGGCAGAAGCCGTCAGTTCTAAAATCGGTCTGTCTCGATTAGCCGAAATCTTTTTCTCTGGCTCAGTTAGTGATTTGGCAAATGAATTGAAGAACAAGGTGACTAAATTTGATTGGGTCGCCTTTTTACAAATGGGCATAGATGAAAAGGTAGATGAATTGGTCAAATACTTGAAGTAATCTGCTGAAAAACCATTTTAGACTTTCTAAACCACGACTATGATTCCTCTTTTAACTTTTTTAAATCTCAGTATTCAAACCCGACTGGCTCAATACTTCAATGTGGAAAGGCAATTTACTGCCATTGAAGATGTACCGCTGCCTGATATATCTGAGGTGAAAGACCCCCTCAGTATATTTATTAAAATGAATGCTTTGAATCGGGATGAGTTGATTGCCTTACTTGTTGCGTTTGTGCCGCATGTGCAGCCTGATTTTTTTGATACCATCATCCATACCTTTTTTGATAAACCGACGGACTTTCCACAGATAGGCGGTGTGCGCGGCAAGCAGTTTCGGGGTTTTGTACCGACTGCTGAGACCGTATTGTTTATTTTGTCGGGCAATGATTTGGAGAAACGATTTCAGATACAAAAACTGTTTGACGAAGATCACTTTTTTAACCGCAAGCAAGTGCTGTGGGTAGATGAACCCGTGGATGGCGAACCTACGATGAGCGGCAAATTGAAGATGTCTTCGGAATTTGTGGAGTTGTTTACGATTGGAAAATTGTCAAAACCGCGTTTTTCGACGAGTTTTCCTGCTGAATGTCTTGAAACGAGAATGACTTGGGAAGATTTAGTGTTACCTTCATCCACGCATCAAGAAGTAAAAGAACTTCTGATATGGCTGCAACATGGCGATACGCTTTTGAATGATTTTGGGATGCGGCGCATTATCAAACCCGGTTATCGCGCTTTGTTTCATGGTCCACCAGGGACGGGCAAGACGCTGACGGCGGCTCTTTTAGGCAAATTGACCCGGCGCGATGTGTTTCGGATTGATTTATCAATGATTATTTCAAAGTTCATAGGTGAGACGGAAAAGAATTTGGCGCATTTGTTCGACCGCGCAGAAAACAAGGATTGGATACTCTTTTTTGATGAAGCCGATGCTTTGTTTGGCAAGCGTACAGGCGTTCGGGATGCGCATGACCGTTATGCGAATCAAGAAGTATCGTATCTTTTGCAACGTGTTGAGACTTTTGGTGGTTTAGTCATTTTGGCTTCTAATTTTAAGTCGAATATAGACGAAGCGTTTGTGCGGCGGTTTCAATCCATCATACATTTTCCTATCCCACGTGCTTCTGAACGGCTGCGGTTGTGGCAGCAAAGCTTTCCACCGAATATTAAATTGGCAGGAGATGTTAATCTAAAACTACTTTCTGATCGTTATGAACTATCAGGAGCTTCCATTGTTAACATCGTTCAGTTTTGTTGCCTAAGCGCATTGTCGCGCAATAATTTGACATTGACAATCAATGATTTAAGAGGAGGTATAGAGCGGGAGTTTGGCAAAGAGGGTAAAATCTTTTCATAAAGTAGGGTTATCGGATTGGTGGTTTTTGAAATGAACTTTTCTTGAATAGTATAACTTAGCTCAAGTTTTTGATTTAGTGAATATTCGCTAAAAATTATGAAACACTACTTTTTATTCTTAAATTTGCAGCATCAATATAAAATCAAAGCAATCATAATGAAAAAATATACAAGCAGCATAATGAAAAAACAAACGTTACAATGTAGTACCAGAATTTTGCAAACCGTTCATCGGTTTTTATAAATCTGACCAAAGCCATAATTATAATTTTATTTTTTCCTGCCATTACTATATGCCTTGCCGTTGTCCAAATTGTCGGATAATGTTTTAACAAATTTACTAAACCTAAGATTCCTATAAGTAGTCATTAGGCGGTTTCTAATTTCCATCGGCTTCTATTTTTAAGTGTATTTAAAAGCATAGCTACTCAAACCATCCTGTAATGAGGGGTGATAAATTGAGTGTATTGCCCTGTTTTTTAAATTCACCTTTATTAATGAATGAATGCCTCTAATAAGATACTCACAGCTGATTTATATTTTAGGAAAAAGGCTCTGATGCGCTGTGCATTCAGACTCTAAGATATTGGTTTTGACCAATCATTTTTTTTAAATTTCTTCACCTTAAAATCAAAATTTCGTATGAAAAAAGTTCTTTTTACCCTAATTGCGCTTATTTGCTTCGTCGGTTTTGCGGCAGCACAAAGAACAATCAATGGGACGGTAACTGCTAAAAATGGTGAGCCGCTCGTTGGTGTTAGTGTTGTTGTGAAAGGCACGACAAATGGTGCTGTAACTGATTTGGACGGTAATTATACCCTCCAAGTGCCGAAAAATGCGGCTACATTGGTTTACAGTTATGTCGGATCGGTATCGAAAGAAATTCCAATCGGTTCTTCTGATGCTATTGATGCGATTCTTTTAGAAGACGCTTCCGTTTTGAGTGAAGTCGTTGTTACAGCGTTGAACATTTCGCGCTCAAAAAAATCATTGGGTTACACAGTTCAAGACGTCAAAGGCGAAAATTTGACTTTGGCGCGTGATGGTAACGTGGCGAATGCTCTTGCTGGTAAAGTGGCAGGTGTGCAAGTATTGGGTCAGTCGGGTGCTAAATTCGGTACGCCTAATATTCGGATTCGGGGCATAAACTCATTGTTAGGTGGCGACCCGCTTTATGTTGTAGACGGTACGCCTGTTACGGATATCAGTCAAGTCAATATGGACGACGTTGAAAATTTGTCAGTTTTGAAAGGACCTGCCGCAACTGCCTTATATGGTAATCGTGCAGCGGCGGGTGTTGTCATTATTACGACAAAAAGAGCGAAGATCGGTTCAAGTGGATTCGAAATCAACCATAGTTCGACTTTAGATGTGGTTGGTGCATTACCAAAATATCAAAATGAGTATGGTGGTGGTTATTCACAAGATTGGGAGACTTTTACTTTCAATCCAGCGGTTCACCCTGCTGATTGGAAATCTTTTGACGGTCAAAAGATTTTAGATTACTCTGCTGACGAAAGCTGGGGACCTAAAATGGATGGCTCGCCTCACCGTTCAGCTTTCTCTTGGCAGCCAGGTGCGGAGTTTGGTCAATTGACGCCATTCTCTCCAAATCCAGACAATGTTCGAGACTTTTTTGAAAAGCCTTTGAGCCACAATACGAATATCGCTTTCTCAAAAGCGACGGAATTGTTCTCTACTCGTATTTCTTATACGCACATCAATACGAACGGTATCATGCCGAATAGTAATCAGAAAAGAGATTATATCAGTGCTAAAAATTCTGTTAATATAACAAAAAACTTTTCTGTTAACTTAAATATCAATTACACAAACACCAATACTTTGAACCGTCCAGCTGACCAATATGGTTCTTCAGGTGGTGTATTGGATGGTTTTAACCAAACTACTGGCTCTTTCAACCAATGGTTTCAACGTCAGTTGAAAATTGAAGACTTGAAGAACTATAAAAATGCAGATGGTACTTTCAGAAGTTGGAATATCGGTTCACCGACAGATCCAAAACCAAAATATTGGGATAGCCCTTATACTCAAATGTATGAAAGCACGAATAAACAACAGCAAGAACGTTTATTTGGTGATTTTGGGTTGACTTATAAGTTCACTGATTTCTTGAAAGCAACGGTCACGGCGCGTCGAGATTTAGATACTTACAATGGCGAAGGTCGTATTGCTTATGGTACACTCAACGAAGGTGGTAAAGGTGGTATGTCCACTTATACTGCTACTTCAAAGGAGGATAACTATGAAGGTATAGTGAGCTATAATCAAAACTTTGCGGATGATAAAGTTTCTGTCTCTGTCAATGCGGGTGGAAACATGCGTAACAACGAAGTCAAAACTTATTCTCAGCAGACAGTTGGTGGTTTAACAACGCCAGGTTTTTACAATATTGCGGCTTCAAAAGATAGACCGAATGTCAGCAACCGTTTGTTCAATAGAAAAGTGAACAGCGTTTTTGCCAATGCCAGTTTTGGATACGGTGGTTTTGCTTATATTGATGTTTCGGCACGTAATGATTGGTCTTCAACATTGCCAGCAGCTAATAACTCTTATTTCTATCCATCTATTTCAGGTAGTTTTGTATTCACAGAGCTTTTGCCACAAAATGATATTTTGTCATTTGGTAAAATCAGAGCAGGTTACGCAAAAGTGGGTACTGATATTGGTCCATACCAAATTAATCCTATTTTTGGTACAGGCAATCCTTATGGTTCTAATCCTATCCAAGTATTGCCCAGCACTTTGTTGAATCAAGACTTGAAACCAGGTCTTTCTTCTTCGTATGAAGGTGGTATTGATTTGAAATTCTTTAGAAATAAATTGGGTATCGAATTTACGGCATATCAAAATGATAATAAGGATCAGATTATTCCTTTGGCAGTATCTCCAACAAGTGGATACAACAATGCGATTATCAATGCAGGTAATATTCAAACCAAAGGTCTTGAATTGCACATTTTCGCAAATCCTATTCAAACAAATGACTTTGATTGGAATTTTGACATTAACTTAGACAGAAGCCGTTCAAAAGTTGTTGAGTTAGCACCCGGTTTGACAAACTACCAATTGGGTAGTACATGGCGTGGTTTGACTATCAATGCACGTGAAGGTGAAGAGTGGGGCTTATTCAATGGTCGTAAGATTCAAATTGACCCTGCTTCTGGAAAACGTATTATTGGTGCAAATGGTCAATATGTTTTTGATTTGAATAAAAATCTGGGTTCTGTTTTACCAGAATTTAAAGGTGGTATGGTCAATACATTGAAGTATAAAGATTTAGTGCTTCGTTTCAATATTGACTTCATCGTGGGTGGTAAATTCTTCTCAGTGACACGTATGTTCAACGCTTATTCAGGTTTGGCTGCTGAAACAGCAGGTTTGAATGAGTTAGGTAAACCAAAACGTGACCCAGTTGCCAGCGGTGGTGGTATTATCCTTGATGGTGTTACAGCAGACGGTAAGCCAAATACAACACGTGTTGAAACGCAATCGTTCTATGAAGATGCCTCATTTGCACTACATGATTACTGGATGTTCGACCAAACTTTCGTTAAGTTAAGAGAAGTCGCTTTAGGCTATAATGTTCCTAAGAAAATGATTGGAAATATGCCTTTGAAATCTGTTTATGTTGGTTTATTGATACGTAATCCATTGATGATTTATAGTGCAGTTGGTCAAGGTATTGATATCTCAGAAGCTGAATCATATTGGACAGAAGGTGGTCAGTTACCATCCGTTCGTTCGTTTGGTTTGAACGTGAAAGTTGGTTTCTAATAGACGTTTTATTTATCAATTTATCAATTTATCAATAACTACATGAATATACCCCCCTCAGTATATTCATGATTCTAAAACAATTTAATACTATTAAAATGAAAATAGTTTCTAGAATATTAAAATCAAGCCTTATCGTCGCTTTATTGGCGACGACTGCTTGTAAAGATTTCACCGAGTTTGGGGATATCAACCTTAGCCCAAACAGCCCGTCAGTGGCAAGCACAGCGAGTTTGTTGACAGGAGCAATCACAAACGTTGGTGGTGTAGCGACTGCAATGGTGCCGTGCCTCTATACTCAACAGTTTGGCGACGTTACTTATATCGAGGAATCTCGCTACAAAACAGTGAATTTTAGTTATGCAGGCTTTTACACATCACCACTCAATTCGTTGAATTATATCATCAAGTTGAACACTGATGCAGATACTAAAAATGCGGCGGCAGCGAATGGTTCAAATGCGAATCAAATAGCCATTGCGCGTATTTTGAAAGCCTATTTCTACTTAAACATCACTGACCGTTGGGGAGATGCCCCCTATTCACAAGCTTTGAAAGGAAAGGAAAACTTCTCTCCTGCGTTTGATACGCAGCAAGCGATTTATACCGACCTTTTCAAGGAATTGAAAGAAGCACAAGCGCAATTCGATGGCGGTAAGACTGTCGTAGGCGATATTCTGTTATCAGGTAATGCTACTCGTTGGAAAAAATTTGCGAATACACTCCGTGCTGTCATGGCATTGCGTTTATCTAAAATTGATCCGACTAAAGGAAAGGCAGAATTTGTTGCGGCTCTTGCAGATGGTGCTATCACATCTAATGCAGACAACGTCTCTTACAAGTACTTGAAAGATGCTAACTTCGAAAGCCCGCTGTATAATAACTACGTTACAGGCAATCGTAAAGACTTTGCCGTTAGCGATGTTATGATCAAATATTTGCAAAAAACAAATGACCCGCGTATTTCAGCTTTTGCTGACAAAGCAACAGCGACACAGACGTATAATGGTGTACCTTATGGTGTTTTTCCAGGTTCTAAAGCACAAGATGTTTCATTAGCAGCGGCGGCTAATATTGCTGCTCAAGATGCAGCTGTACCAGTAGCGACTTATTCTCAATTGCTTTTTTCACAAGCGGAAGCAGCTAAATTGGGTTGGATTACAGGCAGTGCCAAGCAGTTTTACGAAGATGCTATCAAGGCTTCGATGCAACAATGGGGTGTTTATACCACTGATGTAGCATTTGCAACTTACCTTTTAGGTGCGGATGTTCTTTATACAGATGCAAAATCATTGGAATTAATCGGTACTCAAAAATGGGTTTCATTGTTCTACATGGGTTACGAGGCATGGGCAGAATGGCGCAGAACAGGTTATCCTGTTTTAGTACCTGCTGCTAAACCGCTTAATACAAGTGGTTTAATACCGCGTAGAATGGCTTATCCAACGACTGAAGGAACGCTTAATAAAACAAACTACGATGCTGTTATCTCTCGTCAAGGTGCTGATAACCAAGAAACGCGCGTTTGGTGGGATAAGAAATAAAAAATTTAGATGAATGAATAGTGAAAACTATTCAGATAAGCCGCTCTCTCTTTTGGGGGCGGCTTTTTTTATGGTATAAGTTCAATTACTCACTCGTCGAAAACCTAAGCCCCCCCCCTCAGTATAAGCAGCAATTTTTCGCCTTTGTACGTTTATTATTTATGTGATTTCAAGAGATGAACGTTTGTTTTTAATAGGTTTAATGGCTTGCTTTATAATTCACTATCATTTTCAAAGTGTCCATATTTTTATAAGCAGCGTATTGAAAAACAAGACGTTATTAAAAAGATTACACAATCCGATTTAATTTATTATTAAAACCATCTGATTTCATAATTCATAACTAACCATTATTTTCTTTTCTTTATTCTTCCCATTATTAAAAAGCCTTGCCACTGTCATATATGTAAGACAGTGTTTTTCAAAATTCAAATTTAAAATGATTGGGGTTACTGTATACAGTCATCTGGCAGTCTTTTAATGTCATCGGCTTTTATTTTAGAATTTTACTCACAACCATTCATGTACCGCTTTATTTACTGAGGGGTATCATCTCATTGATTTTGAACTCAAAATCTGACCTAATACCTCATTTACTAAAGAACAAATAGTCTTTTCAAGCTGATGAATATTGGTGATTACTGCTTTGATGTCCGCACACGTCAATTCATTAAGATATTGGTTAAACTCAACCAAGCTTTTTCTTAATTATTGTTTCATCTTAAAATCAAATGTTTATGAAAAAGATTCTTCTTAGCTTCATTATGCTCTTTTGCATTGCAGGTTTTGCAGTGGCACAAAGAACGATTACAGGGACGGTGTTGGACCCAAACAAACAACCAATGGTGGGTGCCAGCGTTCTTTTGAAAGGAACGACTACCGGTGCTATCACAGACATTGACGGTAAGTTTGAATTAAAAGTACCTGAAAATGCAAAGACTTTAAGTATCAGTTTTGCTGGTTTTCAAAGCCAAGACATTGTCTTAGGTGCATCAAATGTGGTTAATATCACATTGTCTGAATCTATTCTCCAAGAACTGGTTGTAACGGCTTTAGGTATTACACGGCACAAAAACGAGTTGCCTTACTCCGCTCAAAAATTAGAGGGTGACGAATTAAGCAAGACGCGGGACAACAATATCGTCAACTCCTTATCAGGAAAAATTGCAGGCTTAAATATTAAGCGGAACAACCAACTCGGTGGTTCTACCAATATTGTACTGAGGGGGTCTAAATCCTTAACAGGTAACAATCAGGCGTTATTTATTGTAGATGGTGTGCCGATTGATAACGCGAATACAAACACCAGAAACCAAACGACAGGCAGGGGCGGTTATGACTTTGGCAATGCTGCTGCTGACATCAATTCAGATGACGTCGAATCTATTACCGTTTTAAAAGGTGCTGCTGCGACGGCTTTGTACGGTTCTCGCGCTGCGAATGGCGTTATCCTTTTGACCACAAAATCTAAAACCAAAGGTTTTGGTGTGACGGTTAATTTAGGTTTCAATATTGGCAATTATGATAAAAGCACTTTTGCGAAATACCAAGATAAATATGGGCAAGGTTATGGGGCTTATTATGAAGACGCATCTGGTTTCTTTTTGGAGCGTGATATAAATAAGGATGGTACACCCGATTTGGTTTCCCCAACAAGCGAAGATGCTTCTTGGGGTGGAAAATTTGATGCAACTAAGATGGTTTATCAATGGGACGCATTTGACCCGGCGTCTCCCAACTTTGGCAAACCACGTCCGTGGGTTGCGGCGGCGAATGGTCCCGCTTCTATTTTTGAGCAATCGGTCGGCTCCAGCAATGGTGTTTCGATAGATGGCGGTAATGACAAAGCGTTTTATAAATTGGGTTTCACGCACTCCGATGATAAAGGCATCATGCCCAATAGCCAAATTAAAAAAGATATGGTCAATTTTGGCGGTTCTTATAGTTTGTCCAACAATTTAAAAGTCTTTTCAGCTATCAATTATACGGCTATTGAAGGGCTTGGTCGGTACGGTTCGGGCTATGAATCCAGAAATCTAATGACAAATTTCCGTCAGTGGTGGCCTGTTAGTGTTGATGTCCAAGAACTAAAAGAGGCTTATGACCGCAACAAATTGAACATAACGTGGAACTGGGCTGACCCTACCGACCTTCACCCGATTTATTGGGACAATCCTTATTGGACACGTTATGAAAACTATGAAAACGACAACCGCAATCGTTACTTTGGGCATTTGGGAACGACATACAGCGTCACGTCGTGGTTGGATTTGACAGGACGTGTGTCGCTCGACCAATATAACGAACAGCAAGAGGAACGTTTTGCTGTTAGCAGTATTGATGTGTCTCAATATAGCCGTTACAATCGTAGTTTTCGTGAAATCAATTACGACCTTTTGGCTCAAGTCAAACCTTTTGATGTCTTTGACAAACACTTGACTGTTGACTTTTTGTTAGGTTCTAACAGTCGCAGAACGAATACGTCTTCTATCTATGCGACAACGAATGGTGGTATAGTCGTACCAAGATCCTATGCGTTGGGCAACTCTAAAAACGCATTAGAAGCACCCACAGAAACGGCTGATGAACTTGAGGTGAATGGTGTATTTGGTAAATTAGGTTTGATGTTTAACAAATGGGCTGTCTTGGACTTAACGATGCGGCGTGACCAAGCATCATCCTTGCCTTCAGCTAACAATAGCTATTATTACCCATCTGCTTCTTTGGGTCTTATTTTTTCTAATTTTATAGGCGAAAATAAAATCATAGATTTTGGAAAGTTGCGGCTCAACTATGCCGAAGTGGGCAATACAGCTGTCCCCCTCAGTGTATTTGACACCTACAATTATGAAACACCCTTTGGAAGTGCAGGTTTGGCATCCGTGTCAACGACAAAAAACAATCCGAATTTAAAGCCTGAGCGCACAAAAAACATTGAAGCAGGCTTAGAAATGCGGTTTTTGGGTGGCAAATTAGGCTTTGATGCGACGTGGTATAAACTCAATACAGTTGACCAAATTATTCCAGCACCTGTTTCTAGAGCAACGGGTTACGCCTTAAAATACATTAATGCGGGCGATGTTGAAAATAAAGGTGTCGAAGTTTCAATATTTGTCCGCCCTATTCATACAACTGATTTTGACTGGAAAATTGACCTCAATTGGGCAAGAAACAGAAATAAAGTGTTGGATTTAGGCGGTATTGACAACTTACAGTTAGGCACATTTCAAGGCGGTGTATCGCTTAATGCGGCTTTAAATGAACCTTATGGTACGATTAGAGGCAGTAACTTTGTTTATCACGCAAATGGGCAGAAAATCGTCGGTTCAAATGGGTATTATCTACAAAGTGCAACTTCTAATGAGATTATAGGGGATGTCAATGCAAAATGGACGGGTGGTGTCACTAACACATTGAGGTATAAAAATCTGACATTTAGTTTCCTTATTGATACCCGACAAGGCGGACAACTGTTTTCATTAGATTTATACTACGGTTTAGCGACTGGCATTTATCCTGAAACAGCAGGTTTGAATGATTTAGGAAAAGAAGTCCGTGCTTCCGACGGTGGGATAATCTTCGAAGGTGTAACAGCCGACGGTGCTGCCAATACGAAACGGGTCAGCGGTGTCAATTTTGGTATGTATGGCTACAGAAGAAACCCACCTGCAGCATTTATATATGATGCCAGTTTCGTAAAGTTGCGTGAAATGAACCTGTCTTACGATATTCCTACCAAAGGTTTGTTAAAAAACACCATTAAGGGACTACAATTGGGCATATACGGTAGGAACTTATGGATTATAAAGAAATATCTTCCACATGCCGACCCTGAAGATGGTTTCGCTTCAGGTAATCTTCAAGGCTACCAAGGCGGTGTTTATCCAACAACAAGAGTCATTGGTGCAAATCTTAAAATAAAATTCTAATTCAATTAAAAAGATTAATTATGAAAAAGATATATTTATTAGTGCTTATTATAGCAAGTTTCATAACGTCTTGTGACAAAGACTTTGGCGACATCAATGTCGATACAAAAAAGCCATCCAAAGTGTCACCTGGTGCGTTGTTTTCATTTGCCTCTAAGTCATTAGCAAATGAAATGACGAGTTCAAATGTCAATATAAATATTTTTCGCATGTTGGCGCAACAGTGGACTGAAACAACATATACAGATGAAGCTAATTATGATTTAGCAAACCGTAATATTCCACAAAATTTTTGGAATGACATTTATCTCAATGTTATCAAATCGTTAAACGAAACGCAGCGTTTGATTCCACTTCAAGATGTCGTTCTTGAGGCATCGAAAGTTGTCCAAACGAATCAAGATGCTTGCTCAGAAATATTGAATGTTTATGCTTTTTCGGTTTTAGTCAACACGTATGGTAATATTCCTTATACAGATGCCCTTAATTCGGACAATGTTTATCCAAAATATGATGATGCGGCAACTATTTATACCGATTTATTTAAACGTTTAGACGCAGCCATAGCTAAAATCAATGTTGGTGAAGGCGGTTTCGGTGATAATGACTTGTTATATGGCGGTGATATGTCAGGTTGGAAAACATTTGGCTATTCTCTCAAACTCAAGATGGGTATGATGCTCGCCGATGCCAACCCTACGACAGCTAAAACGATTGTTGAGGCAGCAGCTGACAATGCGCTGAAAGACAATGCAGGGAATGTTGCTTTTCATTATTTGTCTGCACCACCTAATACGAACCCAATTTGGGTTGATTTAGTGCAAAGTGGACGTAAAGATTTTGTTGCAGCCAATACAGTTGTCGATGCCATGATTGCATTGAATGATCCGCGTATTCCTTTGTATTTTACCAAAGATGCAGCTGGTGCTTACTCCGGTGGGATATATGCCGATAACAACAATTACGCGACATTTTCTAAACCGAGCACAAAAATCACGGCAGCTGATTTTGAAGCTCTTTTCATAGATGCCGCAGAAGTTCAGTTCTTATTAGCGGAAGCCGTCGAAAGAGGAATGAATGTCAAAGGCACAGCCAAAGAGCATTATGATGCAGCAATAACCGCTTCAATAATGTATTGGGGTGGTTCGAGTACCGATGTTGCTACTTATTTGGCACAACCAAAAGTTGCTTACACAACAGCAACGGGTAATTATAAACAAAAAATAGGCACGCAAAAATGGCTGGGACTCTACAATCGTGGCTTTGATGCTTGGATAGAATGGCGACGTTTCGATTATCCGATTTTAACACCGCCAAGTGGTATGACACAAGATGATATACCCAAACGTTATACCTACCCAGTGCAAGAGCAAAACTTAAATACAAGTAATTACAATGCGGCTGCTACGGCAGTTGGTGGCGATAAAGTCAATACCAAACTGTTTTGGGATAAATTTAATTAGCAGTTGCCTAATAAAATTTTAGATGAAGAAAACATAAAAAACTATTCAGATTAGCCGCTCTCACTTCGAGGGCGGCTTTTTTGAATCAAAATTTCTAATTGTCGTTTGTCGAAAATCAAAACGCACCCCCTCAGTATTGGCAGCAGTTTTTTGTCTTTAGTCGTTAACTACGTACATGACAACAAGAAATTAATTGTTATTGAGACTAACTGTCATTTTTGAAATGCTTTTTGCGTTGCTTTGCACATTATGATTTAACTTTTTTCTGTTGCCATTGATTAAGACTTTGCATCAGCTCACCAATTTTTATTTCCATCGAAATCCATCGGATTTTTAACTACCGGCTGTTGGTCAAAAATCATCAAACTATTGGCTTACGCTTTTGGTATTGATTCTTTTTTGGACTAATCTAAACGCTGTTTTTCTAAGACTGTATTCTACTGTTGAGTACGGATTAGACGTTTTTATGCCCTTTATACTGAGGGGGTCGTTAGTGTTAAGGTTTTTGTAAAATATTGATATTCAATAGTTTGGCGATGGTGTCATCGTCAGACCTACTAATTCTATTTTTATCACTAAAATCAATCAACTACATGAAAAAGTATTTATTTATTTTAGCTTTGGTATGTGGCATGACAAGTCTTGTTTCCGCACAGCGGACGATTACAGGTAATGTTACAGATGCCAAAAATGAACCGCTCATAGGGGCAAGTGTCGTCATTAAAGGAACAACCAAGGGGGCGGTCACAGACCTCGATGGCAAGTTTAGTCTTGAAGTTCCAAATGATGCAAAAACTTTGGTCTTCTCTTTTACAGGTTTTACGACTCAGGAGATACCCCTCAGTACATCGAATGTCGTAAATGTTCTTTTGTCCGAAGGGATTATCCTTGATGAAACGGTTGTTACGGCACTCGGCATTTCAAAATCAGACAAAAGTATTGGCTATGCCGTAACAAAAGTGAGTGGCGAGACCATCTCAAGTTCGGGTGAACCCAACGTCGTTCAGGCTTTGGCTTCAAAAGCTTCGGGTCTTAATATTGTTCAATCTGCGGGCGTGCCGGGCGCATCGTCTAAGATTTTGATTCGCGGCAATTCTACTTTCACAGGCAATAATCAACCGCTTTTCGTTGTGGACGGTATGCCTTATGACAACTCAACGAATACAACTTCACCGTTGGACTATCCTTTCAACGCTAATTTGCAGGGTGTCAACGAATCAAATCGTGGACTTGACTTGAATCCAGGCGATATTGAGAGTATCTCAGTGCTCAAAGGACCTTCCGCAGCCGCTTTGTATGGCACACGCGGGGCAAATGGTGTTATTTTGATTACAACTAAAAAGGGTGCAAAAGGACTTCATGTGAATTATGGTGTCAGCTATGATATTACAGAAGTGAATAAACTGCCCGATTTTCAAAATATATATGGACAAGGTAACGGCGGCGGTAGCTTGACTTCTGATATCGGAACAGCTGTGGCAGGTACACCCAATAGTTGGGGACCCAAAGCGACCCAAACCTTCGATAATTCGGGTGCCTATTTCAGGCAAGGTCATTTTCTCAACAATCAATTATCTATTTCAGGCGGTACAGATAAATCCACTTTTTTCTTGTCTTTCAATAATGCCGATCAAACGGGTATTATTCCCAATACGGACATGAAACGCAATACTGTTCGCCTAAATGCCTCGACTGGAACGGAAAAAATGCGTATAAACGCAGGCATTGCGTATGCCAATACACGCGATACCAAAGCACAAAACGGTTCGAACTTGTCGGGTGTTATGTTGCCATTGATGCGTGCGCCCATTGGTTTCAACCTTTTAGGCGGTACTGCACCCAATGGTTACGAAAATTTGGATGGGACGCAACAAACCTTTGTACCGGTTTACGATAACCCTTTTTGGACGGCCTACAAAGCACCGCTGACCGATAATGTGAACCGTATCACGGGTAATGTATCATTTGATTATTCGCCTTTATCTTGGTTGTCATTTACGTATAGAATAGGCACAGATTTCTACAACAATCAAGTGAAGCAAATTTTTGCAATAGGTGCGAACAACCCAAGCGGCAATGGTGAGATTTGGGAAGCTTCAACCAACCATTATGAAGTGTTGTCCAGTTTCTTTGCTCGGGCAAATAAGCGTTTTGGCGATGTGTCGCTATCTGCTTTGTTAGGGACAGATTTGAATCATCGTTTTGACAAAACAAATTTCGCACGTGGGCGTGATTTGACTATTCCTGATTTTTTTAATTTATCAAATGCAACGAATCTTTACACAGATGAGAATTCTACGACCAAACGGTTGTCAGGTATTTATGGCTCTGTGGATTTGGGTTACAAAGATTTCGTTTATTTGACCATCACGGGTCGTAACGATTGGGCATCTTCCTTTGGACCTTTAGCAAAAAGCAGTTTTTTCTATCCAGCTGCCTCTCTTTCTTTTGTACCGACTGAATTGTTGCCTAAAAATGATATTTTGGACTATGCAAAAGTGCGCGTTTCTTATGCCGTTGCAGGACGTGAGCCATTGGCGTATACATCAAAAACATATTACGCACAACCTACATTTACTGATGGCTTCACGGATGGTATCTCTTTCCCTTATTTGGGTTTCAATGGTTTTGCTATCGGCAAAACTTTAGGTAATGAGTTCTTGCGTCCTGAATTGAATACATCTTATGAAACAGGCATTGATTTGCGATTGTTGAAAAACCGCATCAATCTCGGTTTCACATATTATCATGCTGTTGCCAGTGATTTATTGGTCGCTCAACCCGTAGCGCGTGCGACTGGTTTCCGTACATACCGCTCCAATATTGGTGAAATGGTCAATAAAGGCATTGAAATCGAAGCGGATGCTTTTATTGTGAAAACCAAAGGTTTCAATTGGAGAATTGGCGGCAACTTTACTAAGAACAAAAGCGAAGTCACCCAACTGGCACCGGGTGTTGACCAAATTAGCCTTGAATCAGCTTTTACAGGTATCGGCTCTTATGCCATTGTCGGGCAACCTTATGGGGCGTTTTTTGGACAAAAATGGCTGCGTGATGCACAGGGACGCATGATTGTCAATGCCTCGGGTATTCCACAGAAAGATCCAATAGAAGGTTATATCGGCAATCCATATCCTGAATGGACGTCTGCAATACGCAACACATTCTCTTACAAAGGTTTAAGCCTGTTTGGTTTGCTTGATATTCGTAAAGGTAGCAGCGTTTGGGGCGGCACTATAGGTCGTCTAAATCGTCTCGGGCGTACCGCCATAACAGCTGAACGCGGCAAAACATATATCGTTGAAGGCGTTTTAGCTGACGGAACTGTCAATACAAAGCCTATTTCCGCTTTTCAGTATTTCACTCAAGTCGTCGGTGACGGTGGTGCAGCACAAGAAGCCTTGGTTTATGATGGTTCATGGGTTCGCTTGCGCGAAGTGACTTTGAGCTATGATTTGCCAAAAATTGCAAATGGGAAATTTGTAAAAAGTATCACTGTCTATGCCACTGGTCGTAACCTCTGGTTGGATACAAAATATCCAGGCGTTGATCCAGAAACAAGTTTGACAGGAGCAGGCTCAAACATCGGTGGTTTCGATTACTTCAATATGCCTGGTTCTAAGTCATACATATTTGGTTTACGTGCTTCGTTTTGATTGGTTATTGGGAAATTGGTTATTGGTAAGACTAATTTCCAAATCCCCAATCCCCAATCAACCAATCAAAAAATTTGATTTTAGATGAAGCTCCGTCGGGGACTTTTTTTTCTGATTGAAAAGTCAATTGAAGAAAAATCCAATTTCCATTACAAATTTTAGTTGTGTTTTTTTGTCATTCTGAACGCAGTGAAAGAATCTAAATGATTGATATTCAAATTCTTTCACTGCGTCACTCGATTTTAATGACCAATGCTTTGCATGATGATTGTCTTCAGAATGACAAAAAAGCACCCCCTCAGTATTTGAGGCTCAAAAATCCTATTTTTTAAAAATAAAAAATGAATTTTATGAAAAAGATATCATATTTCCTCGCTGCTGCCCTCATGATGACAAGCAGTTGTAAAAAATTTGTAGAAGGCTACGATGTATCGCCTAACTCACCTGTTGATGTGCCTATCAATTTACTATTGCCTGCTGTCGAAGTGTCCACTTTTGCCATTTATACAGGTCAGTTGGCACGCGTCGCAGCTGTTTTTACGAAACAGCAAAAAGGGCGACAATTTCAGTATGAAGAATACGAACGCTATGACTTCAATGAAAATGATATTGACGGCGAATGGTGGTCTTTATATGATGGTAGTCTAATCAATGCACAATTGTTGATTGATAAATCAGGCGACAAAAACCCCCACTATAGAGGCATGGGTCGTATCCTAAAAGCCATGAATCTGGGGATTGCCACCGATTATTGGGGTGATATTCCTGATAAAGAGGCGTTACAAGGTTTAAAAGGACCTGAGTTCTTCAACGTAGCACATGACCCACAAGAGCAGGTGATTACAGCCATTCAGAAACTTTTAGACGATGCAATTACAGACTTAAAAACAGCGGGTGATAAAAATGTCTTAGTACCTGGAGGTGAGGATTATATTTTTGGGGGCGATGCAAATAAATGGGTGGCAACGGCTTATGTCATCAAAGCGCGTTATGCCAATCGGTTGAGCAAAAAGGATGCTGCCGGTTCTGCGACTGCCGCCTTAGGTTTTTTGACCCAAGCATATACTGCTGGTTTTACGTCAAATGCAGCTGATTGTATGGCAATATTTGGCGAAGTGGGCAATGAATGGAATCAATGGTACGCTTTCAACCGCAATCGTGGCGGCTATATGACGATGAATGGCTATTTCGTTAATTTATTGAAAAATTCGAATGATCCTCGTTTGGCGGCGTATGCGGGTAGTGCGACGGCTACTGAAACCTCAACGATTGGGGCGTTTTTGGCAAGTCAAACATCGCCTTTGCCTTTGGTCACTTATGCTGAAGCTAAGTTCATAGAGGCAGAAGCTCAATTTCGGGCAGGTGACAAGACAAAAGCTGCTGCTGCATACAATGTGGCTATCAAAGCCAGTATTTTGAAAATGACGGGTGCCGCAAATGTCGCTTACGAAACCCTCAATGCTTCGGAGACAAACTTGACTATTACGCTTCAAAAGATAATGACACAAAAGTACATCGCCATGTTTACACAACCTGAAGTATGGGCAGACTGGCGACGCACCAATATTCCAGCCTTGACCCCAAATGCGAATGCGGCGGTTGCAGGTATTCCGCGTCGTTTTCCTACGGCACAGTCAGAACGGCTTTACAATACTAAAGTAACGGTTGAATCCAATATTTTAGCACCTGTTTGGTGGGATAAGTAAATTGGTTATTGGTTTTGACGAATAACCATTAACCAATCCCCAATAACCAATAAAGAGCGAGCATTGATGCAAAGAGTGACCTCCGCTCGGGGTCACGGTAGGGCATTCCAGTTTATATGGAATGCCTTTTTTTTGTTGAGGAATCATCAAAATTACCCCCCTCAGTATATTACCCGTCTAATAATATTATTTTGAAGGTTTTTGGGTTAATATTGGTGTTTTTACTGAGGGGGGGGCAATCAAAATAATATAAACGCATTTTGTATTTATGAAGAATAAAATTTCCAAAATCGTAAATTATTGCAGCAATACAATGTTTTAGGAGGTTTGAAAAAAATATAAAAAACAATATGCCTAAATAGACAATTTCACTGCATAGTTTTGTGCGGCAGAAGTTCAAAATTATATTGTTTGAGGTACAAAACCTTTGTATATAACGCAACTTATTTTTTGTAACATCGAATAACCTAATTTTCAACTTATTAGAAAGCCTTTTGAGTTGGTTTATCGGGAAAAAACAACCCCTTGTATGAGTGTTGTAAAGGTTTGTCGAAACTTTTTTAAAAAATTAGGCAGCAGAATATATATTGAAACGTTGTTAACGCGTATATTTATGCTTAACTTTTTCTTAACGCAATTTTAACATTTACTTTACTATTCATTGATACTCAACGGTTATAAAGTCCTTTCTACTATAATTTCATACCTTAAAAGTCCAGAAAACTGCCCTTTTAGTCATTTTTTACTGAGGGGGTGTTAAATTTTTTTTTTTTAAAAAAAGATAGAAATGTTAAAATATTTCTAAATTTGGGTCGAATTTTCATTTTTCAAATATTTATTCATCTAAAATCAAATTAGTATGAAAAAACTCTCACTAGTTTTGACGATGGTTCTACTCATCGCCGGCTTCGCAGTCGCGCAAAGAACCATAACGGGAGCAGTCGCCGATGCAAAAGGTGAACCCATGGTAGGCTCAAGCGTCCTTGTAAAAGGAACTTCTACTGGTACGGTTACTGACATTGATGGCAAATTCTCTCTAAGTGTACCTGCAGATGCCAAAACTTTGGTATTCAGTTTCGCAGGTTACCAAAGCCAAGAAGTTACATTAGGCGCATCGAACGCGATTAATGTCAATTTGGCTGAAGCATTCCTTCAAGAGCTTGTTGTTACCGCTATCGGTATCCAAAGGGAAAAGAAAGCCCTTGGTTACTCAGCTACTGACATTAAAGCGGAGGACATCGCCCAAAGATCTGAAAGTGACCCATTACGGGCACTGACATCAAAAGTGGCAGGTGTCAATGTTGTAGGTGGTGGTGGTGCACCTGGACAATCTACGAAAATCAACATTCGTGGTATTTCATCATTGACCGGAAACACACAGCCTTTGTTTGTTGTGGATGGTATTCCTTTTGACAACTCTGTCAATGCGTCAACTAACTCAAATGGTGGTACTCAGTTCTCAAACCGTGCGTTTGACATTGACCCGAACAACATCGAGAGTATGACGATTCTGAAAGGTGCTGCGGCTGCGGCTCTTTACGGCTCTCGTGCAACGAATGGTGTTGTTGTTATTACAACAAAAACAGGTAAGAAAAACCGTAAAGGTTTGGAAGTGACATTCAACTCCTCTTCTTCTGCTGAACAAGTGGCGAACTTACCTGATTATCAAAACAAATATACTCAAGGCTCAAGCCAGACCTACAACGGTGGTTTCATCGGTAACTGGGGTTCTCCTTTCCCTGAGTATGTTGACCAGATTAACAACGAAAACTTTGGTGGCGAAAAACGCTATTCAAAGGTGTATGCATCTGGTTATCCTGAAGGCACAGTACCACATCCAATCACGGGTGTTCCTTTTGGTGCGGCACGTTATCAAGCGGTTTTTCCAGAATTGATGAATGGTACAGCTGCTGTTGCGATTCCTTTGAAACCGTATAATTTCATCAATGACTTTTTCAGAACAGGTCTTTTGACTGAAAATTCAATGACATTCAATGCAGGTGGTGAAAACACAGGCTTGAGTGCTACAATTTCGCGTATGGATAATAAAGGTATCTTACCGATGTACAAAGCGAACAAATTGGGTAGTTCTACGGACGTTGCAAATGACTGGGGCAGTGATAACTGGTCAAATGCCAATGCTTCACGGACATCATTGAGTTTTGGTGGTAATGCAAAGTTGGCAAATGGTTTAACGATAATTGGTAACGTTAACTACGTCAACACGACGCAAGAAACACCACCTGTTGC
>JAYVFS010000256.1:0-3053 GCA_043772905.1 Saprospiraceae bacterium | reverse complement strand
CATTGCAATAACCCAAAGGCAAGGGTTCGCCGAGTTTTCTAAAAACGGCTTCCATAGTGGGTTGCAAACCATCGGTTTTGATTTTATCAAAAACCTGTTTGACTTTTTCGGGTTGTTGACGGGCTTTGTCAATGAAATTGGCTTTACCAAATTCGACCAACATGCGCTCTGTGCCTAAGGAAACGAGGGAACGGTGTGTCCTAATCAAAACGCACCCGCGTCGAATCATCGGCGCGGGTACATCTTCCAGGATTGTTTCTCCTGATTTTAAGTCTTGTATGATTTGTTTCATGATTTATATCAATTCCTTCAAAATTATCTCTTTGAGGCGGCGTAAAATAAATATGATTTTGCGTAAATCGGGTTCTTCTGTGGCATTAAAAGCATTACTTATTGTGTAGGTTCGACCTTCTAAAACGCCAAAAAACCAGTTCCTCCCGATGATATAACCGCCATAAAGAGAATTTCCATCTTTATTGATTTCTTGTGCGGCCACCATTGCTGCGAGCATTTGCGCTTCGGGGTCAAGGCTTCTTTTTTTCTCTTGTTTAAATTCTTGTAAAAAGAAATACGGATGCTTCGGAGTCGCTTGCCCCCAAGGGGTAGCTAACATACAATCTACCTTAACATCAATTGAAAAATTATCAACTATGGCATGAATAGGTCGTT
Organism: Saprospiraceae bacterium; assembly: GCA_043772905.1. Taxonomy (GTDB): domain Bacteria; phylum Bacteroidota; class Bacteroidia; order Chitinophagales; family Saprospiraceae; genus JAAFJT01. The sequence goes on along the minus strand of JAYVFS010000256.1, from coordinate 2,384 downwards.
CAAAAAACATTTTTACTCGTGGCGCATCTTCCATTTTTGCGATATAGAAAATAAGGCTTAATGCTTTGATTTTTAATTCCTCTTCGTTCCAACCTTCTACATTGGCATTAATTGATTCTAAAACATCTTGAAAAATGACGGCTTGGGTAGGTGTCAAAGTATTGTCTTCATCTGCCTCTTCAATTGTCAACCAATGTTCAAGTAAAGGGGAGTCATACTTAATTTTGGTAATACCTAAATTCCCTAATACATCATCTATATTTTCACAAGTAATTTTTTTATAAGTAGGCTTCATTTCTGATGTCTTTGAAAGATTAATTTAAAACTTTTATAGCTACAAATATAAGCCTTTTATACGACATTTGTTTATCTGGTTTTTAGCAAATGTGCGAAAACAAACTTACTTTTGCTAAAGAAATAACGTATGGAAATGTTAAAGACACCGTTAAATGAACCGCAATTAGAACTGTTAAAAATGTTTTCATCCAATATCTCCGAGACAGAGTGGATCGAAATCAAACGGCTTATTGTGCGCTATTTTGCTAAAAAAGCAATTGCTTCAGCTAATGAAGTCTGGGATAAAAATAAATGGACGGCAGAAGATGAACAACGAATGCTTGAAACACATTTGAGAACACCTTACAAACCAACAAATGATGCCACCCAAACTCGTCATTGATACTTTAGGTCATTCATCGTTCATCATTTATAATTTATCATTACTTACAGTGTTTCAACCAGCCACCCATCTATCTGTCTCTCGGATTCGTTAAAATTGACACCAATGCCGAAAATGGGCTTTTCGGTTGCCCGATATTTATCTGCATAATGATTATTTTTTATTTGCTCGAGGGCTTCTTCTGCTGTATGATTGAATTTAAACTCAAAAATATAAATATACTGAGGGGTCTGCACCACAACATCGGCACGACCTTGAGACAAATGTGGCTCGCTTTCGATAAACATACCAATATAGCTGAAAATCAAATGGAGTAAACCATGATAAAAACCTTCGGATTGATTTTTATAGGCTTCATAAGGTAAACTCGCCAATAACGCATTGATTATCGTTTTCGCTTTTGGCAAGTCATTGGTCAATAAGGCTTGATTGAGATCTTTAATGGTCGAACCTGTGTGCATCTGGCGTGAAGAATGGACTATGTCATCAATGATAAATTGATACATACTTTCACGAACTTCTTTATTCGGATAATCTAAAACCATTTCTTCCGTCAAGGGGTCAAGCGTCTTAATGGTCAAATAACCAGTTTGAAAACACAAAGGCACTATATCGAGGTTGTCTATGTCATATTTATTCAGCGTATAGCCATTTGCCCTTGTATTTTCAATATCAAATTGTACATGTTTTTTCATTTGATGCACCAAAAACTTAGGCGAACCTGTCGAAAACCAATAATTGCGAAAAACACTTTCGTCTAAAAAATTAAGCGTTCCGAATGGATTATAGACCCGATTGATACCGTCCCAACTAAAACCATTATACCATACGCGCATCCTTTCTAATAAATCAGGGCGCTCTAATTTCAACTTCTCTTGGGCTAATTGAAGGTAATCTTCAAAATAATATTCCAATTCCTCTTGTGTATAACCGACTAAAGTGGCATAATCCCCATGAATTGTAATATCTTTTAAGTTATTCAATTCTGAAAACATGGACACTTTTGAAAATTTAGACACGCCTGTCACAAAGAAAAAACGAAGAAACGGCTCTGCACTTTTCAGTACAGAATAGAATTGCCGCATAATATTTTGATTGACTTTCGCCTGTTTGTAAGGTGGAAATTCAAGAAAATCAATGATGGGTTTGTCGTATTCGTCAATCAGCAAAACGATTTGTCCATGCTTTTTGGATACTTTTTCAAGCAGCTCTTTAAATTGTCTTGATAAATCCTGCTCTATTAAGGTAACTTCAAAATGGTTTGCCCATTTTTTTATCTCTTGAATCAACGCCGCATCTAAATCTTGTGAATGGTAGCCTAAGCCGTCAAAAGAAAAATGGATAACAGGGTTTGTTTTTGACCATTCCCAATTGTTCTCAATCCAAGTTTCTTTAAACAATTCTTTTTTGCCCAGAAAAAGTGCTTTCATTGTCGAAATCAACAACGATTTCCCGAAACGACGGGGGCGTGACAAGAAATAGTATTTACCTTTCGTCACTAAGCGATGTATCATTTGTGTTTTGTCAACATACACACAATTCAACTCGCGGATGCTTTCTAAGGTTTGTAAACCGATGGGTAGATTTTTCATTCGACAAAAATAAGTCTTTCTAACGAAAAAACGCCGAAACCTATACTTTTTCGCTCAATATCGCCGCTATCCGACCCGCTGCTTGTCCATCCCAATACGGTGGCACGATGCCT
>JAYVFS010000255.1:0-8763 GCA_043772905.1 Saprospiraceae bacterium | reverse complement strand
AAAATATTGAGATTGCTACCCCCTCAGTATTTCTTCAAACTGGCTTCTAAAAAAGCCTTTCTAACGTTTTTTGTAAACGGATTTTCTTGGTCAGGCATACGTTCTGGATGCCATTGTACGGCTAAAAGAAAGGGTTTTTCGACATTTTTAAACTCAATCTTAAGATATTCTAAATCGTTGACTCAATTCAGTATCCTGCCTCACCCCTACCCTTCTTGTTGCTCGCGTTTGATTTGTTCGGCGATAGCGTTCATAAACCACGCATGTCGAGCAATAGGAATCATTCTTGCGGCAATCAAGTCATCTATGACATCTAAAATTTGAGGACTTAGACGCAGCTGCACCGGCACCTGTCCTCCTTTCAATACTTTTTTCTGCGCCTTTTCGCTCGTTGTTCTTTCGACCGTATTTGGTACACTCCCGCCTTTGTTGATCAATGCGGAGACGATATCCTCACTAACGTCGGGTTTACTTTTGATAGGTTTTTTTGAAAGTGCCATTTCGTTATTCGTTATTAATAAGTTTAAAATAACTTATTAATAAAGTTATTATAGACTTATTTTAAAGTTATAATAAAGTAAATTAAAACTTAATCGTTTAGTTTTTACGACTCCAATCTATTTCAATTCTTTTGTTAAAAAATTATAAAGAATCGTTATTTCATTGTTCGCTTTATCATCTGTCGGCTTGAATTCGACCACACTCAACCCTTTTGATGCCGCATTGGCGAAAGACTTACGATGTCCTAAAGTCGCTTCAACTAAAATAATACTGCCTGTTTCCGCCAAAAACTCTTTGGCTTCTATGTTGTCTGAACCACGTGCATCCGTCTTGTTTAAAACGGCATAGGCACGTAAATCGGGATTAGCCGCACGCATCTCATCTATCAAACGGACGACTTTTTCCAACGTCCACATATCGAATGAACGCGGAATGAACGGCACGATATAGACATCAGAAACGGTCATGGCAGCACGCTGACTTGACGTATCTCGCCCACCAGTGTCAATAACGATGTCATCGTATTTACTTTTGAGCTTCAAAAGCTCTGTTCGTACTGCGTTATTTGATAGCTGAACGGCTGTATAACCCGCACCTTCTGGCAAGTTGTTGTTGCGCCAGTGAGTAAAATCGGTTGCTGTTTCTTGGTCATCTGCATCAACAAACAGGACATCGCGCCCATTTAGATGTAACATCACAGCCAGATTGGTCGCAAGGGTTGTTTTTCCTGAGCCACCTTTAATGCCTCCTATGGTGTAAATCATAACAATTGGTTGATTTATTTATAAAAATTAATAAAAGTCAAAATAAAGTTTAAATAACTTTAAAATAAAGTCTTATTAACTTCTTTTTAAAGTTATTTCAACTTTATTCACAAATATAAATGAGTTTTATGAAAAGGAAAAATGTTTGAGCTAATAATTTTAAAAGAACAACTTCGGAACAACATTGAATAACTGACAATAGGGTCAGAAGGATCTCAAGGACACATAGCGGATTTTCTATCCTTTGTTTTGTGATTATAATATCCTATATGCCTTTGATGGAAAAACAGCCATAACTGCTATCCCAGAAAAGTTCAATAAATCGCTCTGAAATATACATCAGTAGGCGAAAAGAGGCTTTATACTAAAGTGAAAATGGTTTTCGGAAATAGAATTAGCTTTGAAAAAAAAACGTCATGCTAAACTTGAGCCCATCTGATTTAGAAGAACTAAAAAATCTCCATAAAAAAGAGAAAAATAAACGTCGCGCCGACCGAATAAAGGTTTTAGTCAAAAAGAAGTATCAGAGCTATTATTATCTTGACGAAGATACGATTACAACATGGAAAAATAAGTTCCAAAATAGGACAGACTCAAATGCCTGTTTTGATACCCCTTGGATAGAACCTAAAATGTTCGTTATCACCACTTTAACGAAAGAAGGCAAAGTGAATAAAGAGCGTTTACCTATCTATGATTGTACTTTTGGGGATGATGAAACCTTTGCGCTTTTAGAAAAATATCTTAAACGCCTTGATATTCATAAAGCCACAGAGGTTCAATTTGTTGCTGACGGTGCGCCATGGATTTGGCATCGCGCTCAATCTATGTTATTGCGTTTAGGTGTGCCTCAAAACAGTATCACAGAGACATTAGATTATTATCATGCAGCCGAGCATTTGACCCAATTGATGCAATATATGCCTAAAGAAAAGCAAAAAGAGGTCGAAATACAGCTTAAAAAACAATTGTGGGAAGGCGATGTTAATCAAATGCACCTAACTATAAAAGGGGTATTAACCAATTTAGACGATAGGGAGTTGAAACCTTTCAATTACTTTAAAAACAATGAAAATCGGCTCAATTACAGGCAATATAAAGAACAATTCTTGGTCGTTGGTAGCGGTATTGTCGAATCGGGCATTCGAAGAATTATAAATTTAAGATTTAAATGTCCCTCTTCTTTTTGGAACAAAGGGACTTTAGAACCCTTAATTTACTTACGTTCTATTCTCCTTGCAGGTAGATGGAACACTCTTATTAATAACTTGACTAAAAATATTTAATTTTCTACAAATCAAAGGTACGCCCCTCATTTACCTTTATAAATTCTAAGTTCTGCTTTTATACCCAACCGTTACAGCATAAAAAATCACTGCCCTTTCATCGCTTCTCGCACTTCTTCAATGAATTTGGACACTTTTACTTTTGGGTCACCTTTACCAAGCGTTTCGATGGGAATATAGCCGCGATAACCCGAGTCTTTGATGATTTTGAAGAGCCTTTTTAAATCTGTTTTGACCTCAACGCCATTGACAAAAATGTTTTCTTTGACTTGCCAATTCACGGCGTATTTAATCGTCTTTTCTATCTGTTTGTAAGGGTCACCTATGCGATAACTGCCTGTATCGAGTATCAAACCAAACCATTCCATGTTCACCATTTCGATAATCTTAATGGCTTCATCGGCTGTTTTGATAAAATCATTATGGTTCTGAATCGCTACGATGACGCCGTGTTTTTGACCGTATTCGACACATTCCTTGATGTCCGTCACCATCCATTTTGCGATTTCATCCCATGAGTATTCCTTTGGATTCAAGACACCCGCAAAGACACGTATGACGGGTGCGCCTAATTTAGCGGCTACTTCAATCCAATTTTTAATCAATTGTACATCTGCTTTCCTTTTATCAGCATTAGGGTTGGTATAATCGTTGCGAACACCCGTTCCACTGATGGACACACCTAACAAATGCGCTTTGCGCTTGATGTGATAGATGTATCCATCTGTTGGCACTTGGGGATAATTGGGAAAATAGTAGCCCGTCAAATCCACGCCATCGAAATTGTGTTCTGCACAAAAATCCAATAGATCATCCAAGTTCATAGTCTTTGCCATCAACGGGTCATTGAAAGAAAAGGCATTCAAGCTGGTTTTTAAATGACCCTTTTGGGGATTTTCATTCTGATGTAATGCGTTGAAAGTACCGACAGTCGTCAATGCCGGTGCGAGCATGATTGATTTGATGAAATCTCTTCTGGCTGTTTGATGTTCCATGTTGTTTTAGATTTACATTTTATAAAATTGATAAATGAGAATACCCCCTTCCGAAGGAATTCTTTGAATCAGTATGTGAGGTATTTTTTCACAATTTTACAATTTCTTCTTGACCTTTTTTGATTAATCCTAAGGAAATGATGAATTATCAATGATGAATGATGAATTTGCAAAACGTTGGTTTTCAACAGTCTTGTAAATTAAAGTTTGATACTTTATTTTTTCACTAATCCTAAGGTAATATCATGGATTTTTTACTTTCCTTGTTTATACTTTTCCATAATCGGTTTCCCTATTTCAACGCCATCCACATTGAATAAAAAATCCTTCGGCAAAGGCTTTGGATAGTAATAGTTTAAGCGTTTTTTTTGTGTCAAATCTGCTTTTACGCCTAATTTTCCAGAAGGTGTTTCAACTGAAATGTCCACAATATCCTTTTGCACATTCACATGGGTTTTTGCTTTTAAAACAGTGATTCTAAACCTTGAAAAATCGGCTTCGGTTTGGATGCCTTCTTCAACTTTCCACCACATCGCAATAGTTCCTTTGCCTGTGTTCGGATGTTTTAAGGTTAAGCGCAAAGTTTTGTTGTGCTTTAAGGGAAATTTTTCTCTCGCTGAATTGTATTTAAAAGCATCATTGTAAAGAGTCATTTTTTCACCTGTTTCTGCATCATCCCACAAAAGACGAAAGGCGATTGCCACATCTTCAAAGCGGGCAAAAAAGGTGTTGGTTTTGTCAAAAGCGGATTTTTCGCCTACGTTTGGGGTCTTTATATTGCTGTTGCCCATCCATATTTCATCAAAATAATTGGGCAGAATAATGGTTGAATTCAAATAGTCATTGATACAATTGTGGTCTTTATTTCCAGAAATCAACATCACAAATTCGCCTTTATTTTGAGCGGCTTGCATAAAGGGCATCAAGTGCCGTGTTTTGTTCCAACCACCGTTTGAAGGATAATTGGGCGGCATCAAATGTTTCATTTTATCGCCTTTGCCTTCTGCGCTCCATGTGCCATAATGGTCGTCTCTGCCTTCAATAACGTAGGCGATGTTGGGTATTTCAGGGATTTTCGGGCTGTTGAGATAAATGACAAAAGGTTTGTCGTCAGGACTATACGCTTGATTGGATGAGGCGATTGACACCTTATTGCCGACAAAATCACAGGCATAAGTATTTGCCAAACTGTCCCAACGTTGTACAATAAACCTGTTTTTGCGGTTCATCAACTCTTTTTGTTGGGTGCTTAAACCCCGTTCTTTTAAAATGGACAAACAGATTTGATGAAAGAGATGCGTATTGGTATTAGCTCGTCCGAGCAACGGATTCATGTATTTTTCTTCCAACAAATCACGGCTGAAAACACGATTGTAGTCTCGGCTGTGTGCGCCACCGAGGAAACCACCGCGTGGGTTGTAATGTGCCGACAAATCGGTGAGAAAGAAATTGAGTGCGTCCGAAGCCTTCTTTTGAATGTCTTTATCTGTTGAAAATTGAGTTAGTAGCAGCAACGATTCGATGTCCACGCCACAATACGTCGGGCTGTCGTATTCCCGATTGCCGTAACGGGCTACATGATTGAGCCATATATCAAAAGTCTTGCGCCCTTCTTCAATTACTGAGGGGGTCTTATAAACCTGTCCAAGAGCGACAAAATTCCAAACTTTCATCAGATAAATATTCGTGTAACTGATGCGCACGGGTTGTTGGCGAATGCCTTTTAGGGCATAGTGGAATATCGTATCTAAGGTTTGTTTCGCTTTGGGCGAGAGTCTGTCGTCAAACAGGAGTTTTATTAAAATGCCGTATTGGACACAAAATTCAACGTTGTTGCCATCGCCGACATCGTTGGTCGTCTCCGTCCAACCCCAATAAATATTGCCAAAACTGGGCGCACTGGGTTCCGTTATGATGCGGGTCAGCATCTTTTTTAATAACCATTCGACCTCTGTTGGTTTTAAAAAATGCGTATCCAAAGCATCTAATAAAAACAAAAAACAATCCCGAACGCCGAGTTGAGGCGGTGATTTTTGCACCGCAGCCCAATCCTGTTCCATAGTCGCTTTGCGCTCCGTTGGATTGGGCATTTGAGGTATATTATAAATTGCTTTTTGAGCAAATACTTGTAATTGTAAAGCCACTAACAGACAGAAAAGCAGTATGCATTTTCTCATTTCATGTATTATTTTGCAAAAATGATGTAATTAGTTCTCTTGTTCACTTTTTTATTCTCAACTTTTACTGAGGGGTGTTATCTAAGACAAAACATTTTGGATATTTGAGCATTCTTATTTCATTTTTCACAAAACTAAATCAATCCAAAATGAGAAATCACCTTTTTATGCTTGTGTGTCTCTTCAGTCTGAGTGCTTTGAAGATGACGGCACAAGCCGATTATTTTTATCCCAATGCGGGCAGTTTTAATCCAAAAATTCCAACACCTGAGCAATTCTTAGGCTACCCGATTGGGTCACATCATACGCGTTACGACCGTATTGTGTCTTATTTTCAAGAATTGGATCGCCTTTCTGACCGCATGACGCTTGAGGTTATAGGCGAAACGTATGAACATCGCCCTTTGATCGCTGCCATTTTCACTTCGCCTGCCAATCATGGACGTTTGGAGGACATTCGTCAAGCCAATCTGAAACGACGCACTGAAAACGTAGCGGACAATGTGCCTTTGGTGATTCATTTGGCTTATAATGTGCATGGCAATGAACCTTCTGGCGGTGAAGCCTCGCTTTTGACGGCTTACTATTTGGCGGCTTCCGATAGTCCTGAATCGGTGAAATGGTTGGACAGTATGGTCATTACACTCAATCCTGTTATCAATCCTGACGGTCGCGACCGACATGCGCATTGGGCAAATATGCACAAAGGCGACCCTCTTGTGGCTGACCCCAATGACCGTGAGCACAATGAAGTCTGGCCTGGTGGTCGAACAAATCATTATTGGTTCGACCTTAATCGCGATTGGTTTTTATTGTCTCATCCTGAAAGCGAAAGCCGAGCAGCTTTTTTTCATCGGTGGCATCCTTATGTGCAAACAGACCACCACGAAATGGGTACCAATTCAACGTTTTACTTCGATCCAGGCAAGTACAGTTCCAATAATCCCATCGTGCCCGCTTTGTTATATGATAAAATCTATCCCACCTTTGGCAATTATTTCTCTGAAGCTATGAATAAATTAGGCTCGATGTATTTCACCAAAGAGGCTTTTGATAAATTGTATCCGGGTTATGGGTCGAGTTATATCAATTTTTATGGTGGCGCGGGTTTTCTTTTCGAACAAGCAAGTTCTCGTGGACATTTACAAGAGACAACGACGATACCCCTCAGTTTTGGCTTTACCGTTCGAAATCAATTTGTTGCAGCTTTGACAACGGTTCGGGCTTCATTGGCAGAAAAGGCGAATTTGATACAATTGCGCCATGATTTTTATAAAACAGCTTTGAGTCAAGCACGGAGCAATCCTGTAAAAGCATATGTTTTTGGTGATGCCAAAGATGCAACAAGGACGAATCTGTTTGTGAATTTTTTACTCAAACACCATATTGATTGTTATGCATTGGACAACAGCGTCACCCAAGACGGTAAAAAATTCGACAAAGGCACCGCTTACTCTGTGCCAACCGAGCAGATGAATTATATCATGGTGCGTTCTATTTTTGAAAAAGGCATCACTTATGCTGACAGTATCTTTTACGATGCCTCCACATGGTCAGTCATTCATGCCTACAATTTGCCTTATGCGGAATTGAAATCTGCGCCCACAAAAGGTAAACAAATCGTCGAAACGGTGACAAAAACGCTAAAATATATCGAAAAAAGCAGTTATGCGTATTTGATAGAATTGACAGATTACAATGCACACAAAGCCTTGTATCAATTGCAAAAAGAAGGCGCTATCGTTCAAACGAGTTTCAAATCTTTTACACTAAAATTCGGGGACACCCAAAGAAGTTTTGACTATGGCACTCTGGTTATTCCAGTCAATTTGCAAAAAATCTCGAGCGATAGTTTATTCAATGTGCTTAAAAAAGTGAGTCGTGATGCACAAGTTGATATTGTATCTGTGAACAATGGTTACAGCATTGCGGGCGTAGATTTAGGCAGCGGCAACATCAAAACCGTCAAAAAACCAGAGGCATTAATGATTTTGGGCACAGGTGTTTCGGGCTACGAAGCGGGAGAAGTTTGGCATTTGCTCGACCAAAGAATTGGTATGCCGATAACAAAAGCAGAGATGACCAGTTTGAGTGGTATTGATTTAAATCGTTATAACACATTGGTTATGGTCAGTGGTCAATATCATTTTGATTCTGCTGTTGTGCGTAAAATCAAAGCATGGGTTCAAAATGGTGGCACTTTGATTACTTTTAAAACCGCTTCTGAATGGGCGATTAAACAAAATCTGATTAAAGAACAATTGATAACCGATACCACTAAAATAAAACGCCGTATCAATTATGAAGATGCTGCGGATTGGGAAGGTGCAAAAGCGATTGGTGGTTCTATTTTTCAGATAGATTTAGATATTTCGCACCCCATTGGATTTGGTTTTTCGGATAGAAAAGTATCCGTGTATCGGAACGGTTCGACCTTTTTAAAACCAGGTGAAAAAACCTATAATACGGTTGCGCAATACACAGCTAATCCATTGATAGGCGGCTATTTACATCGGGATATGGGAAAATATATCGCCAATTCTGCGGCAATATTGGTTTCAGAAGAGGGCACAGGTCGGGTCATTTTATTTGCAGATAATCCAAATTTCCGTGCTGTTTGGTACGGTACGAATAAGTTATTTCTGAATGCACTGTTTTTTGGCTCAAATATTACCTCCCTCAGTAATAAGCGGGGTGAAGAAGATTGAATACATAGCCGAACGCAAGCACTTTTGAAACTATGGCGACTTCGTAGTCGGGAAATTTATTTCCCGACTACGAAGTCGCCATAGTTTTATTAGACTATTGACAACCTATTTCAGGACGATACAATTCTGCTGTTAATGGTTATTATGTACACAATAGATGGTGGCAATACTTTTACACGTATTCCTAATGCCAATTTACCCAGAACATTACCGAATGAAGTTTTTATTATATATGCTTTTAAAACCCTACAAATTAAAAGTGTTAAAAAAAGTGAGTAAAAATCCATAAAATGTTTTAAATAAATTAAGGGTCGTTCATTGACATATGGAAA
>JAYVFS010000254.1:0-28589 GCA_043772905.1 Saprospiraceae bacterium | reverse complement strand
TTGGTGTAAATGTTACATTTTAATTAAATAAAATAACAAGATTATCATGAAAAAAATATTTAATTCTAAGTTTTTATTCATAGCAGCACTTTCTATTTCTGTAGGTGCTTGTACGGATCTGAACAATGCAGAAACAGATTCTATCATTCCGAAAGTCACAGTAGGTGGCGGTACTGGTAACCCGACTCAACTTTTGGAGGGTGCTTATAAAGACCTCGGTGCATTTACTGACCAAGCGAATATTTATGCCCTTGGCGAGCATGCAACCGCAGAGATGATTCCACCAACACGTGGTGTGGACTGGGGTGACAATGGTGTTTGGCGTACACTTGACCAGCATACTTGGGATGCAACCCACTCTTGGAATCTTGGTTCTTGGAATCAGTTGAACCAACGTGTTTTCAAGTGTAACCAAGTTTTAGCAGCAAGCCCATCAGCGGCGCAAGCAGCAGAAGCTAAATTCTTGCGTGCATTCAATATGTTCCACGTTATGGACTATTGGGGACAAGCACCTTTCCGTAATACAACGGACGGTGTAGATGTCAACCCTAAAGTGTTCACTCGCGCTGAAGCATTCGATTTCATCGTGAAGGATTTGGAAGAATCATTAGCAGGATTGGCTAAAAAGGGACCAGCTGCAGTCAATGCACAAGCTTCAAAAGCAGCAGCTAATTTCATGTTGGCTAAATTGTATTTGAACAAAGCTGTTTACAAATCTGCAAACCCTGCGGGCCCTTACACATTCGATGCGGCAGACATGAACAAAGTCATTGGTTATGTGGACGCTATCACAGCAGATGGCTATGATTTAGAAGCAAAATACTTCGATAACTTCTCAACAGCAGCTACTAAAGAAATCATCTTTGTAAGCAATGAAGGTTCTCCTTCTAATCGCTGGTTCATGACATTACACTATGACCAAGACCCTTCTGGTTGGAACGGTTTCACAACATTGGCTGATTTCTATGGTAAATTCGCCGCGGGTGACCAAAGAAGAGGTTTCGTAACACCTAAAACAGGTAAAGCTTTTGATGGTATCGATAGAGGTTTCTTACGTGGACCACAATTTAAAAATGATGGTTCTGTCTTAGTTGATTCAAGAACTAAGAGACCATTGTCTTTCACTGATGATGTACCTCTTGCAGGTGCAGCGACTGATAAAGGTATCCGTGTTATCAAGTATCACCCTGCTGATGCTGGTAAATACATCCTTGCTCGTTATGGTGATGCATTGATGATGAAAGCAGAAGCACAATTACGTGGCGGTACAGGTGGTGCTGCTGCTGCTTTGGTAACGGTTAATCTTATTCGTGCAAAACGCAGTGCTACTCTTTTGACATCAATTGACGTAGCAGGTATGGCTGATGAGCGTGGTCGTGAAGTGTATTGGGAAGGTGGTCGTCGTACTGACGAAGTGCGTTTCGGTACGTTCTTGACTGGTCCTGGCGTTGTTAACAAAGACCCAGGTACGGTTTTATATCCTATCCCTGCCGATGCGGTGACTTCGAATCCGAATTTGAAACAAAATGCTGGATACTAATCCACAGTAGTTTCTAAACATACAGTAGGGTGTCAAATTGAGTTTTGACATCCTATTTTTTGTTTTTATACTGAGGGGGGTTAAAAACTTGTCTCCAAATCAAACCCTACCAAATAGGTCGTCACTGTCACATCTTCAATCACATCAACCGCTTCAACGACCTCTTTATGTGTCACTTCAGAGTTGACAAAAACCAAATAAGTGGCGGTATTTAAACCCATTCGTTGGGCATAATAAGCCACTTGAGTTTTCCCTTTTTTGAATTGTGTGATATTTTGATAGACTTTTGACTCAATGACGGCTTCTTGACCCTCAATATTGATAATCATATCTGTCCGTCCGAGATTTGTATGGGCTTCGATATACGATTTGCCGCCGACAACACCGAGAAAGGCATTAATATATGTTTCAAAGCTATACATCAAAGCCGCTTCTTTGATGGATTGAACTTTACCATCGTCGTCCCTATCTAAAAAATAACGAAACCCTCGTCTTGAAGTATATTCTTTGTATTGTTCAATAACTTTGGGCATTTTCAACAAGCCGTTTTCCGTAAAATAATCGCTAACATCAATATTTTGTTGGATTCGATTTTGCTCCCCATTTAGATATGGGTAAAAGGCAGCATGAAGGCTTTTTTGATACAATGGCACCCAAAATTCGACAAACCCTTCTTTATCTTTTTTGATAACACCATTGGCATGAAGCAATTTTATGGGTTCTCTATTGATTTGAAAAGGCACTTTTTCTTCTGTAAACAATAATCTTTCGACAAAAGAACGATACTGTTTGGCTTTATTAATAATATTTGATACGTTTTTGTCAATCGCTTCTGTCAAATACCAATCTTCAACAACAAGATAATCATTGTAGTCAATCAATGGTTTATGAGGACTGTTTGTGACCAATTTATCGGCAAAACCATTCACTAAGCCCGGTTGATTCGCTGTTATCTCTGAAATCTTTGCTTTTACTGAGGGGTCGAATAATTGCCCTGTTTCTATTTCATGTTGACCTAAAAGTTCTAAGACTTCATCATCCGTGAAATAAGGAACATTCAGATTATCTGCGATATTGAACGGACTTGCATTGTCTTGTACAACGCCAATAATATTGCTAACACCGACTAAAATAACAGATTTGAGGGCGTGTGTTGTGCGAGAATGATAAGCATTTCTGATAGAATGTAAAAAAGTACCAAAAAAATCTGGATTTATACCCTCAACTTCATCAACAATGAGTATAAGTTTTTTATTATTGATTTTAGTAATTTCAGTAAAAGTATCTGCCAAACTAAAAGCAGAAAAGTCAATGCCCCAGAATGTTAAAAGATTGAAATGAAGGTTATTTAGAAAAGCCTTGATGGTAGCATCCTTGAAGTTTTCAAAATTTACATAAGCCACTTTATATCCTTCCAATTGAAGTCTTTCAGCAAGCAACTGAAAATAGGTGCTTTTTCCTGTCTGACGGGGTGCCCAAATCGTGAAATAACGTTCATCATTCACTTTTTTAGTACCTTCCGATACCAAAGAAGTACGCAACAAAGTGTAATGTTTGTCAATGATATTTGGACCAGATGTATTGAAATAACGCATTGTTTTTTTCTTAAAATTATGATTGGATACTTTTACGAGCAAAAATACTTCATTTTGAATAAGTTTGTATTTTTTGAAATAATAAGCCTAATTTTACAGCACATTAGAAACGATACTGAGGGGTCTCTTTATGCAACGCCCTTGACTTAGAATGTATAAAAAACAAATCATGAAATTATTTTTCACCATTGCTTTTGCGCTGGTCTTTTCCCTTTTTGCTTGTAAAAAAACAACGACACTAACAGAAAATACGGTTTTTTCTAAGGTCTCTTCCGACCAATCGGGCATCAAATTCAACAATACCGTTACCAATTCCAAGGACTTTAATATCCTAACCTATCGTAATTTCTACAACGGCGGCGGTGTCGCTATTGGTGACATCAATAACGACGGTCTGTCGGACGTGTTTTTTACAGCAAACATGGGTGCGAATAAGCTGTATCTCAACAAAGGCGGTTTGAAATTCGACGATATTTCCGCAAAAGCTGGGGTTGAATCCATAGCCGAATGGAGTACAGGTGTGGCTATGGTGGACATCAACAACGATGGACTATTAGATATTTACGTTTGTAATGCAGGTTATGTAAACGGTATTGTACCTAAAAATCAACTGTTTATCAATAATGGTGATTTAACATTTACTGAAAAAGCAAAAGATTATAACCTCGACCAATCAGGTTATTCGACCCACGCCGCCTTTTTTGATTACGATGGCGATGGCGATTTAGATTGTTATATTCTCAAAAACTCATTTATACCCGTGAATGCCCTCAATTATTCCAATAATCGAGACTTACGTGCTAAGGACTGGCCCGTTGAAGAATTTGTGAAAGGCGGTGGTGACCAATTGATGCGCAACGACAACGGTAAATTTGTAGATGTGAGCGAAAAAGCAGGCATTTATGGCAGTCTCATCGGCTTCGGTTTGGGCGTGACAGTAGGCGATTTGAACAATGACGGTTGGTTAGATATATACGTGTCCAATGACTTTTTTGAGCGTGATTACCTCTATATCAATCAAAAAAATGGCACTTTCAAGGAAGACATAACCAACGAAATGCAGCATTTAAGCCTCGCTTCGATGGGTTCTGATATGGCAGATGTGAACAATGATGGCTATCCAGATGTGTTTGCAACGGAAATGTTGCCCTATGACGAGGAACGATTGAAAACGACAACAGAGTTTGAAAACATAGATATTCATCAACTCAAACAACAGCGTGGTTTCTACGAGCAGTTTTCTCAAAATACCCTTCAAATCAATCAAGGCAATGGCAGTTTCAAGGAAGTGGCGCATTATTCAGGCGTTGCAGCATCAGATTGGTCATGGGGTGCTTTGATTTTTGATGCGGATTTTGATGGTCAGCAAGACCTTTACGTGTGCAATGGCATCAGTCACGATGTCATTGACCAAGACTTTATAGACTTTTTTGCCGACGACATTATCCAAAAAATGGCAATGACTGGTAAAAAGGAACAGGTTGAAGAAGTCATTAAAAAAATGCCTTCTGTGCCGATTCAAAACCTAATGTTCAAAAACAAAGGCAATTTGCGCTTTGAAGATGTCTCTAAACAATGGGGTTTGGCAGATAAAAGCTTTTCAAACGGTGCGGCTTATGGTGATTTGGACAACGATGGAGATTTAGATTTGGTCGTCAACAATGTCAATCAAGAGGCTTTGGTGTATGAAAACAATACGGCAAAGGACACTTCGGTAGCTTTTATCGGCTTTTTACTGAGGGGGGGTGACAAAAATACTTATGCTATTGGTTCAAAAATTCAAGTGTTTAGTGGTGGTCAAATTTATCAAAAAGAGAATATTCCAACACGTGGTTTTCAATCGTCTATGGATTATAAACAGATGATTGGTTTGCCGAAAGGTCAAAAGGTGGACAGTGTTTTGGTTTATTGGTACGACAGAACTTATACAAAACTCGCTGATTATCAATTGAATAAGCTCAATACGATTGATTATAAAACAAGCAAAAGAACAAAAGCGAATTATCAAAAAGTCCTTGAAAAACCTTTATTGGTTAGTGACGAAACGATTGCAAATTCACTACCTACACACGTAGAAGATTCACAAATTGATTTTTACAATGAGAAAACAGTGCCGATGATGCTCTCGAAAGAGGGACCTAAAATAGCTGTTGGCGATGTCAACGGCGATGGACTCGACGATGTGTATATCTGCGGTGCAAAAGGACAGAAAAAAGGGATTTATGTGCAGCAAAAAGACGGCACTTTTAAAGTGATAGACAATCCCGAAATTGGTAAATTTATTCCTTTTGAAGACACCGCTGCCCAATTTTTTGATGCAGATGGCGATGGTGATTTAGATTTATACGTCGGTTCAGGTGGCAATTTCATTGCAGCAGAGGAACGTGAGAATCAAGACCGTTTGTTTTTCAACGATGGCAAAGGTAGTTTTTCGATGCAAGCAGGTTCATTGCCTTCAAACGGCATGAATACATCAGTCGTCATTGCCAATGATTATGATGGCGATGGCGATGTTGATTTGTTCGTCGGCAGCCGCAGTACACCACTTTTGTATGGTGTTTCGCCCAAAAACTATCTTTTTCAGAACGAGGGTAAAGGCAAATTTACAAATGTGACCCCCTCAGTATGTCCTGCTTTGGACAAATTAGGTTTGGTCACAGATGCAAAATGGGCAGATATTGATGGAGATAACACAAAAGAACTCATAGTCGTTGGCGAATGGATGCCACCCACGATTTTTAAATACCAATCGGGCAAATTGAATGTTGTCAAAAACGATGCTTTTAAAGATAAAAACGGCTTTTGGTACACTGTAACAGTTGCTGACCTTGACGGAGACGGTGATATGGATATGGTTTTAGGCAACACGGGTGAAAATTGTTACCTCGCTGATCGCAATGACCCGCCTATTAAACTCTGGATGAATGACTTTGACAGCAATGGTTATTTAGATAAAGTTCTTTCATATAGTATCAATGGCAAAGATTTTCCAGTCATTATGAAGCGTGATATGGTAAAAGAAATGCCAATTTTGAAAAAGGACGTTTTAAAACACCATGATTACGCTAAGAAAACCATTCAAGAACTTTTTCCAAAAGATAAAATCAAATCTGCACAGGTCAAACAAGTTGACTATTTTAAATCTGTCATAGCCATTAATGACGGCAAAGGCAATTTTACAATAAAAGAAATGCCTTTGGAAACTCAGTTGTCATCCGTTTGTGCCGTGTATGTTGGCGACATCAATGGCGATGGCAAACCTGACATCATTACAGGCGGTAATAATTTCAACTTCTTACCGCAGTTCGGTCGCATTGATGGTAGCTATGGCGAAGTGTTGTTGAATAAAGGCAATATGGATTTTGAAGCGGTGCGTTTTCCACGCAGCGGTCTATTCATAAAAGGCATGATGCGGGATATTAAACCTTTGAAAATCAAAGGCTTAGATTATTTGATGGTGGCAGTGAACGGCGAAAAACTGCGTTTGTATCAATATAAAACAAAATAAAATTTTGTATGAAAATAAGAACAATAATATTTTTTATAGGACTCCTATTTATATCAATTGCTTGTGGAAATAGCCATAGTAAAGATTTGGCAACCATAGAAAAACAGGAATTGGCAACAGGCATACGGCACGACAGCCTTTTTATGGGACTGACTTTGGGTATGCCAAAGCAAGAATTTTTTGATTTTTGTTGGGCGATGAATAAAAAAGGCGTTTATACTGAGGGGGCGGATAAAACAGTTGAGTATGATTTTGGAAAAAACGACTTTAACTTTCCGTTGCAAATGAATTTTTATCCTCAATTTAAATATGATAAAATCATCGAAATGCCCATCAAATTCACTTATAAAGGCATTGATTTGTCGTATCCGAATGGGCAAACGGAAAAATTACTTGTAGATGTAAAAAAGCTGATGGAGGAATGGTACGGCACTGGTTTTTTTATAACGCCTTTGCCAAAAGGGGAAAAAGGGCAAAAAGCTTATGCGAAAGTGTCGGGCAATCGGCGCGTCCTTATTTTTTCAGAAAAAGAGTTTGAAGTAATGATGGTGGTGACGGATTTGGCAGCAAATTAATAACCTTAGGAAGTTAAAATATAAATGTACTAAACGTAACAAGTCTATTGGTTTTAGGTATAATCTTAAAAATTTTCATTACTTAAAACTAATTTATCATGCAAAACATTAGAAAGCTTGTTTTTTGTTTAACATTCTTTACTCTTTTTTTTGGTAGAGCAATAGCTCAAAAGGTTGACTTGCCCAAAGGCTATTACGTCAATCAAAAAGGCGAAAAAGTTGAAGGTTATTTTGATTTGGAATTATTTCGTGAAAACATAATTAATATCAAAGAATCACAAGACGCAGCAAATAGTAAGAAACTGCTAGTAGAAGATGTAGAAAAAATTGTGTTAATAAAGAATGAGAAAGATAGTTCTGTTATTATGACTCAAAATTTGATTTATAAAGAACAAAAAGAAACGATTTATATTGAGTATTTACTGAGGGGGGCAATCAATTTATTCAGAGGTTTTTCAAAAAATGAAAATGAAATATTTTATATTAGTTCAAACGATTTGCCTCAAATAAGACGCATTAATAAGGCAAATCCTAAAACTTACCTCTTTACATATTTTCAAAAATGTGATGATGTAAAAAGAACTATCAAACAAGTTTACTACGACAAAGCAAGTTTAGAGCAAACTGTTATATTGTTTGCGAATTGTTTGAATACAAACTCTAATAAAATTGAGCGTTTAAAAGATGTGAAGTATGATTTTTCGAGACACCTTTCCTTTGGTTTAAAAGTGTTAGGTGGATATGTAAAGCCTCAAATGGTTGACTATTTCGGTGCAGAGTTTAAACCGTCTTCCGTTTCAACGGGTATTGGTGCTAGCATGCAACTGAATATTACGAATAGATTGAGTCTTGCAACTGAATTTAATTATGACAAAAATAGCTTTAAGGCATCGGATTCGATGCGTCTTTGGTTGACTGGTAGATATGATTCACGTTTTTTGTTCACTAATTTTCTTCGTGTAAATTATACAAAAATTGAATACATTCCAGTTGAGTTAAAATATTCATTTCCTAAAGAGTTTAGAGGACTTCAGCAGGTTATTTCAGTTGGTTTTATCATAAATAAAATCATAAATCCTCAATTGAGTGGTAAATTTGGTGAATATTCAGATTATGTTTTAAATACCGCTTTTCCGCCTCGATTTGCTTTAGATGAACCGCCATCACCACCTTTGCAATCGGATGAATTGGTTGGGAAAAACGCAGGATTCGGTTTTTTTGCGACTGCGGCGGTTCAAAAACACCTAAATAATCATGTTTCGCTTGGATTGGGTGCTAAATATACCATTGCTAAAGAAAATATGAGAATTAATAACAATGGAAAGACACCTTATGACAATTCGGTTTTTTTTCCACGTGTACAGCGATTTGATTTATATGCTCATTTGCTTTTTACATTGTAATTGTAAAGGCATTTACATAACCTAATATATACGATGTTCAAATACAATCTTGCAATTTTTATCCTTACAATCTTCTTTTTTTCCTGTCAAAAAACAGCACCAAAAGAGCAAAGCACTCCTGTCTTCAAACTTTTAGAAGCCGAACAAACAGGTATTGACTTCTCAAATGACCTGTCGGTTAATTTGGATTTTAATATTTTCAAGTATATGTACTACTACAACGGTGCGGGTTTGGGTGTTGGTGACTTCAATAACGATGGTTTGTTAGATGTTTTTTTTACAGGTAGTCGGGTGCCGAATAAGTTGTATTTGAACAAAGGCGGCTTGAAATTTCAAGATATTACTGAGGGGGCGGGTTTTGAAAAAAACAATGATTGGTCGAATGGGGTAGCGGTTGTGGATATCAATCAAGACGGTTTGTTGGACATTTATATCAGTGTCGTTGGCAATTATATGCAGTTGCAAAGCCATAATAAATTGTATATCAATAAAGGTATTTCCCCCTCTGGGGGTGAGGGGGCTGGGGTGCCTCAATTTGAAGAACAATCGAAGCAATATGGCTTAGATTTGGTCGGTTTTGGCACACAAGCCACGTTTTTCGATTACGATTTGGACGGAGATTTGGATATGTTTCAACTCAATCACTCGTTGCACAACAACGGAACTTTTGGTCCACGTGCTGTTTTTCAACAAGGAAAAAACCAATTTCATCCGCTTTCAGGCGACCGTTTTTTTAGAAATGACAATGGAAAATATGTTGAAATAACAAAGACTGTTGGCATTTACAGCAATGCTTTGGGCTATGGTTTGGGTTTAGCTGTTGGCGATGTCAATGGCGATGGTTATCCCGATATGTACATTGGCAATGATTTCCATGAAAACGATTATCTCTATATCAATCAAAAAGACGGTACTTTCAAGGAGCAAATAACGGATTATATCAATCACACCAGCACTTTTAGCATGGGTGTGGACATTGGCGACTTGAATAATGATGGTTGGAACGACATTATGAGCCTCGATATGCAGCCTTATACCCCCTCCGTATTGAAGGCTTCGGAAGGCGAAGATGCGTTTGGGACTTATCAGTTCAAACGCAATTATGGTTACAATTATCAATATGCTCGAAATGCTTTGCAGATTAACAACGGGAATGGTACGATGAGCGAAGTGGCGACTTATTCGGGCGTTCAAGCAACGGATTGGTCGTGGGCAACACTGTTTTTTGATTATGACAATGATGGGAATAAGGACATTTTTATCAGCAATGGTATTCCCAAAAGGATGAATGATATTGACTATATTAAATTCGCTTCTGCTGATGAGTTTCAATCTAAAATCTATGAGAATAAGTTGACAGACAAGGATTTAGATATGATTAGAAATATACCTGAAATAAAATTAGACAATAAATTGTTTCATAATGCAGGCAATTTACACTTCAAAGATCAACAGTTTTCTATTCAAAACAATAAGGTGTCGTATTCAAACGGTGCGGCTTATGCGGACTTGGACAATGACGGCGATTTGGATATTATTACTTCAAATATCAACGATAAGGCTTTTATTTATGAAAATATTGCCTCCAAAGACTCTGCACATCAGATGTTGACACTAAAACTTGTGGGTTCTGAAAAAAACCGAAATGCGATTGGTAGTAAATTGATTGCATACGCCAAAGACTCGGTTATGGTTTATGAAAAATACCCGACGCATGGCTTTCAATCGAGTATGGAAACACCTCTGTATGCAGGTTTGGGCAACCCCTCAGTAATTGACAGTTTGGTGTTGGTTTGGGCTGATAATACGTTTCAAAAATTGGATAAAACAACTTTGAAATGGCAAGGTTCAAATGAAATAGTTTATAAAAAAGGGTTGCAAAAGTTTGATTACCAACGATTTACGAGTTCAAAGAAGCCTCCCATCAGTAAAATAACGGATATTACTGCCCAAACGAAATTAGATTTTAAACATAAAGAAAATGATTTTATAGAATTCGACCGTGAGCTACTTTTACCGCATTTAACCTCAACCGACGGACCCGCCTTAGCCGTCGGCGATATAAATGGTGATGGCTTAGACGATGTGTTTTTGGGCAATGCCAAATGGGAAAAAGCAGGTTTGTTTTTGCAAAAAACGGATGGTACTTTTTCAAAATTGCCCTGCCCTGCCCTCGATATTGACAGCATTTATGAGGACGTTGATGCCTTGTTGATTGACGTGGATAATGACAATGATAAGGATTTGGTGGTTGGCACAGGCGGCAATGAATTTTATAATAATGACCCAAAACAACAGTCTCGCGTTTATCTGAACGATGGAAAAGGTAATTTTACGTGCCTTGCGGATGCTTTTAAAGGTATTTATTCGACTGTTAGCACTCTGCAAGCCTTTGATTTTAATGGTGATGGGTTTTTAGATTTGTACATGGGTGCACGTTCAGTTGTGTGGGCTTATGGCGAAACACCACAATCCTACCTTTTACAAAACGATGGGCATGGGCATTTCGCAGATGTGACCCCCCCCTATAATAAGGATTTAGGGGCTTTGGGTATGATTAAAAATTCGGCTTTAGTTGACCTCAATAAAGATGGCAAACAAGACCTCATTGTGGCGGTTGAATGGGACGGAATTTATGCTTTTTTACAAGAAAACAAATCGTTTAAGACCGTAAAATTAACGAAAAAGAAAGGTTGGTGGAATTTTGTACGGCCTTATGACTTGGACAATGATGGTGATATTGATTTGATTGTCGGCAATTTAGGTCAAAATTCAAGGTTCAAAGCAACTGAAAAAGAGCCTGTACGTATGTATTATAATGACTTCGATGACAATGGTAAAAAAGAGCAAATTGTCACTTCATATTTGCAAGGAAAAGAGAACGTTTTTGCAACTATTGCGGATTTGCAAAAGCAAGTGCCGATATTGAAAAAGAAAATTCTGTATGCCCGCAAGTTTGCAGAAATGAGTTTGGATGAGATTTTCACACCAGAAAAGATCAAAAAGTCGAAAAAATATGAAGCCAATTATTTTGACAATGCCGTATTGATTAATCAAGGCAATGGCAAATTTGAGACTGTTTCACTACCCGATTTGGCACAGCTAACACCTTATAGGGCGGCTCAAATCATAGATGTGAATGGTGATAAATTGCCCGATGTGTTGTTATATGGTAATTATTTTGGCAATAATATTCAGTTAGGACGTTACGATAGTGATTATGGTAAAATCTTAATCAACAAAGGCAATTGCCATTTTGAGGTGCAATATACTGAGGGGGTGCAAATTAGAGGTGAAGTTCGGCGTATGTTGCCTGTGACATTATCAAAAAAGAATAAAGGCAAAACGTTTGTATTAGGCATAAACAATGAAAAAGTGCGTATTATCAATGTTGAATAGTTTGGTACAACGACCATTTTTATTATTTTTGCATAAAACACTATTATTGACGCTTAAATTAACATTCACGAATTAAAAGTATGCTTCTTCAATTCCCACAAGATTTTTTCTGGGGTACATCTACTGCCTCAGCACAAATAGAAACGGCTTCAGAACATTCATTCAAGGGGCTACGTGCCAAAGATGGTCACGTTTTTGACCGAACAGCCGACCATGAATTGCGGCGCGATGAGGATGTGCAGCATATCCGTCGTTTTGGAACGGTTTATCGGTGCAGCGTGGACTGGGCGCGTTTGCAGACAGAACCTTATGGAGGTTTCCATCACGAAACCGTTGTTGAGTATCAGCATTTTTTCCAACAATTAAATGATGGGGGGACGGATATCATGTTTGTTTTGCATCATTTTGCGAACCCTAAATGGTTTGAAGCGAAAGGTGGTTGGCTTTATGAAGAGAATGTAGGCTTTTTTATGGATTTTGTAAAAAAGTGTATTTTTCATTTTGGCAAATATGTTTCGTATTGGAATACATTTAACGAACCAAATGTGTATGCGATGAATGCGTACTTTTTAGGCGTTTTTCCACCGTTTCACAAAAGTTTTGGAAAAGCAAATGAAATATTGAAAAATATGAGTATTGCACATAATACGGTTTATACATTATTAAAAGTCAATGATAGAAATAAACCCGTTGGCATTTCGCTGAATACTGCTTCCATGAAAGGCTCAAATATATTGGGCTATCCTGTTGCTAAGATAGCGAGTTATTGGTTCAATAAATGGTCAGCGGCTCATTTTGAGAAGGTGGATTTTTGGGGATTGAGTTTTTACGCCCATGTACTTTTTGACCCGCGCCCGATTTCAGAAGTACATCGTCCGGGTAAATTGGACAAAATGGGTCTTGCACGTGATAAAATGTGGGCTTATAAACCGGAGGCATTGGGTAAGATATTGCGTTGGTTTCACAAAAAGTATCAAAAGCCTATTATCATAACTGAAAACGGTATTTGTACAGATGAAGACGCTGTACGCATACAAGCGATAAAAGATTATTTGACGGTGATACACGAAGTGATAAGAGACGGTGTTTCTGTAAAAGGTTATATTCATTGGTCAACATTTGACAATTTTGAGTGGAATTTGGGCACAACATACCGATTTGGCTTGCTAAAAGTGGATTTTGAGACCAAAAACAGGTTGGATACTGAGGGGGCTCGGTTCTATGAAGGGGTCACAAAAGCGAATGCCGTAGAGGTTTGAAAAGTTTGAAAAGACAAATAAAAATTAAAAAAATAATTTTTATTCAAAAAAGTTTGCACGGTTTTAAAATTGCTATATCTTTGCAACGCTTTTTGAGAAAAGGCTTTCGGGAGTGAGAAATCAGCAAGGAAGTCGATTGTCATAAATGTTCTTTTACCTGTAATACTCTTGGAAAAATACAACACTAAGCCAGTGTAGCTCAGAGGTAGAGCAGCTGATTTGTAATCAGCTGGTCGGGGGTTCGACTCCCTCCACTGGCTCTTAGTTGGGAGTATTCCAGAGCGGCCAAATGGGGCAGACTGTAAATCTGCTGGTTACACCTTCGGTGGTTCGAATCCATCTGCTCCCACCCATTCTTCCCTTAGTTGGCCGGTAATTGTCATCAGACAGTGGTCATTTGTACTTTCGTTAAAATAACGAAAAACAAATGACTACTGTCGAGTGACAATAAAAAGCGGAAGTAGCTCAATTGGTAGAGCGACAGCCTTCCAAGCTGTAGGTCGCGAGTTCGAGACTCGTCTTCCGCTCTTCAGCTTACATTGACGATTTACGATTTTAATTTACGTTTTACCGTATCTGATGCAACAACTCACCTCGTTAATCGTAAATCTCCTTAACAAAAAGAGAATCGTAATAATCAATATAAGCCGTAGAGCTACTCATACATAAGCCGTTGTAGCTCAGTGGTAGAGCACTTCCTTGGTAAGGAAGAGGTCGCGGGTTCAATTCCCATCAACGGCTCGCAAGAGAAGGTGGATTGAATCCTTTTAGTATTTTAAAGTGTATTAATTACCTGATTTATTGGGTTTTGAATAAATAATCTATTTCCGAAATTTTAAAAATTTAAAAAAATAATTCAATGGCTAAGGAAACCTTTGACAGGTCGAAACCGCACCTTAATATCGGTACAATCGGTCACGTTGACCACGGTAAAACTACCTTGACTGCAGCAATCACAACAGTTCTTGCATCAGAAGATGGTAACAATAAAGTGATGTCTTATGATTCAATTGATGCCGCTCCTGAAGAAAAAGAACGTGGTATTACTATCAATACAGCACACGTAGAATATCAGACGAAAAATCGTCATTATGCGCATGTAGACTGTCCTGGTCACGCTGACTATGTTAAGAACATGGTAACAGGTGCTGCACAAATGGACGGTGCTATCCTCGTTGTAGCTGCAACAGACGGACCAATGCCACAAACACGTGAGCATATCCTTCTTGCACGTCAGGTAGGTGTACCTTCTATAGTTGTTTTCATGAATAAAGTTGACCTTGTTGAAGACGAGGAAATGTTGGAACTTGTTGAAATGGAAGTTCGTGAATTGTTAAGCAAATACGAATTTGATGGCGACAATACTCCTGTAATTCTAGGTTCTGCAATCAAAGCGCTTAGTGGGGATCCAAGTGGTATCGCACAAGTAAAAGCATTGATGGAAGCTTGTGATACTTGGATTAAACAACCACCCCGTTTGACTGAATTGCCTTTCTTGATGCCTGTTGAGGACGTGTTCTCAATCACAGGTCGTGGTACTGTTGCGACAGGCCGTATCGAGCGTGGTATCATCAAAGTAGGTGAATCTGTTGAAATCATCGGTATGCAAGCAGAAGGCGCGAAAATCACTTCAACTTGTACAGGTGTTGAGATGTTCCGTAAATTGCTTGACCGTGGTGAAGCTGGTGATAACGCAGGTATTCTTCTACGTGGTGTTGAAAAAGACGCTATTAAACGTGGTATGGTTATTTGCAAGCCGGGTTCAGTGAAACCACACAAAAAATTCAAATGCCAAATCTACGTTTTGTCGAAAGACGAAGGTGGTCGTCACACACCGTTCTTCAACGGTTACCGTCCACAGTTCTACTTCCGTACAACAGACGTAACAGGTGATTGTAAATTACCTGAAAACGTTGAGATGGTTATGCCTGGTGACAACATCGAACTTGAAGTTGCACTCATCAACTCAATTGCAATGGAGAAAGGTCTTCGTTTTGCGATTCGTGAAGGTGGTCGTACAGTAGGTGCTGGTCAGGTAACAGAAATTCTTGACTAATTATTCTCGAAAAATACGTGTCAATAGTCATTTTATGTTATCTTTGATGACTGAATGGCTATTGACATTTTTTTCTTTTACACGGACATAGCTCAACTGGTAGAGTGGCGGTCTCCAAAACCGCAGGTTGCGGGTTCGATCCCTGCTGTCCGTGCAACTAAGTTTTGGGTTTTGAGTTTTGAGTTTTGAGTTTTGGGCAACCCAAAACTCAAAACCTAAAACTCGAAACCTAAAGCCCAAAACTAAAAATATACTGAGGGGGTCATTCCCCTTTTTTTTTAAACTGAATTGAAGTCATGAATATCAAGCAGTACGTAATAGAAAGTGCAGAGGAATTTCGCACCAAAATGACTTGGCCTACATGGTCAAATTTGCAACAAACAACAGGCGTTGTTTTGTTAGCAAGTATATTATTGTCGCTCATTATCTTTGGTATGGATGGTGTTGCGAATTTTGCTTTGAAATTCGTCTATAGTGTAAAATAATTGAGTATTGAAGTGGCGGGCTAAATGCTTTGCACAATACCAATAACCAATAAAAAAATGTCAGAAGAAACAAGATGGTATTCCCTCCGCGTCATTAGCGGCAAAGAACGGGTCATCAAAGAACGTATAGACAAAGAAATTGCCGCAGAGAAATGGGGTGAATACATCCCTAATGTCGTTGTGCCAACTGAAAAGGTCTATAAAATTCGTGGTGGCAAAAAAGTTATTACTGAGCGTAATATCTTACCGGGCTATATCCTCGTTGAGGCTGTCCCTGCGAAATTGAAAGGCGATATTGTTACAGCTATCGTCAATTTGCAAAATGTCATACATTTTCTTGGAAAAAATGACCCTATTCCGATGCAAACATCCGAAGCAAAACGTTTGCTCGGTGTTGCGGACGATACGCAAAGCTCTGGCGAAACACTTGTTGAACCTTATATCATTGGTGAAACGATTAAAATTACCGATGGTGCTTTTGTTGATTTTATTGGTGAAATTCAAGAAATCAACGAAGAGAAAAAGAAACTCAAGGTCATTGTCAAAATTTTTGGTCGTGGCACAGAAGTCGAGTTGAGCTTTATGCAGGTGGAAAAACAATAGTAAAAACCATATTTTTATATATAAAAAAAGCGGTTCAAAATCTCACAGTAGATTTTGAACCGCTTTTTTGTTTAATGTCCAATTATGATAGTTAGGCACAACACAATTCAAAAATAAATAACAATATTTCAACTGTTTGTGACGGAACTAAAATTTCAAAAGGTTATAAGGATAACAAACTTCAACCATTCTTTCAATTTTGGTTTTTAAAGTTGATTAATAATTTATGTTTAAGTATTTTACAAGTAAATATTTAAGCATAATGTATTAAAAAATATCAAAAATACCATTTTAAATCCATGAAACCAGACCTCGAAATTTGCTTTTCTGAATGAAAAACGCTGTAATTTGTGAGATGATTACGCAGAAGTCCCTTTATTTTTCCGTTACTGAACACTGCCTCCCAATCAATCCTCAGTAAACGGCTTCGAAAAGTTGCTTCTAAACCTACGCACGTAGGTCTTCTTTAAACGGAAAATACTCCCCCTATTTCCGATTGGTACATCATTAATCGTAACGTTTTTTAATCATTTAACTAAAACTTTAAGCAAATCATGGACAAACTGTACTCATGTCACTTGCAAGGGCGTGCCTTGCTGTTCACACTTCTTATGCTATTGATAGCCCCCCTCAGTATGCAGAGCTTTGGGCAGTCACCTTGTACATCTTCCATAACTCGTCAAGCGACAAATGGAAAATCTACCAACACCAATATCTTCGACGACATCACCCTTGCCATGACAAATCTCCTTGGTGTTGGCACTGAAGCTGCTTGGGTCATGGAAGCGGGTGGAACGTTTACGGAAAATCCTGATGGAACAGCCCGTTTTCAAGGAACGGTAAAGCAATTTGGGGATTATTCGACACCACGCCGTTTTGCTATGGACATTACGCTTGGTGGAAAATCTTATACATCTGGTGCTGCGGGACCTTATAACGAAACAGGTGTTCCAACAGCAGGTTGGTATTACTATTACAGTTTGTCGGGTTCACTTACAGGTTTAGACGCATTGGCGGGGGGGCAACTCTCTTTAACCATTCATCAACACCCATTTCAAGTTGGTATTGGTGCCAATCAGCTTTTTAGCGCCGAAGACCAAGTGGCTAACGGCGCAGGGGGCTGGTTTGAGTGGACAGTTGTATCTCAACCAACTAACAATACCCTTCAATTCACAAACTATATCCAAGGTACTACCATTTCTGATATTGCTATTCTACTGAGTGGTACGCCCGCAGAACCATGTGTAACGAATGGTAGTATCGGTGACCAAGTCTATTGCGACATCAACAATAACGGTGTATTTGATGCAGGTGATGTTGTGGTAA
The DNA here is from genome assembly GCA_043772905.1 of Saprospiraceae bacterium. GTDB lineage: Bacteria > Bacteroidota > Bacteroidia > Chitinophagales > Saprospiraceae > JAAFJT01. The sequence continues at coordinate 10,840 of JAYVFS010000254.1, read as the reverse complement.
CTGGTTTGACTATAACATTATGCGATGCCAATTTTGTAACTATTACGACACAACCTGTTGACGCAAATGGTAAATATTTATTCACCAATCTTTCCGCAGGTACATATAATGTTAAATTTCCAGAAGCTACTTTAGATGGCAAGCCACAACGCGAATTAGGACCTATCAATGTTGTCTTGGGGGCGGGTCAAAACTTTTTAGACGCTGATAAAGGTTACTACAAACCTGCAGCACCGAGTGGCAGTATTGGCGACCAAGTTTATTGTGATAACAATAACAACGGCATTTTTGATGCAGGAGATGTCGTCGTTACTGGCTTAACAGTAACACTATGCGATGCCAACTTTGTGACCATTACAACACAACCTGTGGATGCAAATGGTAAGTATTTATTTACAAATCTTGCTGAAGGTACATATAATGTTAAATTTCCAGTAACGACTTTAGATGGCAAGCCACAACGTGAGTTAGGACCAATCAATGTTGTCTTGGGGGTTGGACAAAACTTTTTAGATGCTGATAAAGGCTATTACAAACCTTCAGCACCTAATGGCAGTATCGGTGACCAAGTTTATTGCGACAACAACAACAATGGTATATTTGATGCGGGTGATGTTGTAGTAATAGGCTTGACTATTACATTATGCGATGCCAACTTTGTGACCATTACAACACAACCTGTGGATGCAAATGGTAAGTATTTATTTACGAATCTTGCAGCAGCTACTTATAATATTAAATTTCCCGAAGCAACTTTAGATGGCAAACCTCAACGTGATTTAGGTCCTATAAATGTTGTTTTAGGGCAAGGTCAAAACTTTTTAGATGCTGATAAAGGCTATTACAAAGCACCAGTAAATCCATGTTTGAATGATACAGAGAAACCAGTTTTCTCAAATTGTCCTGCAAATATTGTTAAAGATGTCACGAACATGTCAGGTTCTTGCTGGACAATTACTTGGACAGCACCTACTGCGAAAGACAACTGTTCAACGCCAAAAGTAATATCGAACTACGTCAGCGGATGTTGTTTACCAGTCGGTGTCACAACTATTACTTACGTAGCGACAGATGCCAAAGGTAACAGCGCAACTTGTTCATTTACCGTGACGATAAAGAAAACTTCTTGCACTGTATCTGGTAACACTATTTCAAAATCATGTGTTAATAATATATCTGTTATAAATGGTTCAAATTTAGGTAATTACGAATACGTTTGGTTGAAATCAACATCTGGTTGCCCAACACAATCAAGTCAAGCCATCGCTGGTGCAACGGGTCAAAATTACAGTTTGCCAAGTCGTCCGACTGTAAAAACGTATTTCGTCCGTTGCGCACGTCCTATCGGTTGTTCTACTTGGACAGCAATCAACGAAAGCAATTGTATAACAGTCAATGCGAATGAGTGCGCACCAGTCATCAATTGTAACAGCGTCTCAGGCAATACCATTTCAAAGTCTTGTGCTAATAATCTACCAGTCATAACAGGTAAAGATTTAGGCAACTACGAATATATGTGGTTAGAGTCAACAAAAAAATGTCCATCAGATTCTAAAGATGCGATTAAAGGTGCAACGGGTAAGGACTACATTTTACCAAGTAATGTATCTAAAACAACTTACTTTGTTCGTTGCGCTCGCCCTGTCGGTTGTACATCATGGGGGTCTGTCAACGAAAGTAACTGCGTATCGGTTTCGTCTGATGATTGTCAGTCTACTTGTAGCGTGAACTTCAATTCAAACAAATGTTACCGTATCATCAATAAAAAATCTGGTAAAGCCGTAGATGTTAGCGGAGCGGGTACAACTAATAACTGCAATATCATTCAATGGGGGTATCACGGCAATGCCAATCAACAATGGCGTTTTAGCTCCTTAGGTAGCGGTTATTTCAAGGTCATGTCGCGCAATAGCGGTAAATATTTGGCTGCACATTCTACAGCTAATAACTCAAATGTATATCAATACGATTATTACTCGGGTGGTTATAAAGATTGGAAAGTTGAATGTGTTGGTAATACGGGTTACTACCGCTTTATTCATCGCGCAAGCGGTAAAGTATTAGACATCTCTGGTGGTTCTACAGCTGATGGAGCTAATTGTGTCATTAATAGCTGGAACGGTGGCGACAATCAATTATTCTCTATTGAGGAAGTATCTTCAGCATCTGTATCACAAGCGTCTGCTTCTATGTTGGCGATGAACGCAACGGCTGAATCTGACCGTGTACGCCTTAGCTGGTTGACGAATACAGGTTACGACAATGATTTTTATACAGTTGAAAAAATGAATCTTTCGACAGGTGATTTTGACAAATTGTCTTTGGTTAATAACACACAATACGACGATCAAGTACAAACTCATGCCTTTTATGATATGAAACCTACTGAGGGGGACAATTTCTATCGCGTAAAATTGAGCAAGATTGATGGTACAGATAAATTTACAGAGGTCAAAAAAGTAACTTTTAAGCGCATGATTGGCTTCGGGGCATTTCCAAACCCTGCTACGGATGAGTTGAACATCAACTTGTCCGAGTATTCAAGTAAAGCCGTTGATATTGTTATTTACAATACATTTGGTAAAGTTATTACTCGTGAACATATTGACAATGTAGCGAATCCTGTTCATAAAATATTTGTCAACGACTTTGCGGCGGGTCAATACCTCATTCGGGTATCGGCTGCTGGCAAACGCGATGCAACACAGCAGGTTATAATTCAAAAATAAACTTATAGTTATTTTACTTTTGAATTGCCTCACGCCTTAGGGTGTGAGGCTTTTTTTGTAAAATCAATAACCTATATAAGGTATTTTTTGCAATTACATTAAGATGTATTTTTATTTTAAGGTATAATATGATAATTTGCCTCCATGTTAAAATCGTAATAGAGTCAATAAATTTTAAATTGCATGAAAAAAATAACACAATTACTAGGGTCCTTAGCCATATTAGGCCTTGTATTGAGTTGCAATGATTTGGACAAATCTGCCAATAATGATACAACGACGGAACAAAATACGCCCAAGTCAACGAACTCGAGGGCAACCAACGGTTCTCAAAAAACATCCGCTTCTAATAACATTTACATGAAAGCAGCCATTGAGACCTGCAATTGTATTCAACCCATGATCGAAAAAGCCAAACACCTAAAAGAGTTTGAATTGAATAAGCAAACTGCTGAAAAAAAGAAAACGGCTATTGAGATGGAAGTAATGCAACCTGAAATCCAAAAATGCAGCGATGAAATACGGTTGAAATATAGCAAAATCAACAAGTCTATTGATGGAAAACGTATGATGGAAGCCGTACTCCGTCAATGCCCAGATGCTTCGACTCTTTTTTCAGACTTAGTTTATACGAAATGAACACCCTATCTAAATGAAACAACAACCATCTTATAATAGAAATGAGGGTAGGTTTTATATGATTGTCAATAGAAAACGGTAAGCCACACAGGGCTTATCGTTTTTTATATCCAAAAACAAACAAAAGCAGTATGTTTCAAAACCTTTTAGAGCTTCAAAAACGTTTATAACTTGAATAGTTTTCAAAATTCCAATGCATACTTTGGAATTCTAAGTTTTTGAAGTTTTTAAATTTAAACATGCTTGGAAATCAATGATATTTACCGCTTTTGTCATTACCCTTTTTACCATTGGGATTACCCTGTTTTTAGAGTATGGTATGCCCTATATTCCCATTTCACCTTTTAGGAAATTAGTCAAAGATAAACCCTCTGACTTCGGTTTGCGCTTCAAGCCACTCATTGTTAAAGGTGTAAGAGCAGCTATACTGAGGGGGTATTTTATCGAAGCCTTGACGGTCAAAGCCCGCGCGACTATCATCGTTTTGCATGGTATTGGCAGTGCCAAAGAAGTTTATTTTGGTTTTGCCCGTTGGCTTGCTGAACAAGGTTTCAATGTTGTTGTTTATGACCAACGAGCGCATGGACGCAGCGGGGGCAAGTATTGCACCTTTGGTTTTTATGAAAAAAGAGACGTTTCTAAGGTCATTGATAAGGTTTTAAAAAAATACTCTAAGCTGCCTATCGGTATTCATGGCACATCGTTGGGCGGGGCAGTCGCCCTTCAAGCTTTAGCCATTGAGAAAAGATTGGCTTTTGGTATCATCGAAAGCACTTTCAACACCTTAGAAAATGTGATTGAAGAATACGGGGCTGATATGCTCAAATTTCGTAGTCGCTGGCTTATCAGACGCATTCTCACGAAGTCAGCTCAAATTGCACAATTCCGTCCTTTCGATATAAAACCTGTCGAGTCATGCCGTAATATCGAGCAACCCATGCTTATGGTGCATGGCGGTGCCGACGAAAAAATACCCATAGCTTTCAATCTCGACAATTTTAATGCTTTAAAAACGACTGATAAAGAGTTCTTCATCGTCGAAAATGCAGGGCATGACAACGTAAGTGAAGTCGGCGGCGCAATCTACCGACAAAAACTACTTGATTTTCTCAACCGTTGCGTAATTTCGTGATTCGGTTTACGGGTTATTCGTCAGTAAACAACCAATCCCTAATAACCAGTAACCAATAACTATTCAACAATTCAACAATATGAAAATAGGCATTGTTTGTTACCCGACTTTTGGCGGTAGTGGCGTAGTCGCTACGGAATTAGGCTTAGGACTCGCAAAAAGAGGGCATAAAATCCATTTTATCACCTATCGTCAACCCGTCCGCTTGGCGCAACATCATTTCCATGTAAATGTCTTCTTTCATGAAGTCAGTAATGTGGACTATCCGCTTTTTGAGTATCCGCCTTACGATACCGCTTTGGCATCCAAAATGGTGGACGTTGTCAAGTATGAAAACCTTGATATTTTGCACGTTCATTACGCCATTCCTCATGCAACGGTCGCTTATATCGTCAAAAAAATTCTTTTAGCAGAAGGTCGATACGTGCCTGTCATCACCACTTTGCATGGCACCGATATTACCTTAGTAGGCAATAATCGTGCTTTTGCTCCAGTTGTTCAGTTTAGCATCAACAAATCGGATGGTGTAACAGCCGTTTCTGAATCATTGAAAAAAGATACGTTAGCTCATTTCGATATTGATAAAGAAATAAAAGTCATCTATAATTTCATTGATTTTGACCGTTTTAAAAAGATAAATAAAGACCATTTTAAAAAAATCATTGCGCCTGAGGGCGAAAAGATTCTTGTCCACACCTCCAATTTTCGCAAAGTCAAGCGGGTCGAAGATGTGATTTATATTTTCAAAAAAGTATTTGAAAAAATCCCTTCAAAACTCCTCCTCATCGGAGATGGACCTGAAAGGCAGCACCTCGAAGAACTGTGCCGTGAACTCCATCTATGCGACGAAATCCGTTTTCTCGGCAAGCAAGATGCCGTTGAAGAACTGTTAGCAATTGCCGATTTGTTCGTGATTCCTTCGGGTTCTGAAAGTTTTGGCTTATCTGCTTTGGAAGCGATGGCTTGCGAAGTACCCGTTTTGTCCTCAAATGCAGGAGGTTTACCCGAAGTCAATATTCATGGTGTGACAGGATATTTGAGTGATGTTGGTAATGTTGAAGAAATGGCAACCTATGCCATTCGGCTTTTGAGCAACGAAACACTGCACCAAGAATTCCGTAAAAATGCCCTCCTCCAAGCACAAAAGTTTGATATTCATAATATTATACCGCAATACGAAGCGTATTATGAAGAGATATTAGAAAAATCTGTTTGGGAAAAAGCCCTATGATTTGGTTATTGGTTATTAGGGATTGGCTACTCTTTAGCAATCCCTAATAACCAATCCCCAATAATCAATCCTCAAACAAGGCAACCACCCCCTCAGTATTTCCGTAGTTTGAATCATAAAACGAAGCAGATTTTATGACTGAAAAAGACCTCAACTTACTCGTTGAAAGCTGCCGTTCAGGAGAACGCACGAGCCAACAACGGCTGTACACGCATTTCCACAACTATGCGTTGACGGTCTGTTCTCGTTATGCGGCTACTTCAGAAGAGGCAAAAGAGGTCTTAAATGATGCCTTTTTTAAGATTTTCATTAAGATTGACCTTTATAACCCTCAATATTCCTTTAAAGGTTGGCTACATCGCATCGTTGTCAATACAGCGATTGACCGTTACAGAAGCCAGCAAAATCAACCGAGACTCGAGGAATTAAGTTATACCACAGGCATAGAAGTAGAAACTGAGATTATTGAAAAATTGACACGCGAAGAGATTTTTAAAATGGTCGTAAATTTGTCTCCTGCTTATCGAACAGTCTTTAATTTGTTTGTTGTTGATGGTTTTTCTCATGCTGAGATTGCTGAAAAACTCGGTATTACTGAGGGGGCATCAAAATCAAATTTGTCGAAAGCCCGGGGGCAATTAAAAAGAATGTTGCTGACAAATGACAATGAAATGGGGCGGCGTATGAATGGTTAAAATGAATAATGCTTAAAATGAGCGATAAAGATTTTGATAAAATATTTGGCGATAAACTGCGTGAAGAACGTGCTTTTTCCTCTGTGGACAACGATTGGGAACAGCTTTCTTCACGCCTTGATACGAAAAGTCAAATAAAGGAAAAGGACAATTGGCGGCGTGGTGCTGCTTGGTTGTGGCTGTTGTTGATACCGATTTTGTCACTCCTTTTATGGCAAATGTATGATTTAAAAAATCAAAACAAACAATTAGTCAGCCAATTGGCTGAGTTGCAATTGCAACTCACTGCTTATAAATTGGCATATGATACCATGTTAAAACAAGTTCCAAAAACTGATACGGTCATCATTTATAAGTATTTGCCTGCGGCAAAGGGAAATAATAAAGATGGTTCATATTTACATTCTTCAAAAAAAAATACATCTAAAACGCCCCCCTCAGTAACAAAAGGTTTAACGTATAATGCAACACCGATTTTAGACAAATCAAAGGCACTTCCAATCTCAAAAGTGGTTGTAAATCCCGATTCTATCATTCCAAAATCGCTGAATGATGAGAAAAAAACAACAGAATTATTGGACAAATTAGCATCATTGGAAAAACAAATGCTTGATTTAAAACAAACCTTGTTAGACAGTAAAGTGAATGCTGCAAACTTAGTTGATTGCGCAACGAGACAGGATTCCTTAGCAAAAGAACTCATCGCAGCCAGCACTTTAATAGATTCTTTTAAAAAATCCCCCCTCAGTAAAGAAGCTGAAAAAACAGATAAGTCATTGAAAAATAACCGTTTATTCATAGGATTGCAAGGCGGGCAAATCAGTTACAGAACAACATGGAAGAATAGTTATGGTGTAGATGTTTCGAAAGATGTTAAAAGTTATCAAGCAGGTATAAAAATAGAATATGCATTAACAGAAAAGTTACGGCTCACAGCAGAAGGCAATTTTTGCCCATTTTCCTTTACAAATTATTGGCAAGACAGCCGTTACAATTTGCCCACATTGCAATTTGATTATCAAAAAGAAAAATTCTTAAAAGCAGAGTCCAAACAGTCCCTTTTACAAGGCAATATCGGTGCAAAATACTTGTTTACTGAGGGAGCAGCGAAATGGCGACCTTTCGTCGCAGCGGCTTATACGATGATGCGCATCCAGCCGTTTGAAACAAAATTTACTTATCAACCTTTATGGGGAACAACGAATAGAGAGCAAGTCACACAATCAAATGCCGTCAATGTACCAAATTTACTCCTATTAAGTGGTGGTTTAGAATACCGTTTTTCAAAACATTGGGTCGCCCAAGCAGAGGCTTTTTACTACAAAGATGTCAACAAAACCCACAAAACCTTTGATTTATTCGGTCTCCGAGCCGCCATTTTGCTAAACATAACTAAGTGAAAAGTTATAAGTGGTAAGTGAAAAGTGCCAGACGTGTTACTCAACGTCTGGCACTTTTCACTTACCACTTATAACTTATAACTTAGCACTATCACTCTGACATATCCATTGTTGTAAACACATTGGCTACGTCTTCGTCTTCTTCCAAGCGGTCAATGAGTTTGAAAATCGCATCTGTTTCCTCGTCATTGAGTTGTTTTGTCATAGTTGGAATACGTTCCAAAGCCGATTCATCAATTTCGATATTTTTCTCGTCCAAAAATTTCTGCATCGCACCGAAATCAGTAAAATTGCAAAAAATTGCCCAAACATCGCCTTCGTCTTTGATTTCGTCCAGACCATAGTCAATCATCTCAAATTCCAATTCTTCGTAGTCAGGCAAAACTTCTTTTTTGATTCTGAAAACACCTTTACGTACAAACATAAAATCCACAGAACCCGAATTGCCGAGCGTACCACCACATTTATTGAAGTGCATACGGATATTGGCTACCGTGCGTGTTGTGTTATCTGTCGTCGTTTCCACTAAAATAGCGATACCATGAGGGCCATAACCTTCATAAACGGCTTCGATATAGTTTTCAGCATCTTTTGAAGTCGCTTTTTTGATAGCGGAGTCAACGGTCGCTTTGGGCATATTCGCTTTTTTGGCGTTATTAATTGCCGAACGCAAACGCGAATTGTAGTTGGGGTCAATACCGCCTTCTTTGACTGCTAAGACGATTTCCTTTCCAATTTTTGTAAATGTCTTTGCCATTGCGCCCCAACGCGCAAATTTTCTGGCTTTTCGATATTCAAACGCTCTTCCCATGAGGTCGTAGTTATTTTTTTAGTTATTTCAGTATTGATAAAATGCGGCGCAAATTTAAAGTTTTTAACCACAAAAGATAAGCGTTTTAGGATTTTAAGTACAAAGACGATAAGATTCTACCTTGAAATCTTATCGTCTTTGTACTTAAAATCCTAAAAGCTCCTATCTTTTAAGTGTTGATTGATATTTTTGATACCCAATCACACGGTCATAACGTGCGCCAAACGGACGGTAATAGACTAAAAATTGATATTCATTTTCTGTTGCAAACCAATTGCCTTCGAGTTTTGTGCAGTCGGGGTTAGCCGTTTTACCTTTTGGCACAACGGCATAAATGTAGTTGTAAAAACCTTGTTTCAACATCACTTCTCCTTCATATCGTCCTTTATTGTCGTCAAAAGTCATTTTAAAACGTGGGTCAATTTTCCAATCGGACAATTTGCCGAACAAATACACGTCCGAACCTTCAATCTCGTCGCCATATTTCAAGGAAAAATAAACGTTTACATAGTCCGCCGATACTGAGGGGTCAATCGTTTGGTTTGGATAGTCCGATGTTTCCGTAAAAAAACCACCGTTTAGGTCGGGGTAAATCAAATACGGTTCGCGGAAACGGTCGAGGTCTGTTCTCAAAACATAGTCAAACGTTTCATCACCTTTGTCAATCGTCGAAACGCGTTCAGAGCGAAAACGGGTCGAGCGCAAATCCACATAACGCCACTCTTTACCCGCAGGAAACGTAATGGAATCGAGGTAATCATAGACAATTTTATCGCCCATTACAAAGGTCGGCGGCACATTCATACGTGCAATATCCCACCGTGCATTTTGTAAAATAGTCACTCGAATGTCGTTCATGGGGTTCTGAATCCGAAAGGTTTTAGGGTCAAGTTTAAAGTCCAATTCATGGTATGTATTGTATTTGAAGGCATTTGGCGTTACAAATTCATTCTCAACGCTCATAATTTGTTCATAAACAATAAAACGACGGGTCAAAACAGGCGTTCTGTCACCGTTGTCTTCATAGACTTTCAAGACATAATTGCCCGATTTATTCCAACGCATGACATCGTTTGGAATCGTCAAATTGAAATGAACAAACTGAATATTCGTCGCTTGTGAATTTTTAAAATTGTTGATGCGGTCTTCGTTCAAGCCATCGAGGTATTCGAGTTTAGACAGCTTGGTCGGTTTCCAATCACGGTCGCATTGTTCAACTGTATAATTTAAGTTACGCAATTCGCCGCCTACTTCATCAAAATTAAGAGTCAAAAAACCCCTTTTCAACTCAATCGCAGGCATATTTTCCAATTTATTCCCATTCGGAAAAAACTGAACAGACTGAATTGTTTCTGAAAAAATGGTATCAATATTTTGCGCAGTAGCGAAAAGAGGACAAAAAAAAGCAGTCCATAGGAGCAATCTTATCATACTTAGGTTTTTATAAATGACTGAAATATTCAGCAAAATAACGTTTTTTTAGCGTTAAAAGTATGACAAATAGGGAGGAGGCATTCGTTCTGTGGTAATTGTATCTTCCAAAATTCATCATTCATTATTTCTTAACCTTTGTTAGCCAATTGCCCACAAGCCGCATCAATATCTCTACCGCGACTTCTTCGAAAAGTCACCATGACCCCATTTTCATGTAGATATTCAGCAAACAGATCTATATTTTCATCGGCAGATTTTAGAAATGGCGCATTGTCTATCGGATTGTATTCCAAAATATTGACCATACATGGAAAACGACGGCAGATTTTCAGTAGATTTTTAGCGTCTTCAAGAGAGTCATTGAAGTTTTGAAAAGCGATGTATTCAAGCGTAATCCGTTTTTTTCGAGCTTTGCAAAAGTATGCCAACGCCTCAATCAATGTTTCTAAATTGTTATGCTCGTTGATGGGCATAATTTTATGTCGTTTTTCATCGTCTGCGGCATGAAGCGACACCGCTAAATTGAATTTAACTTTATCATCGGCAGCTTTCCGAATCATTTTGGCAATGCCTGCGGTCGAAACAGTGATGCGTTTGGGTGCCATTTGCAACCCCTCAGTAATTAACTCGATACTGCGTACAACATTTGGGTAAGTGAGCAAAGGTTCGCCTACTGTACCGTACTATATTTTGAATAGGTAAAAAAATCCATAAAAAAGGCAGATTATTGTGTTACCACACACGCAAAACCTACCTTTTTATGGAAGAT
>JAYVFS010000253.1:0-8790 GCA_043772905.1 Saprospiraceae bacterium | reverse complement strand
TGATTTTCACTGATTCTTTCAGAAAGAATCAGTGAAAATCAGTCGCATCAGTGGTCAAAAAAAAATCATCTCCTTCTCGTCTGTTTTTTAGGTGTACTATTTTCCATCATACCACTGAACATGTCCATCAATTCTTGAAGTTCCTCATCTGACAAATCCAAATCCATGCCGTCATCGTCGTCGTCATCGTCCTCAAAGCCACCACTCACTAAACCTCGTTCGCGTCCTTGCTGAACAATAGGATGAGAACCATCTACAAATTGATTGAAAACCATCGGCTTTTTGCCAGTTTCAAGCCATTGGTTGAGTATTGCTTTTAATTCAGCAAGCATGTCAAACATGAACATTGTGCCATCTTGAAGGTCAGAAGTGCCGCCTTCGCCAAACTTCTCTGCCCGTTTATTTTGTTTGACTAAATCGCCCAACTCAGAATCTTTCAAGTTTTTCAATTCTGCTTTCAAACGCACAATTTGAGAGTCTAACAAATTGACTTCATTGCGACAACGCAAAATCTGTTCATCCAACACATCTAAAATCGGAATATCATATTCTGAAGTACCCGCGTCTGAGGTTTGATAAGAGGCAAAACGGGTTTTAATATCCAACAATTCAGCCATATCCCCACGCTGATATGCATTGTTAATACTTTGCATCAAATCATGAAACAACTTTGATTCTGCTTCATTTTCAGCTTTATCAGGATGAAAACGACCTGCTAAACCGACATAAACCTTCCGAATCGCTTGTTGTTCCACATCGTTGGGCTTCACTGCAAAAGGCTCAAACATCGCCGTCCGACGCTGCCGATTAAACTCATCCGTAAACCTATCTTCATTGTCAAAACGTCCATTTTCAAAACCTTCAGCACTACCAAAAGGCGTTCGAGAAAATGCTTCATCTACATCATCCGCCATTCCGTCTAAGGTTACCGCATCAAACACTTGATCCAATTCAGCTTTATCTTTTTTGCTCAATTTGACTTTTTTCTTCAAGTCTTTAACCATCGTTTTCAACTCTTTAGCCAATTTAGAGAGGTCAGCCATCCGTGCCATGCCATTCATCATTTCTTTGGTCGCCGTATCTATACCCGTTTGCCATTCTTCGATTTTGGTTTTGGTCAACTTAATACTTTTTGTAATCTTATCTCTCTTTTTTTGAAGTTCTTTCAGCTCTTTTTCTTTTTGAATTAAGAGTGAGCTTTTGGTAATTTCATTATTTTTCATAAAAAACTAAGTGGTTTGTATGTTAAAATATGGTGAATTTATGTGTGGATACAGAGGGGGTCATTATTTTCATTTTTTATTGAAAATACAAAACCTCATTCCCTTACTTTTGTTCCTCTATTATAAAATGCCAAAATTAGACATAATCCGCAATAAGCAATAAACATTCAACAATAATCAATCGAAATGAGTTATAAAAGCCTACGTGCTGCCGTCAACGATTTAGAAAAAACAGGACAACTACGCCGCATCAAAATAGACATTGACCCCGACCTTGAAATGGCAGAAATCCATCGCCGTGTGTATGATGCACAAGGTCCCGCCCTCCTTTTTGAACGAGTGAAAGGGTCGCCTTTTCAAGCCGTTTCCAATATTTATGGCACTTATGAAAGAACGGATTTTCTGTTTAGACATACCATTCGAGGTGTTGAAAAAGTGGTTGAATTAAAACTCGATCCTACTAATTTTTTGAAAAACCCACTACGTTATTTAGGCGCACCTTTCACAGCATTGAAAGCATTGCCAATGAAACTACCCCTCAGTATGGCGGCTTCAAATTATGCCCAAACGACGATTGACAAACTGCCACAAGTTAAGTCTTGGGGCATGGACGGCGGTGCATTTGTGACCCTGCCACAAGTCTATACCGAAGACCCCGACAAGCGCGGCATAATGGGCAGCAATATCGGCATGTACCGCATACAACTATCTGGAAACGAATATATTACCAATAAAGAAATTGGTTTACATTATCAATTGCATCGAGGCATTGGCGTTCATCATACCAAGTATAATAGTCTGCCCGATGAACCTTTTTTATGTTCTATTTTTGTTGGCGGACCACCTTCCCATGCCCTTTCTGCGATATTTCCTTTGCCCGAAGGATTGCCCGAAGTCACTTTTGCAGGTATGCTGAATGGTCGTAGATTTCGTTATGCTAAGGATAATAACGGGTCAGTTTTGAGTGGCGATGCAGATTTTGTCATCACGGGTATTATCAGAAAAAACGGTAAAAAACCAGAAGGGCCTTTTGGCGACCATTTGGGCTATTATAGTTTACAACATGATTTCCCTGTCATGGACGTTTTGAAAGTCTATCATCGTAAAGACCCTTTATGGCATTTTACAGTCGTAGGCAGACCGCCCGCCGAAGATTCCAGTTTTGGTTACATGATTCACAACATTGTTAAACCATTGACTCCCAATGAGTTCCCGGGTGTCGTTGAAATTCATGCCGTTGATGCAGCGGGCGTTCACCCATTGCTTTTAGCCATAGGTAAAGAGCGTTATATGCCTTTCAGAGAGACGCAACCTGAAGAAATTTTGACGATTGCCAACCATATTTTAGGCAGTGGGCAAACGAGTTTGGCAAAATTCCTTTTTATCGCTGCCGATACTGAGGGGGGGAATTTATCCACCAAAAACATACCTGCATTTTTCAATTTCATATTAGAACGTATTGACTTATCAAGAGACTTGCATTTTCAAACAAAAACGACGATTGATACACTCGATTATTCAGGTTCTGGTTGGAATGCTGGCTCAAAAGTGGTGGTTGCAGCAGCCGGAAAAAAGCAACGTGAATTGAAAAAGGAACTGCCCAACAACTTCAAACTACCCCCTCAGTATAGCGACCCAATTTTTGTACAAAAAGGCATTTTAGCAATAAAAGCACCTAAATTCACATCTCATACTGTTGAGGAACGAAATCCCGATTCTTTCGGGAAGGGGTATCAACAAGCCGAAGATTTTTGCACATTCATGGAAACGGTTGATTTTCAACACATTCCATTGATTCTATTGGTTGATGATGCTGCTTTTACGGCTGCTAATGTCAATAACTTCGTTTGGTCAGTTTTCACAAGAGCGAATCCAAGTCACGACTTGCATGGCATTGGTGCAACGATAGAACATAAACATTGGGGTTGTCGTACTTTGGTCATTGATGCACGCATCAAACCGCATCATGCACCGCCTTTGATTGTGGATAAAAAAGTGTCGGAAAGAGTGGATAAATTGTTTGCAAAAGGAGGAGATTTGCATGGATTGATTTAGTTTTTGAGTTTACATGAATTGTTTTTTTAAGAACAAATGCCTTGAAAACGGTTAGTTTTCAAGGCATTTTTAAGGTTTTATACTGAGGGGGATGTTTTAACAATTACACCTTTCTCCGCAACTCCAAAACCGTAATTTCAGGTGCAATACCCACACGTCCAGAAAAGCCGAGAAACCCAAAACCGCGATTGATATGTAAATAACGCCCATTTTCAGAATACACACCTGCCCATTTTGGATAACGATATTTTATTGGACTCCATTTAAAACCCTTGATTTCAACACCCATTTGTGCGCCGTGCGTATGTCCTGAAAGTGTCAGATGTATAGGTGTTTCTAATGTTTTTACTTGCTTTTCCCAATGTGTTGGGTCGTGAGACAACAGAATTTTAAAACTGTTTTGTTCAACGCCTGTCATTGCTTTTGACAAATCGCCGTATTGAGCAAAACCATGTCCCCAATTTTCAACGCCAATGAGCGTCAATTTTTGTCCTTTTCGTTCAATTTCGAGGTTTTCATCGAGCATTAATTTAAAACCCAATGTCTTGTGGTACGATTTCAATTGCTTGAAATTAGCTAATTTTTCATCCGCAGAAGCCCACCATTTGTAGTCACCATAATCGTGATTGCCTAAAATTGAGAATTTGCCAAGCGGCGCATCTAAGGCTTTAAAAATATCCATATATGGCTCAATTTCAGTCGCTTCATTGTTCACCAAATCGCCGGTAAAAAAGAGAATATCTGATTTTTGAGCATTTGCCAAAGCCACACCTCGTTTCACCGCTTCGGGATTGTCAAAACTGCCTGCATGAATATCTGACAATTGTGTAATCGTCAAACCGTCAAAGGCTTCGGGCAAATCCTTGAAAAACAGCGTATGCCGACGGTGTAATCATATTTGCCTTTCATCATGCCATAAATGATACCTGCAAACGGAATCGCTGCCAATCCCAAAGCCAATTGACTGATAAAAACACGGCGTTCGGGCATATACCCCCCCTCAGTATTTGGCTGATTTAAAGCATAATTTCCAACTGTTCCAAACAACCTAACAGCATCTTGACCCAACAAAACAAGGGCAAAAACAAGTTTAGGAATCATGACCAAAATAAACGCATTAAAAGCCCAAATTTGATAGGTTTTCATGCCTTTGGCTCTATCAAAAGTTAAAAAACCTAAGGCAATGAGTGCCATAAAAGCGATATTGACAGCCCAAAAAATGCCATAAATCAGTTTACGGCTTATGTCAGATTCAAGGGTTGCCGTCAAGGTTTTTATGCCTTGAAAAATATATAGGTCAATAGCGAATATGAACAGATAGACAAAAAACATAGCAGACATTTTAAAAAATCGCTGCAAAACACATTGCAGTTAACAAATTGACGTATGAATCGAAGGGATATTTTAAACTTTAGTTTTTCAAGGACAAAACAAACCCCCTCAGTATATCGGCTCCTGACAACGGATTTGTAAAATCGT
The DNA here is from genome assembly GCA_043772905.1 of Saprospiraceae bacterium. GTDB lineage: Bacteria > Bacteroidota > Bacteroidia > Chitinophagales > Saprospiraceae > JAAFJT01. The sequence goes on along the minus strand of JAYVFS010000253.1, from coordinate 4,033 downwards.
GAAGCGTTTCAACTTCTTTATTTTCTTGAAAAATATACACTGTTTCGTTTTCCAAATCAATCAGCCAACCCAAACGTGCGCCATTGCTCAGGTACTCTTGCATACGTCCACGAGCGATTGACAGACTTTCAGATTCGGTCAAATATTCGATAAAAAAATCAGGTACATGCTCAATCAGATGCTCAATTTGAGCTGCCATTTTCACATTTTTGACCCACGATACTGAGGGGTGTCTTATCGCACCGTTGCGCAACACAAACCCGATGCGCGAAGTCAAAACTGCTCCATCTTCACTGTTGTCATTCCATTCTTCTAATTTTTTGACAATGTGATTCGTTAAAGACGTGTAGCGCAAACGCAACGGTGTTTTCAATACAACCGTTCCATTAGCATTGAGTTCACACTGCAAGTTTCGGTTGAGTTGACTGAATTCGAGCAATTCCGCAGGAGACATGCGTTGCAAAGGTTGAAAAGTTATCGTGGGCATCTTCGGGCAATTTTTATGCAAAAGTAAAAATCATGGAGGAACAAAAGGCATTTGAATTCACAATACAAGCACTTTTTTCGTTTACTCCTTGTAATTTTTCAAAAAAGAACATTGAACGATTTTGATTTCTATACCTTTGCGGCGTTTTGAGGGAATTTTTATGTTTTTAAGACTTCCCTTGACCGTTTTGGTTAATTTTTTTACCAATATTCAATAAAAATAAAACTATGATTTTTTCGAAATCACATGTATGGGCAATACTATTTGCCGCCACTTCTCTTCTTTCTTCATGCGATAAAGGCGACGAACAGCCTTCAGAATTGTATCAAACAGGCGTTTTTATAACCAACGAAGGACCTTTTGGTAGCGGCACAGGCACGGTGAGTTATTATGACCGTGATGCAGACATTATCAAAAACGATATTTATAGTGCTGCCAATAGCGGCGCTGCAATTGGCAATGTGTTGCAATCCATGAATTTGTACAGTGGAAATGCTTTTTTAATCGTCAATAATGCCAATAAAATGATTGAGGTAAAGTCAAAGGACTTTACGAGTGTCAGCACACTTACGACAGGCTTGATACTACCACGTTATTTTTTACCGATTGATGCCACACGTGCTTATATTACACAATGGGGTAAGGATAGTTCAACAAGTGGTATTGTGGTTTATGATTATGCTTCAAAAACCATAGCGAAAACAGTTCCCACAGGAAAAGGTGCCGACCGCATGATTCGGAATACCAGTACAGGTAATGTTTGGATACTCAATAGCGGAGGTTTAGGTAAAGATTCGACAGTTTCAATCATCAATAGTACAATTGGAGTGGATACTGTTCTTCAAAAAATCAAAGTCGGTTTAGGTCCAAACAGCATCGTTCAAGATGCCAATGGTGATATATGGATTTTGTGTTATGGAGAATACCTGAAAAGCAGTGGAAAATTGGTTAAAATTCGGAATGGTGCTGTAGAGTATTCATTCGATGTGCCTTATGGTGCATCTAACCTAAAAGCTGATAAATCGAAAACGACCCTTTATTTTCTTGCAAACAATCAGATTTATACTAAGGATTTGCTTAATTTTGGCGCAACTGCCCCCTCAGTATTTTTGAAACCAGCGGGTGCAACGGCGCTTTATTCTTTGGGTTTTGACCCTAAAACGAATTTGCTGTGGTGCGGTGATGCTTTAGATTTCAAACAATCAGGCGCGGTATATATCATTGACCCAACAACAAAAACTGAAAAGAAGAAACTAACGGTTGGTGTCGCACCAAATGGCTTTATTTTCCAATAGTTTTAAAGTGGTATCGGGGTTTTCATTAATATCCGATACCACTTTACTCTTACAAGATTTTGGACAAGACAAAAAACACTATTGAATGTTTTACAGATTTCAACGAAAACAGTGTTAAACGCTCTTTTTATTCTCGACTTTTCCTTTTTTTTAATTAAAATGACCAAAGCAAACAAAAAGAAAGAAATTTGGCTTTTAATCAAAAATAATACTGCTTTTCTTGTGAAAAAAGAAATATAATTTCAACAAATGTTAATTTTTTAAAACCAAACCCTAACTAAAAAGGTGTGTTTTGGTTAAATATTTGTTAAAAAGGTAAGAAAAAGGAATAAGCATGTTGCACCTCTCGCATATTTGGCTTTATCTTTGACCCAATTAATAGTCGCAAGACAAACTTTCCTCTTTCTCGAAACTTAATTTCATAACTAAAATTTCATTGCCTATCGATAGTAGCTTCTACATTAAATAATTACGAGTATTCCTTCACAAGTCTGATAAAATTATTTACAGTATGCAAGCTACGCACACAGCACAACTCGCAGATCAAGAGTTGATAGACATGTACCTCAACGGCAATGAGAAAGCATTCGAGATTTTACTTCGCCGCCACAAATCACGTATTTATACGTCCATTTACATCTTCTGTAAAGATTCGCAGTTGGCGGAAGATATTTTCCAAGAAGTCTTTATCAAAATCATCAATACACTCCGTTCAGGTCGTTACAACCATGAAGGCAAGTTCCTTCAATGGGCATTACGCATCGCGCACAACCTTTGTGTGGATTATTTCCGCCGCGACAAACGCCGTCCAACGGTTGGCGAAACCGATGAGTACGACATTTTCAATGTCATCGGCTTATCTGACGAAAGTCCAGAACAAAGCATCATGCGCAGTCAAGTCCACGAACGCATCCGCTATTTAGTAGATTCTTTGCCCAATGAACAACGTGAAGTCGTTGTTTTGCGCCACTATGCGGATATGAGTTTCAAAGAAATCGCTTCTTTGACACGTGTCAGCATCAATACTGCTTTGGGTCGGATGCGCTATGCGCTTATCAATATGCGCCGTATGGTTGAAGAGAAAGATTTGATTCTACAATAAAAGAAATTTTCATACATTCTAGGTTTTACTGAGGGGTTACATGCGCTTTCAAAAAGCGAGTGTTTAACCCCTCCGTTATTTATTTAAAAAAAACATGATTGATAATAGTTTGAAACAGAAAGAAATAGCTACTGTCCCATCCGATTTTTTTACCCGATTTGAAGAATCCATCGAGGGATATACTTTGCCCGAGCGATTTACTTTCCCTTTTTACTACGAGCCACATCCCTTGAGTCTTTTGGCAGCTCAAACGTTACAGTCGTATATCGAAAACCACATTGAAGCACAGCACGACTTCGGTTTTGAAAAAGACAAAAGGGGTATTGGTAAAATGTTTGGCGTTTTGGTGGTTCAAAATAAACAAAACGAAGTGGGCTATTTGGCTGCTTTTTCAGGTAAATTGGCAGGTAAAAATCACCACAACCGATTTGTACCACCTGTTTTTGATATTTTAGTTGAAGATGGTTTCTACAAAATTGGAGAAATAGAAAACTATAAAAACAATTTTCGCATAGACGTTTTAGAAACAGATACTCATTTTTTAAACCTCAAAAATCAACTCAAAACCTATGAAAAACAAGCAGAAATAGAGTTGACACAACTCAAAAAAGAAAGAAAAGAAGCCAAAGCACAACGTGATATTCGTCGGCAACAAGGCAGTGAAACACTTTCTGCAACCGATTTTGAAGCCTTAACGACAGAATTGAATAAGGAAAGTGTGCATTTTTTTTACCAATTGAAAGACTTAGAGCGGTCGTGGAAACGTCAAATTGCAGTCATTCAAGAGCAACTCGAACCTTTTCAGAAAGAAATAAAAAGCATAAAAGAAGCCCGTAAAAACAAGTCAAAAGACTTGCAGCAACAGCTGTTTGAGCACTATACTTTTCTCAATCAAAATTGTGAAACCAAAAGTTTATTTGATATTTTCTCTGTTGCTGTTGACGATGGCAATCCCGATATTATCGGGAAAGAAATCATTCCCCCTTCGGGTGCAGGCGAATGTGCGGCTCCGAAATTGTTACAATATGCTTTTTTGCATCAATTGAAGCCCATCGCTCTGGCAGAATTTTGGTGGGGACAATCGCCCAATTCTGAAATACGGAAACATGGACATTTTTATCCCGCTTGTAAAGGCAAATGTGAACCCAT
>JAYVFS010000252.1:0-28846 GCA_043772905.1 Saprospiraceae bacterium | reverse complement strand
CTAAACAAAATATTGAAAATTTATCCGTAATGTCAAAGAACAATTCTGGTGCAACTTAGTGGCGGTTTTTTCGCCGTAACTTTACGTCGAACATCAACCCTGCCAACGTTTAAGATGTTGTTCATTAGTAACGCAGTGAAAGAATCTAAATTTAATTCTATTCAGGTTCTTTCACTTCGTTCAGAATGACAAAAAAGGAGAAATATAAAAACAATGAAAAATATTCTTCTTCTCAGCATCATAGCGATTTCAGTAGTTGCCTGCGGCAAAAAAGAAACGCAGAGCGACAGCAATAATCAATCAACAATAGCCAATAACCCATCCCAAGATATGGTGTTGACCACAGACCAACTCAAATTGATGAATATCGAATTGGGTAGTTCTGAAAAACGGTCTTTTGTCGGTAGCATTGTCGCCAACGGCAAAGTGACGGTTTTGGCAAACGATATGGCAGATATTTCTTCGCCGTTGCCTGGCACAGTCGTTAAAATCAATGTCCATGAAGGGCAATACGTCAAAAAAGGGACGGTGTTGATGGAAATGACCTCTTCGGGTGTCTTAGGTTTGCAACGTGATTATTTGGTCGCACAAAGTGAGCTGTTTTTCCTTGAAAAGGAGTTGGAACGGCAGCAAATTATGGCAAAAGAAAGCGTCGGCGCATCCCGCAATGAACAAGAGGTGCGCTCAAAAGTGATGATGCAAAAAGCGATTTTAAAAACAACGGCTTCAAAACTAAAATTGGTTGGTATTGCCCCCCCTCAGTATGACGGCGATATTGTAGAAAAAATACGCATTTATGCGCCAATTTCGGGCTATATTAACCGTTTTCCAGTCTCAATCGGCACAACAGCGATGGAAGGAACGAAACTCGCACACATCGAGAGCTTCGAAGACCCTCATGCCGATATTATGATTTATGAGCGTGATTTGCAAAAAATCAAAACCCATCAAGCCGTGCGTATGCGGTTTGTTGACCCCTCAGTACCAGAGGTCGTAGGTCATGTTGAGTACATCGGACGAGACATTGATCCGACGACTAAAACGATTACATTGCACATCCCTTTTACCCCACCAGCAGGGAAAACAATGGCAACAGATATGATTTTAACGGCATTTATCGAAACGTCGGGAACGCAACCCATGACAGCTATACCTGAAAGTGCTGTGGTGCAAGACGAAGGCAAATATTATTGTTTTGTGGTAGAAAAAAATGATGGTAAAACATTGATTTTTAAGAAATTAGAATTTGTACCGTCTGGTATGAGCAATGGTTGGATAGGTGTTTCGGGTATTGAAGGCAAACAATTGGTGGTTCGAGGAACGAATGTTATGTTGAGCGAAAGTAAGAAAAGCGAAGGAGGAGAGTGATTTTTATGATTTTTTAGACCACTGATGGAGCTGATTTGACTGATTTTCACTGATTTTTTTATTTGTATAAATCAGTGAAAATCAGTCAAATCAGCTCCATCAGTGGTCTATGGATTTATCACCTTTTCAATCCGCTTATCAGGTATCAACCACATAACAGCAACGCCGACATAAATACCGCAGGAAACCATAGGGTAAAAAGACGCAAAACCAATGGCGGCTAAATACAAGACAAGCGAAATGATGATTTTGGAATCGTTGCCTACTGCTTTTGCCAATGTAGAGTCTTCGCCATGTGTTTTTATCAATTGAAGCGACAAAATGTAGTAGGCAACGCCAGACATGAGTGCCACAATGCCATAAAACAAGACAGGTAAAGCTGCAAAATGATTTTCACCCATCCAGCCCGACACAAAGGGTAGGAGGGACAGCCAAAACAATAAATGTCCGTTTGCCCACAACACTTTTCCGTTGACGAGTTTGACTGTTTGGAACAAATGATGGTGGTTGTTCCAATAAATAAGAATGAAGACAAAGCTCAAAATATAGCTTAAAAAAACAGGTAAAATGGGTTTAATGGCTTCCAAATCCGCGCTGTGTGGCACTTTCATTTCTAAAACCATGATAGTCACGATGATAGCCAATACGCCATCGCTGAAGGCTTCGAGTCTGTTCTTAGTCATTGGTTTATATTTTTATCATTACAAATTCCCTTTCTTCATTTCACTCACCGCATAATCAACCGCCCGCGCTGTTAAAGACATATAAAAAATAGAAGGACTTTGGATGCCCGTGCTCGTCATACAGGCCCCGTCAGTAACGAAAACGTTTTTGCAAGCGTGCATTTGATTCCATTTGTTGAGCATCGAGGTTTTAGGGTCATTACCCATGCGACAACCGCCCATCTCGTGGATGTCTAAGCCAGGTGCCCAATTGCGGTCGTAGGTTTTAATGTTTTTGACACCCGCCGCTTCCAACATTTCAGCACCTTGTATCAAAAAATCGGCCTTCATTTTTTCATCATTCTCATCATAGTCCACCGATGTAACAAGCAACGGGATGCCCCATTGGTCTTTTTTAGTTGCACTCAAATAGACTTTATTGGTGGCTTTCAAGATGGTTTCGCCTTGCATATACATATAGACCTGCCATTGTCCGGGTTCGCACATGGCGTTTTTAAATTCGGGTCCCAATTCATGTGAAACAAGTCGTAAGTCACCTGCATTGCGATACGCACCCATAAAAGCCATGTAGCCGCCAACAAAATCGGTGTCTTGTTTCTTCAAATTTCTAAAATTCGCCATCATACTTTCTGAAGGATTGAAGCCGAAATAGTATTTATCTTCAAAACCATCCATATCGCCGCCCATAGTTCCGCGATAGTTGTGAAAACCCACGTATTTGCCCAACACGCCACTGTCATTACCTAAGCCATTAGGGAAACGTTTGCTTTTAGAATTCAACAAAATCAAAGTGCTGTTCAAAGCAGACGCATTTAGGAAAATGACTTTGGCGTAGTAATCAATGATTTCTTTCGTGTTGGTATCAATGACACGTACACCAACGGCTTTTTCTTTTTTTTCATCATAAATAACAGAATGAACTACGGAAAATGGGCGAATCGTTAAACGCCCCGTCTTTGTTGCCCAAGGCAACGTCGAAGCATTGCTGCTGAAATAACCACCGTACGGACAGCCACGCATACATTTATTGCGGGCTTGGCATTTGCCGCGACCTTGTTTGAGTTGTACATCTGAAGGCTCGGTTGTATGCGCCCAACGTCCTTGAATCATGAAACGGTCTTTATAACGTACTTTTAGCTTCGATTGCATGGATTTTTCAGGCGCATTGAAACCAAAAGGCGGCAAAAACTCGCCATCGGGCATGGTTTCCAAACCGTCTTTATTGCCACAAACGCCGATGAAACGCTCGACGTGACTGTACCACGGAGCAATTTCTTCGTACCGAAAAGGCATATTCATACCATAACCCAACCGCTCAGGCGAGGTAAACTCATAAGGACTCCAACGCGGACAAGCCCTGCCCCAAGTCAATGACTTGCCACCCACTTGATAGCCGCGCACCCAATTGAAAGGCTTCTCTTGGATGTAAGGATGGTCATTATCTTTGATAAAAAAGTGCGCCGTATCTTCGCCGTAACCCGCCGCTTGGCTGATGATGGGGTTTTCTAAAAGATCTTTGGCGGGCATACGTTGGCGATGAGGAAAATCCCACGTATTGGTCATAGCTGTTGGATAGTCTTTGATGTGTTCGACGTTGCGACCACGCTCCAAAACCAGCGTTTTTAAGCCTTTTTCGCACAATTCCTTAGCTGCCCAGCCGCCACTGATGCCGCTGCCGACGACGATGGCATCGAAACGATATTTGGCGATGCCTTTAGGACTGATTTTTACTGAGGGGGTGTTGTCATTCATTGCTGGTTAGTTTTGAATGAAAAGGTACGAATAAATGATAAGATTCATGTGGTCGTACAAGCTTAACTATATGTTTACAGATAAATACGCAGTAAATTCATTTCTATCCCCGTTTTATAAATTGCCAAACCTCTACTACCAGCGCTGTTCAAACCTGCACCAGCTGTGGTAAAACGCGCGCCGTGTGCATTGCAATAAAATTGATTAGAAGAGCCATCAAAAACCACTTGCGCACGCCCCGCATGACTGCATATTTGCGTTGCAGCCACATAATTGCCGTTCACATCTTTGGCAATTACAATGCCTTTCACAACGACATAGCCACCATTGGTTTTCAAAGCGGCATTGGCGGAGTCTTCAAGGTCAATTGTGAAACTTGTCGCTGCATTGGTTCCATTGCCAGTGTTTGTGTTGTTATTTGTGGTGCTCGAAACAGGTGAGACTATTTCGTGCTGACACGACTGTAAGCAAGTAGCCGTCAATGCAAATGCGGCACCTATGCCGATTGATTCAAGAAAATGTCGTCTATCCATGATTTAAGTTTAAGCGTCAAAGATAGAAATAGGATTTAGATTGATTTATTAAGTTTCACCCCCTCAATATAAAATGTCAAAACAATGCATGATAGCTCTTCAATTAGGCGACTAACCTCATTTCTTAGTCGAAAAAACATAGACTTCAATGAATAAAAGCAGAGTTTCGCAGCAGTAATCATTTAACAAAATAATAAAAATGAAGAGACTGATACAATTTGGGGAAGAAGTAGAAGGGTACGATATACCAGTACTCAATGAAAGAGAAATACGGGCTGCGGCGGGCATTATTTTTCTTTTTATGTTCATTGCCTTGATGCAAATTGCATTTGAAGGCAGTTTCGTGATGATAAAATACGCCATTACATTGTTTTTGACAGATATGCTTATACGCGTTTTCATCAATCCGCAATTTTCGCCAATGCTTATCATTGGTCGGCTCATTGTCAGAAATCAAAAACTTGAGTACGTTGGCGCAAAACAAAAGAAGTTTGCTTGGATAATTGGTGTCGTTTTATCAAGTTTGATGTTCCTTTTTTTTAACATCTTTAATATTTATGGGCCACCTACGGGCATCACTTGCCTTATTTGTTTGACTTTTTTATTTTTTGAAGCTTCATTTGGGATTTGTTTGGGCTGTAAAATGTATGCTTTCTTTTACAAAGATAAAGTACAATATTGCCCTGGTGAAGTTTGTTCAATCAATGAACGACAAGACATTCAGAAAACATCCAGGACGCAATTACTTATCGTTTTAGGGTTTATCGCTTTTGTTTTTTTATTGGTATTTTTGTTCAACGATTATTTCCATCTAAAACCTTCTGATTTTTTTGGTATCAATGGGGCGAAATAATTCGACTGTAATAAGATTTATCTTCTCTGGTTACAAATACTGGAATAGAATAAACAGCCTTGAAAACAATCGTTTTAAAGGCTGTTTACATCTCAATTCGTGTAATCAGTGAAATTCGTATCAAAAACTAACTATTGATACCCTCTAACCTTAAAACTAACCGTTTTCGGCAAATCACCATTGTTCAAACTAAAAGCCTTTCCTTTTTTAGTCACCGACACCCCCCTCAGTATATTGTCGTTTGGTAAGCAAAAAGAACCTTTCGCTTCGTTTCCAGTAGTATAAGCGACCAAATCTATATTCGTCCAATCCAAATCTTTTGTGGATTGTGCCAATTTGATATGCGGAATAACAGCACCGTCACGCACCAATATGATGGCTTCAATTTTGTCAATATCTATCGTTTGCCAACCACTGTTATAGACCTTATTTGTCTGATAATCAATCCATTGTCCTTGTGGCAAATAAACGCTGCGTTGTTTCGAGTCGCCTTCAAAAAGCGGGGCAACGAGGATGTCTGAACCGAACATATATTCATTGTCAACCGTCCAAGCTCCTTTGTCGTTTGGAAATTCAACAAACAAAGCACGTACCATTGGCAAGCCTTTTTCAGCCGCTGATTTCGATTGAGCATAGATATAAGGCATCAATTTGTAGCGCATATTGACAACATCGCGGAAGTAGTTTTGGAAATCGTCGCCATAGTCCCACGGTTCTTTTGGAGGTTGTCCATGACAACGTGTATGCGACGACAGCACGCCAAATGGCAACCAACGACGATACAAATTTTCAGGTGTACGCTTCGTAAAACCGCCAATATCGTGGCTCCAAAATGTAAAACCTGACAAACCGAGCGACAAACCACCCCTCAGTTCGGCTTGCATACCCATGTCTGATGACTCGGCATCGCCGCCCCAATGTAGCGGATAACGTTGACTGCCTGCCCATGTGCTGCGCGCCCAAATGATGCTTTCGCCATTAATTTCTTTTGTTAAGTCCGAAACTATTTTGTTGTAGCGCAATGGATAGAGATTGTGTTCATAAAAACCTGTGCGCCCATTGGCGTAAATGCCGTTGAAAGGGGCAGCTTCGCCAAAATCCACTTTGATAGCACTCACACCCATTTTCAGCAGATTGCCAATCTTACCACGATACCAATCCACTGTTTTAGGATTCGTAAAATCCAAAACAGCGTCTTCAAAAGGGACATTGCCTTTCGCATTTTTGACGTGCATACCCCCCTCAGTAATTTCCTTAAAAAGTTTGTTTTTGGGAACAAAATAAGGCAACTGCCAGAGGCAAGTGCGGAAACCGTCTGCTTTCAAATCTGAAATCATCTTTACAGGATCTGGAAACCGGCTTTTGGCAAATTCATAATCGCATTGCCAATCGGTTTCAAACCAACCAGTATCGAAGTGCAAAACGTCTGTTGGAATGCTGTTTTTACGTAATTTTGCAGCAATATTGCGCCCATCGGCTTCTGAAAAATAAGTGATGCGGCTCATCCACAAACCGAATGACCAAAGCGGCGGCATCGGTGGCTTTCCTGTCAAATCGGTGTATTCATCCAAAATATCCTTTGGTTCTCCTAAAAAAACAAACAAATCCAACGATTCGTCGCCAATCAAAAGAGCGTTTGATGCGCCATAAGTTTGTCCAAAATCACAAGTAATAGGTGTCGACGTGTGCATAAACATACCATAGCCACGACTACTCATAAAAAACGGAATCGGCTTGTACATGCCATTGGTTTCCACGCCATTCGGGTCGCAGGTATAGAGATTGATTTTTTGACCATACTTATTAAAAGCGCCAAATGCCTCGCCACAACCGAATATCTTTTCATCGGGAGAGATTTCAAACACGGCACCTACGCTTCGTGAATAATCGGCGGCGCGGCGTACAAAACAGAAAGGCATATTGGCACAAAAGCCTTTATTATCGCTCGAATGATGCGTTTTTGTCAACAATTTGCCTTTGACATCTCTAAATTCAATCGCCCAAGGGTTTTCCATGACGGTTACAGAACCAAATGCACTTTTGTATTGATGACCATTTTTAATCTTAGAATAAGTCCAATCACTCATTTTACTGAGGGGGTCTTTGACAAGCATTAACGACGGTTCGGGCTGTTGTACAACCGTTCCCGTTTGCATTTTCAAACGCACTGTTTTGGCTGAAACAAACTCCAAAGTGAAGGGCAAAACAGGGTCAGCAGCATATTCAGCCGCTGGAAATTCGTTTTGCGGCACACGTTGCAAAGCTTGTTGTGTATAGTCAAAAGCATGGGCGGGGTGATACATAGCACGCCGCCATTTGACGCTGCCAGTGCCTGTTTGCGGATTGAAAGCGGCAAGGCTATCGGCAAGGAAATAGGTATTTGTGTAGTCTTTAAAGTCTTTGCTCAAGTCAATCGGCTCATTTAATAAGGTTTGAGTAGATTGAGCAAAATTGATTGTTAGACAATTAAATACAAGGAAAAGAACGCTGAAAATGCGCTTTTGAAAGAATTGATTTTTCATATTCTCGTTGTTTCATTAAAGGTGAATGTCTTAAATGTGTATTAATGACACTTATTTTAAAAACACAAAAATAGACAAATAATTGTAACCAAGAAATAACATTGTGTAGGGGTTTCGATAAAAAAGCGCTAACACTTTTACTTTTTTGCTTTACTTCCAACGATTTCCACAAATTCACATTCGCGATAGGTTTCCAAAACTTTATAAGTGAATTTCAGGTTGAGGGAATCCTTTGCTTCTTTTTCACAGACCAAAAATTTAGTGCCTACTTTATATTTTTCGGGATTAAAAAGTGGGTCTCTTGCTGACAGACTGCCGATGGTTGTTTCAGAATTATTCAAATTATGCTTTGTAAAATCAATGGTCGGATTGTAATCTATTTGTATCACATCATAGATGTTGTCTTTGATTTTTAACATAAAAGGTCTGTATTGACGCTTTTGCCAATCGAATAAAGTGTCTTCAAAAAGGTATATTTTTTCAATGATTTTAAAATAAGGTATTGTGAATAATAAGACAATAAATATTGAATTGGAAATAAAAGGAAAACGTTTGACAATGGGTAGATTGATGGTTTTAAAATTATCAAATAACCACGTCATGCCTATGCCAACAATAATGGCTAAACATGGATAGATAGGTGATTCATACCATTCTTTTTTAGAGTTTGAAAATGTCATAAAGGTTAAAAAAATCAAGGCATTGATGAACAATAATAAAGCAATTTTTTTAGCATTTTTGTTTAATAAATTAGAAGCAACTACGCCAAAAGGAACAAGATAGAACCACGGTAAATATTCACTTTCGTACATTCTACCTATATAATAGTTCAGTTTTTCAAGAAAAGTCATTGTTAATCTTGAATTGTCGCCATCGCCATCTGAGTAACGACCGAACAATTCCATTTTCCAAACGGCTTCATAATAACCTTTTGCCAAGTGTTCACGATATGGGAAATAAATCAATAAAGGCGTTAAACAAAGTAAAAGTGCGTAATAAAAGTGTTTGTCTTTTAATACATTTATTAATTCTTTTTGAACCAATAAAAATATAAAAATAGCGGGCATAAAAAACAATCCCGCAATGCCTTTAGTAAATACAGCGAGTAAAAATGTCATGGCTGATAAATAGAGAAATACCAACTTAGTTTTAGCATTTTTCTCTAAAATATATTGAATAAAAAACAACAAATAAGCGGTTTCAAAGAATATGAGCATGGCATCATAATCACCTGTTCGGGTGACATGAAAATCGATATAACCTTTGGAAGTGATTAAAACTAAAACAGAATAGACGGCTATAAATTCATTCTTAAATTGGCGCAAACAGAAAAAGAAAATGAGCCAAACAGTAAACAAACCAGACAGTGCAGAGGGCAAACGCAAGGCGAATTCATTGTATCCAAATGCTTTAAAACTAAGGGCAATTGCCCAAATATTGAAGGGTGGTTTGACGCTCCACAAATCGGGCATATTCAAGTAGGTAACGACCCAGATATTGCCGCTTTGATTCATTTCGTAGGCACTGACTGCCAAACGCACTTCGTCCCAAATCATCATGGGAATGGCATCTAAATGTAAAAAAAGCGGAAAGTAGCTGGCAATTGTAATGAATACAAATAGGTAGATTTTTTTCATAAGATATTTGAAGGTGTATTTTCGGCAAAGTTAGTGTTTTTAGTGTTTTACGTATTTTTTTGGGTTGTCATTTAGAAACTTTAACATAAAAGGCGACAAAATACTGAGGGGGGTATTTTGTCGCCTTTTGTGTTCAGGGAGCAAACAAAAAACAGCAACCCCAACGCTGAAAGCGTAGAATATGAACAACCGTAGATGAAATCTACGGAATAAACAACGAACAATCCCACAATTCCGAGGGAATTGAATTTGGGAATTAGCTGATAAGTGTTTGATATTCAACTCTTTCAGAGTTGGGAGACAGCTTTCCCTACGTCCGTAGATTTCATCTACGGTTATTCGTATTTAATTCCTTCGGAATTAGAGTACACTATTTTTTGTACAGACTCTAAAATCTTTAAAAACTGTATCAATAACCTTGGTTCTGCGATAAAGTACCCGCACTCAAATCTATTTCTGCTTGTGGAATCGGCAGCAATTCATGCTTGTTTTTCTTGAAATTTTTACCATTTTTTACCATGGCGGCTTCGGCTTGACCTGTGCGGAGGAGGTCGAACCAGCGTTGTTGTTCTAAGCCCAGCTCGACGCGGCGTTCATGCCAAATTTTGTCTCGTAATTTGACTTTGTCGGTTTCCGTTACATCGGGAAGGATATTTGTGTTCGTTCCGCGCGCCCGTTTTCTGACCGAATTGAGGTGCGTTAAAGCCATAACTGTTTTGCCATTTTCATTTTCGGCTTCGGCGGCAATCAAAACGACATCGGCAAAACGCAACAAACGGATATTGCCGGGACCTGCGCCGTTGCCACCCGGATGCGTTGGCACCCATGCTTTTTGATTGAATCGGGCATTAAAAATGCGTGGATTTTTGGCAATAATGGCAGAACCATCAGGTAACACTTCGCCTTCATACAAAATCGAAGCTTCACGGCGTGGGTCGCCCGGTTCAAACTCCAAAATAAAACTGTCGGACGGACGATTGAAACCCCAACCGAGATTTGGGTCGCCGCGTACACCTTGCACTTCATTGTATTGCGAACCACCGTCGTAGCGTTCTGTGCTGACTGTTGCGCCGACTTCAAAAACCGATTCCGAAGAGTTTTCACCTTCTGGCGTAAAGATTTTAGTATAATCAGACAGTAAAGCATACTCGTTTGAGTTGATAACTTCAAGAGCGTATTTTTCGGCATTTACGTAATCCTTTGTCGTCAAATAGACTTTTGCCAACAGACCTTTTGCTGCGCCTTTGGTGGCACGCCCTATATCATCGGGTGCGTACTTCGATTTTTCAGGTAAAATGTCAATTGCTGCCTTCAGATCGGTGATGATTTGGGCATATACTTCTGTCGTTGTGTTGCGTTTTTGCTTAAATTCGTCTTGTGTCAATTGTTTGGTCACAAGCGGTAAGTCGCCATACCAACGGACTAAATTGAAGTAAAAATAAGCCCTCAAAAACTTGGATTCAGCAATCAAACGGTTTTGCAAAGCGACATCCATTTTGATTTCTGGAATGCGTTCAATAGCGATATTTGCCCTGAAAATAGCTCTATAATAGCCATTCCACAAGGTAACGGGCGCAACATTGGCGGCATCAAATGTGAAATTATCCACATCCAGAAGGAAAGCGGCATCATTTGGCTCGCTGCCTTTGTCGGTATCGTCGCTGATGATATCTGTGCAACCGATGTACGCAAATACGCTGATTTCCCAGTTACGCAGCACATTATAGACGGCATTGGTCGCTAAACGGGCGTGTTCCTCGGTTTGAAAAAAGTTCTCGGCGGTCAATTGCCCACGTGGTGTGACCTCAAAATAACTGTCTTTACAACTGCTGGCGATGAGCAGTAAAAGCGGCAATATGAACTTTATCTTTTTCATTTTTAATCGTTTTATATGTTGAAAAATGATTTTTTACTGAGGGGGTATCAATGGTCGGCGGCACAGATTTACTAAATTTTTAAAATTTAGTAAATCTCATCTTTTGTCATCCGGAGGGAACTAAAAACCTACATTCACCCCAACCGTCACGGTCTTGGCAACAGGATAAATGCCTCTATCAATACCGACTGAAAACGAGTCGTCGCCATTGACCACTTCGGGCGTGTAGCCTGTGTATTTTGTCCACATTTTCAGGTTCGTTGCTGCCACATAAATACGGAAGCTGGACATTTTAATTTTACGGACAATACTGAGGGGTAAAGTGTAGCCGATTTGTGCATTGCGGATTGAGGTAAACGCACCGTCTTCAATAAAACGGTCAGACACTTCATAGTTGCGTCCGCCTATCGTCACACGTGGCTCAAAGTTGCTTGTGCCTTCGCCATTCCAACCATTGAGGAATGTTTTTTCAAAATTACCTGTTGAAAAACGCGCTAAACGTTTGGCATTCATCACTTTATTACCTGTTACGCCACTGATTTGGATCGAGAAATCAATGCCTTTATAGTCTGCCCCAAGGTTGAGTGTATAAGTTAAAGTAGGTATTGGACTGCCTAAATACGTGCGGTCTTTGTCTGTTATAACACCATCACCATTTAAGTCGGCATAGCGCAAATCACCTGCAAAAACGTCTTTACCGGGCGTTTCGCCCACACGTTTAGGGTATTTCGCCAAGTCTTCTGCATTCTGATAAACGCCTGCGACTTTGTAACCATAGTAGGCACCGATGGGCAGACTGTCAACCGTCCGTGTGCCGAGTTTGCCGCCTTCGCCTACGCCGCCGCTAAAAATCTCTGTTTTGCCTTCGCCCAAATCAATGACTTCATTGTGAACGGTTGAGACAATGACATTGACATTGTAGCCAAAACCTTGTTTGATACGGTCACGCCAACCCAAATTGATGTCAAAACCTTGATTGAAAACCGAAGCAGAATTGACTACAGGCGGGTCAGATGCGCCGATAAATCCTGGAATCGGTAAAGCAGACAAAATGTCAGAAGTCGTCCTTTTGTACCAATCTATTTCAGTTGTCAAGCGATTATTGAGAAAACCTGCTTCAAAACCGAAGTTTACTTGCTTGGTTTCTTCCCAATGTAAGTTTGGATTTGCCAAACGGGTAATCGTTGCGCCAGGGAAAAACTTTTCGCTTGCGCCAAAAATAGCATCGAGCTTATCGGTCACAGGTGGGCTTTTTGAGTTTTGGTCAATCTTATCGTTACCCGTAACGCCAAAACTGCCACGTAACTTGAGTGAAGAAACCCAATCCACGTTTTTTAAAAAATCTTCTTCTTTCAATCGCCAACCTACACTAAATGAAGGAAAAATGCCTGTTCGTTTGTTTTTACCAAATTTTGAAGATTTATCAATTCGCGTAGAAGCTGTCAAAAGGTATTTGTCATTGTAAGCATAATTGATGCGATACAATTGTGAAAACATCCGCCAACCGTTGCTGCTTTCAGTGACGGTAAAACCCGCTGTTCCTGCCCGTAAATAGAGCAAATCTTTGATATTGCCATCAATGTTGTTCACATCGCCTGGTAAATTGGTCGCTGAACCACCTAAAAACCAATCGTCGTTGGTTTGCGCGGTCACACCCGCCAAGAGGTTGATGTGGTGTTTGCCGAAGGTATTGTCATACGTTGCGGTGTTTTCCCACAACTTATTGATGCCTTTACTGCGCGAAGCACTGAGGGAGTTGATATCGTTTTTCTGAATATCCGTCACTCTGAAAACGGGTAGAAATCGTTTCGCTTCGTTGTTCGATAAATCCAAACCAAAATTGGAGCGATACGTCAAACCTTTAAACAAATTGATGTCAATATAGGCATTACCAGCAGTACGGAAGCCGCTCCCGTTGTTGTAACGCTCATAATACCGCTGCGCCACAGGATTGCCAACTGAACCATCGGATGTTGTGTTGCCAAATTTACCAGCCGAGTCAATCGGTGCAATTGTTGGCGGCGCATAGTAAGCATTGTAAATAGTGCCAGGAGCGTAGTTACTTTTTGTATTAATCAACGACAGATTATGTCCAATTTTGATAAAATTATTCAATTTATACTCATTATTGATGCGTAACGACAGGCGTTCGTAGTCGCCATTTTGCAAAATACCTTCTTGTTTGAAGTAGTCACCACTGATGCTGTATGTCATCATATCATTGCCACCACGAGCCGATAGGTTGACGTTTTGCATGGGTGCAGTTCTGAAAATTTCGTTTTGCCAGTCCGTTCCTTCGCCAAAGGACGAGGGGTTAGGGTAGGGAATCGTCGCTGAACCTGCATTTTTAGCGGCTTGATTGCGAAGCGTTGCATATTCAGTGGCATTCGCCAAAGGTATTTTTTTGACCAAATCTTGTGAGCCATAATAGGACGACAAACCGATAACAGGTTTGCCCGATTTGCCCTTTTTTGTTGTGACAATGATAACGCCATTTGCCCCACGCGAGCCATAAATAGCCGTTGCCGAAGCATCTTTCAAGACCTCAATAGACTCCACATCGTTTGGACTAACAAACGAAATATCGTCGCTCAACAGACCGTCAATGACGTAAAAAGGGCTGGAATTGTTCAATGTCCCTGTGCCACGTATGCGAATGACCGCACTTGCACCAGGTGAACCCGAAGCAGGTGTGACCAAAACCCCTGCAACTTTGCCTTGCAAAGCCTGTGCTACTGAGGGGGTCGCTATGGAAGCAATATCCTTGCCTTTGACCGAAGAAATGGCGCCTGTCACATCGCTTTTTTTCTGCGTGCCGTAACCGACGACGACGAGTTCTCTCAATGTTGCGTCTTCTTCTTCAAGGACAATATTGATGGTTTTTTGACTGCTGACTGCTACATCTTGCGCGATATAGCCGACATAAGAAAAGGTCAAAGTGCCATTTGGCGGCACTTTATCGAGTGTGAAATAGCCATCAATATCCGTCAAAGTGCCATTTGTCGTGCCTTTAACAACGATACTGGCACCAATCAAGGTTTCATTCGTTTTGGCATCTGTCACTTTGCCTTGTACGGTCATCGTTTGCCCAAAGGCGACGACGCTGAACAAGAGTAAGAGCTGTGAGAATATTAGTTTTTTCATAATTCGGTTAAGTTTAGTTATTAAAATATGAAGTATGAGGATTGAAACATGAAAGTAGGTTTATAGAAAAATGTGTAACTTTGTTTAAAATACATTGCTTATGGATGCTTATAAAGTTCAAACAACGGTCAAAAATGGGCAAATAACCCTTGATTTGCCTTCAGAATTCAATGATACAGCAGTTGAAGTCATTATTTTAAAAACCGTTTCTTCTGCCACCGAGCTGTCTGTGGTTTCGCCTTTGTATCCGCCTATTGAAGAAAACTTGCAAGGCGTTGAAGAAACGGCAGCATCGCCTTATGTTCAATCTAATCTGAAGCCAACAGATGAATCTGATATTCAAAAGACACCAGTTATTGATGAATCTGATTTTTGGTATCCCCGTGAAAAGATTGATTTAACGCAACTACGCGGTGCAATAAAATCGGATTTATCTATCAATGAGATAGACGCTATTGCTCGTAGTATGCGTGGTGATTCTCCTTTCGTACCGCCGCGCAAAAGAGTTAAATTAAGCACTTTAATGGGCGCATATAAACATAAAATGACCAACGATGAAATTGATTCTTTAACCAAAAGCTGGCGCAGTGAATGATAGAGAGATATATCTTAGATACCAATACCGTTATTTATTTTTGCAACGGCTCTTTACCAAAAAGAGCGAATGCTTTTTTGCAAGATGAAGTAGATAAAGGCATCTATATCTCTGTCATCACAGAAATTGAAACGCTTGGTTATCCTTTATCTACTGAATATGAGTCTATGATTAATGAGGGCTTCATTGATGGTTCTATTATCATTGAATTAACACGCGATGTCGTTGAGAAAACGATTGAAATTAAAAAAGCGCGTAGAATCAAATTGGCTGATGCCATCATCGCTGCAACCGCTCTTGTGCACGATATGACTTTGATTTCAAGGAACGATAGTGACTTTAAAAGAATCCCCGATTTGAAGTATCTTAATCCATTCACTGACCTTTAATACTCATTTTACTGAGGGGGTGACTTTTCAACGTTGGCAAGGTTATGAAACCTTGCCAACGTTTTATTTTTCCCACCTTTTCAAGAACTTCTGCACTTGTATTGTCCAAATCGCATAACCATCCGCGTTCATGTGCAGCATATCGGCTTTAAAAAGTTTCGCATCGGGCTTGCCGTCGCTGCCGAGCATCCGATTGAACGTATCAATGAAATACAAACCTTTCTCTTCTTGTACCCATTTCCAAAGCTTGATATTAAATTCTTTTTGTTTGTCAAACTGCAAAATCCGAGACGGACTGGGTTTGATGGCAAAAAAGACGATGCGGGTATTGGGTGATTGTGTTTTCACCTTTTTTACAAAGGTTTTGGTGTCTTCAAAAGCCGTTTCGACGCTTTTGCCTGCGTTGATGTCGTTGTCGCCTTCATAAAAAAAGATGTATTTAGGCTTGTGCGGCACAACCACGCGGTCAAAAAACAAATTGGCATCGCTCGTTTGCGAACCGCCAAAACCGCGATTTACGACCTTCAAGTTTTTGTTGGCAAAGTCTACTGCATAGCTGTCCCAAAGGCGCAGTGTGGAACTGCCATAGAGCAATATTTGACCTGAAATAGGGTCATTTATTGAGTCTTTTGCTTCAAAAGCCTTGATTTCAGGCTCAAATGGGTTTGTTTGTGCTGTTGTTTTTCCTAAAATAAGGATAAAAACAAGGAGCAGAAAGTAGATTTGTTTCATATCTTTTTGTTTGATTTTTTGTCATTCTGAACGAAGTGAAAGAATCTGGATAATATTCCATTTAGATTCTTTCACTTCGTTCAGAATGACAAAAAAGTGTAAAGTGAATAAAAATACTGAGGGGTCATTTCAACGTCACCCGCACCGTTTTAACCGCATCAGAAGAGCCGCCAACCATGATGTCAAAGTCCCCCGCTTCTGCTTTTTTCTCTAAATTTTGATGATAAAATGCGACATCATCTGCTGTCAAAGTAAAGTTAATGATTTGCGATTCACCGCGTTTCAAAAAGACTTTTTTAAAACCTTTTAGTTCTTTCAACGGTCTTGTCAGACTGCCGACCAAATCGCGGACATAGAGTTGTGCCACTTCCTCGCCATCTTGAGTACCTGTATTTGTCAATGTAACAGAGATATTTAGTTTATCCTTAAAACCCCAAATTGGTTTGTCAACTTTTAGGTTTTCGTAGGCAAAAGTCGTATAACTCAAGCCAAAACCGAACGGATACTGAGGGGTGTTCGCCATATCCATGTATTTTGATGTGTATTTATTATTGGCATCAAAAGGGCGACCTGTGTTTTTTTGACAATAATACAAGGGAATTTGACCGACAGAACGTGGGAACGTCATCGGCAATTTGCCCGAAGGATTGTAGTCGCCAAACAGCACATCGGCTATGGCATGACCGCCTTCTGTACCTGAAAACCATGTTTCTAAGATTGCCGAAGCACTGTCGGCAACTTCTGGAAAGGTCAAGGGACGACCATTCATCAGCACAACGACGATGGGTTTGCCCGTTTTGATGAGTTCCAAAACCAATTCTTTTTGAACGCCTGGCAAACCAATGTCAGCACGAGAAGCGGCTTCACCAGTCATCCAACCACGTTCACCAACTGCGACGATGACCGCATCGGCTTGATTCGCTGCTTTAACCGCATCAGGAAAACCCTCTTTGTTCATCATGGGATGGTTCATAGCAGGGAAGGTATTTTCTAAATCGCAGCCTTTGGCGTGCAAAATATTGGCATTGGGTAGGGCAGCTTTAATGCCTTCCAAAAGGCTCACGCAAGCATTGCCATCGCCCGCTCCCGACCATGAACCGATGAGATCAATTTTGGAATCGGCAAGTGGACCAAGAACGGCGATTGTTTTGATGTTTTTACTGAGGGGTAGGGTAAAAGCATTGTTTTTTAACAAAACCATACTTTTACGGGCTGCATCTCTTGCCGCATCACGGTTTTCTTTTGAAAAAACAACCCGCTTTTCCCTATCCGTATTGCTGAATTTATAAGGGTCATCGAACAAACCGAGTTGAAACTTGACTCTTAAAATGCGTTTGACCGCATCGTTGACAGTTTGAATATTGACCTTACCTTCCGCCAATGATTTTTGCAAATAATTGTAAAAGACCGCTCCTTGCATGTCCATATCCACGCCAGCGTTGATGGATTTTTCGCCTGCGTCTTTGTCGTCTTTTACGTTGCCATGATTGACCATTTCATTGATAGACGTATAATCTGTCACGATAAAACCTTTAAAACCCCATTTTTTCCTAAGAATATCGGTCAAAAGGTGATGATTTGCAGTTGAAGGCACGCCGTTTATGTCATTGAAAGAAGTCATGAATGTCAAAGCACCTGCGTCTAAACTGGCTTTGAAAGGCGGCAAATAGGTTTCCCAAAGACTCATTTCGGACATGTCAACGGTGTTATAATCACGCCCCGCTTGGGCAGCCCCATACGCCGCAAAGTGTTTAGCACAAGCGGCAATGCTTGAAGTAGAGCCTATTTTGCCTTGAAAACCACGTGTCCGAGCCGCACCAATCATAGAACCGAGGTACACGTCTTCGCCTGCCCCCTCCGTACAACGCCCCCAACGTGGGTCGCGCGAGATGTCGAGCATAGGCGCATACGTCCAATGCAAACCAGCGGCGGAAGCTTCTGCGGCAGCGATGCGAGCAGAGTTTTCAATGACTGCCATATCCCAACTCGCCGACTCGCCAAGTGGAATCGGAAAAATGGTTTTGTAGCCATGAATGACATCGTAACCGAAGAGTAAAGGGATTTTCATGCGCGTTTCCTTCATCGCTATTTCCTGCAATTTGCGGTTGTAATCGGCGGTGTGCGCGTTGAAAATATTGCCACATTTGCCTGAACGGATGTCGTCGGCATAACCTTTACGAATCGTCGGGCCCGTCACGTCCCAATCGGAGGTGAAGAGGGTGAGTTGCCCTATTTTCTCTTCAAGGTTCATTTTGTTTAAGACAGAATCTACTTTTCGGTCTATTGGGTCTTTATACTGAGGGGTGGCTTTTTTCTTCTTTGGGCTTTGTCCAAAGAGAATGGTCGCACTCGTTAAGAGTAAGATGAGTATGTTTAAACGTTTGATATTCATATATTTATGATGATTTATTTTAGATGTTTAGGATTTCTATCGAGAGCAGTTTTTGTCATTCTGAACGAAGTGAAAGAATCTGAATATTATTTTATTTTGGTTCTTTCACTTCGTTCAGAATGACAAAAAAGGGTAATGCGTTAATTTTTAACAATATCCAACCACCCCCCTTTAAAACCTGCTTTCTTCAAACCTGCTACGATGTAAGGATTCTTTTTCATCAAATTCCAAACAAGGTTTGAACGATGGTTTTCAATCTGAATAACGATTGGTCCTTGGTCAATACCGAGGTAATCGCGGTCAATCCAGCCACTTTCATTAATGTTTGGATTTATATTGTTCACTGAATAAAAAGTATAAGTCGGATTATAAGCGTCTTTGAAACCGTATTCAGTCACAAGTGGTGTGTTGTAGTATTTATTCCACATATTTTCAAGGGCAGGAATGCAGACTTCGGGCGCGAAAGGAATCGAGCCACCGACAGCCGTTGGGGCAATAGTGCCATCGTCAACGACACGAATGGATGCTGCCCCTCGTGCGCCATATTCAAAGAACTTATGTTTTTTGCCCTTGATGGTGATAGTGGTGTCACGGGGACCATTACAAGCGGTCAAGCCCCATTCGTTTGCACTGTAATTTTTATAACTGTTTGGATTTTCTATGGCATAACTGCGTTGAGCAAGGGTCGCACGGCGTGAGTTTTCAAAATAATCAATGCCTTTGGCTTTCATATAAGGGTCTTGGATGTCCCTAAAATCAATATACATTTGGCTGTACTGATGCCCAAAAAGCGGCTCAAAATTGACGTGTGCTTGTCCTTGATAGGTTGCCCATTTGTAAGGTGCACACCAGCGATCCCAACAATCGGCAGGAATCGGATGCGTCGGCGAACCAATCGCCATGACAAGTAGCACCATCGCTTCGTTGTAACCAATCCATTCCGCTTTCAAAAAACCACGTCCGGGATGGTAGCCCATAGAGAGGTTTTTGTTGTCATTTAAGAAAAAAGACCAGTCCACACGCTGGTATAGCTTTTCTGTTAATTCATGTATTTCCTTTTCAATAGGGTCGTTTTTTTTATCAAAATAGGACATAACAGACAGCACGCCTGCCATAAGTAAGCCTGTGTCAATCGAGGACAATTCCACTTCTTTGAAGCGCAATGAGTTTTCATGGTCAAGGAAATGGTAGTAAAAGCCTTTGTAACCGCTCACACCCGCCTTGGCATCGCCTTGTGGCATTGCCCACAAAGCCCGCAGCGTTTTGACCACTCTATCAGCCGCTTGTGAGCGGGTCACATAGCCGCGTTCAGCACCAATAGAATAAGCCGTTAGCCCAAAACCCGTAGCAGCGATGCTTGAAAAGTCGCGTTGCGGATGACGGTCAGGTACTTGATAGTTTTTGTCCACCAAATCCCAAAACCAGCGAAAGGTGCGGCGTTCCAACTCATCGAGCGAAAATTTAGGATTGTCTTTTGGTGGCGTTTGAACGGTTTGGATAGTGGGTTTTTGGTCGCAACCCAACAGAAAAATGAAGAAAAACAAAGTCGTGAGTAGATGTTTAGCTTTCATTGACGACATTTTTTTGGGAATGAGGCTGTCTCAAAAGGTACGAACTGACTTTGTCTACCAAATATTATTTTATTGAACGACATTTATGTTCGGGGAACTTTGAAAGTTCCCCGAACATGGTGTCCGAATCGAAATAATATTCTGAACAAAAAAAGAGTCGTTGCCTTTTGATACAGCCTCATTCAATTAAAAATACTGAGGGGTCGTCGAGCTACCCAAAAGGCAGCCCGACAAAACCCTCAACAGATGTATGAAAAACAAGTACTACTCTTTCACAAATTTATTATTGGCAACCAAGCCCTTGTCATTGTACGCTGAAATCAGGTACATGCCTCTGTCCAAACCATCGAGTGAAACGGTGTAAGTGTCAACAGTATTTAAGTTGACAATTTTAACCTTTTGACCCAACATATTGGTAATTTCAAGACGGCGT
The DNA here is from genome assembly GCA_043772905.1 of Saprospiraceae bacterium. GTDB lineage: Bacteria > Bacteroidota > Bacteroidia > Chitinophagales > Saprospiraceae > JAAFJT01. The sequence goes on along the minus strand of JAYVFS010000252.1, from coordinate 8,366 downwards.
ACCCCCTCAGTATTTTGAACAAATAACTCGTTGAAAGCAGGATTTGGATATACTTTCAGCGATTCAACCTTAGCATTTTCAAAAATACCCGTCGTACCGCAAGTGCCTTCGCTGATAACGATGTCGTCAATATAGCTGGTTTGAATAACTGTTGGAACAGCAATCTGAAAGTCAACTATTAATGTCAAACGTGTATAACCTTCTTTCCCTGTGATGACAGGTGTTCCTTTGCCTGTAAAATTGAATGTCATTTCTTCCCATTCATTCACCTTTGTATTAATAATTGGAATTTCAATATTGTTTGGCCCACCAGGGGATCCTTCCAATTTAGCCGTTACATTGCCGATATGATCCATCAATACTTTGGCTTTTACCGTTAGGGTACTTGTTGTCCATTTCATTGGTGCAGGGAAGTCGAAAAAGCCACCTGTGAATACCGTACTGTTTGGCAAACGCTTGAATTCCATAACAGTATTACTAACATTGATAGTTGCTTTTTTCGGATTTGGTAAGACCCGTGCAAATTTGCCATCGAGCGTATCGTTTGCAAAATATTTGAAAGGCAAAGTTCTATCTGGTGTTTCAAAATTGACGGCACAACCCGTAATAGGTTCTGATTTCCATTGCAAATCATCAATCAAATAGATGTCGTTGCCTGAATTCGCCACGCTACCGTTGAAGAAAATAGCCACGTTTTTGTAGTTATTCGCTTTTACAGTGCTGAAATCGATATTGAATGTTACCCAAGTATTTGCTGTTCTAACTGTATCCCAAATTTCTTTTCCGCCCGAAGTACCACCTTCGAGTTTGAATAACATCGGAATACCCGCACGTGGCGCAAAAACTTTCATACTGAATTGATTGTATTTCGATAAATTCAAAGCTGTTGTGCTTGTCAAACTCAAAGCCGACCATTCGTCCGAAGGGTCTGCATAACGACCAATTTTATCACTTGGGTTGCCTGTACCTTGTTGTGAATTGTTGATGATGGTCAAAAGAGTGCTACCTCCACCATAAGTGGTGTTGCGTTGACATTCGTAGTCATCTAAAATAGTAGGAATAGGCACAACTGTCAAACAAGCATTGAGCGTCAATTTACCTTGTTTCAAATTGTCATAATGATAAATTGCTCCACTTGCCGCTGTTCCTGAATTAAACAAAATATTGATAGAACCAATATCTGTAATCCCAATCGCTGACGATAAATCGAAGCCCAAATTCGTCCACGTACCCGCCGAGTCAATCGTCGCTTCCGCTTCCTTACTGCCTTGCAAAGCACTAACTAATTGAATTTTAACCTTTTGTCCAACTGAACCCGCAGGCGCAAGCACTTGTAGGTTTATTTGTGGCGAAGTAGCATCCACTTTGAAACCTGTAGGTAAAGCTCCCGAAAGAACAGAGATTGCCGTTGTACCGCGTGTGAATTTACCGACATTTGGGCTGTTATTCGTTGCATTCACAGTTGGATTTGCGACAGGTGCATAAGTGCCTGTTGTACTTGTCCACGTCATTTTTGGCGTCGTTTCAAAGTCTTCAAGCGCAGGTCTTTCCGTAAACATCCAATCGTCGAAAAAATAAACATCACCCGCCGTTGCCACAGTACCCGCATTGAAAAACAAAACAGCTTTTTTCAAGCCTCGAAAAGCGGCACCACTGAAATCGCCGCCAACACTAACCCATTTATTGGTCATTGCTGCCGTTATCGGAATCGAAACCTCCATAGCTGCACCACCATCTTCCAACTTTAATAGTAAATTTCCTACTTTGGGTGCCCAAATTTTAAGGCGCATGTAATTATTGACACTCAAATCAATCGGTGTGACATTATTATGAACGAGAGCCGCCCACTCTAAACCAGCACCAACAGGGTCAACATAGCGACCAACTTTTGCAGACGTATTGACACCAGTTGGGTCAGGATTGTTAACAACAGTGAGCGAATCCCAAGTGTCAAAATAATTGGCATTGCGTTGACATTCAAAGTCGTCAAGAATAGATAAGTTTGGCGCAACGCCTGAACATGCATCCGCAGGGAGTTGTTGGATATTGTCAAACCAGAAAGTATCCAATTTTGAATTGCCAACACCCGCGTCAAAGAACAAAATGAGGCGATTGAGTGAATCAACAGCACTTGCACTCTTGAAATCAAGGCTGTATTCTTGCCAAGCATTGGTCACTACGATTTGTTTCGACACCTCTTTGTTGCCTTTTGGCCCTTCCAATTTGAAAATCAAAGTACCCGCTTTTTTAGAATACACATTGATTTTGAAACGGTTATTGGTTGTTAAGTTAATAGGCGTTGTAAATTTTGCCCAAAAAAGACTGTACGCCGAAGAGTCTTTTTTGATGTAACGACCGACTTTTGTCGAGTTGTTGACAACATTGGGCTTTGGGTTATTCACCACACCACTCCAAGTGCCGTCTGGAGCTTCCCAATTGAGCGAAGCTGTTCCGCTTTCAAAATTTTCATTGATTTGGGCTTTCATAAAGCCGACTGCTATGAGCAGTAATGATAGAGAGAGTAGAATTTTTTTCATAACGAATAAAACGATTTGGTTAAATAATACTGGTTTTTGAATAGTAATTTAGTTGATAATGGATAGTTGATAATGGATAGTAATGAGAAAAAACTATCCTATATCTACGATCATCTATAAACTCTTTATTAGTTTCTCTTTTCTTATAAAATTTGACCCCCTCAGTATAAGGGCATAAAAACCATTAGGTAAATCTGTCGTCTCGACGGATACTTGTGTTTTCCCTTCGGGTAAATTTTTATTTTGAAAAACGGTTTTTATGACCCGACCTGTCACGTCTGCAATGTCTAAACTAACCGTTTCTGTTTTTTGTAAATCAATGACAATCATTGTTTTATCAATACTTGGATTAGGGAAAACAGATAAGCTGACCCCCTCAGTATTTTCGTTTTTTTCAAGAATATCTTTTGCAGAAGTCGCATCAGGTACAAACCCAATCGCATCCAAAGCAGGTTGAATTTCAGGATTTGACATAAAAAGCCGCCATAAAAGCCCTGTCCGATGGTTTTCAATCATGCCCACAATCGGTCCTTGGTCAATTGCTAAATATGACGTGGCAAACCAATTTTGACCTAAGTTAAAAGCATCATAAAAGCCATATTTGCCCCAAAGCCTTTCACCTTGTGTTCTATAAAAATACTTCAAAGCTGCCATGCTTTGCGTAGGAGAATAGGGCATTGAACTCAAAGCCGCTGTTGGCGATATCGTACCATTGTCCGTAGATTCGAGCGGTGCATGTGCCAAATAACCTGTCGGGTCGTCACTTGCTGTTAAACCCCAATTATCGGCTGAATAGCCTGTTTTATTGAGTGGATTACTTTTACAGTATTCCCAATTGATGAGCGTTTGTGCCACATTGTGGTGCCAATAATTAGCATAAGCGTCCTTTTTACGGCGTGGGTCAAATCCCAAATAGGAATAATGTGCAAAAAACAACGGACCGCCCGCCAAAGGACCCACTTGCAGCGTCCGTCCATAGTAGGTCTGTCCATTCCGATAATTATTACTGCTCGCCCAACCTTGATGATAAAGACTTGCGGGAACGCCTTTTGTAGGCGATGCCACAGCCAATAAGTAGGTTATTAATGCCTCATTATAACCCCGTAATTGGAAATTCATTCGCCAAGTGTAGTTTGGCGAATAATGCCAATACAAGACATTTTCATTGTTTTTCCTATAAAATTGCCAATTTACGCCTTGCCAAAGGTCTGTTATAGTCTGACGAATCGTCGTTTCTTCTGTTGTTGAGCGATTGAAATACTGGCGCGCTGTCAACAAACCTTGCAGCAAAAAGGATGTTTCGACCAAATCCCCACCGTTGTCATAAGTGCTAAAAGGTTGTACTTTGCCCGTTTGCCCATTCATCCAATGCGGATAAACACCTGCAAAACGGTCTGCTATTTGCAAAAAAGACAATAATTTGAGCATATAATCCACCCCCTCAGTACGCGACACCCAACCGCGCTCAACAGCAACGACCCAAGCCATAACACCAAATCCAGTGCCGCCAGTTGTCACAGTGTTGCTCGATGTATTACGCTCTCTTGCCATGCCCGCCACAGGATGTTGAAATTCACGGAAATACCGAAACGAATAACGTTGCACCATTTCCATCAAACTATCATCGGGCATCGGATGCACATGAGCTGATGCAATGTTCGAAAAACCTGAAATTGTTCCGACTGTACCGACCGCTTTCACCTTATATATGAGTGAGAAATTTGAACCCAACGACCTAACAAAATCTATCAACATCGTATCGCTCACCGTTTTGAGTGAATCGAATTTTATTCCCCCATTTGTTGACCGCCAAATCTGATAATTTTGAACATTTGAGACAGAGGCCCAAGTCAATTCCACATGACTGTCATAGCCAACGGCTACCACATTTGTCGGCGCAGACGGTGTTTGACCCCTCAGTAAAAAGGGCAATGTCAAGCAAATGATGACCATAAAAATGGAAAAAATATGGGTACGAAGTATTGTCATTTTGTTTGGTTTCAGAATTCTTGTTGTTCGATTTTTAAAATGATTATTGGTAAACCACTTAAAAAACCGAATTATTATGAACCAAAGATAGTCTATTGCCAAACCAAAAGCTAATTTTTGACCTCACTACAACTACGCCAAACGTGCTATCACCACATCATTAACCGCTTTGTAACCAATTGGCTTATTTATAAAGCCTTGATTTTCAATATTTTGAAGAAATAATATTTTAAAACAAAAAAAAAGCCACCTCATGATGGCTAAAATAAGAGGAAAATGAAATGTTTTTATTTTTCAAAAAAGCACTCACTTCTAAAGGAATCCTTCGGATCAGTATTTCAATATAAACTCCGTCAAATTATCACTGTCATGCAAAGCTAATTTTTTACGCAACCGATACCGCTTGTTTTCGACACCGCGAATAGAGATGTACAGCAATGGACTGATTTCTTTTGAGGTCAAATTCATACGCAAGTAAGCCGCTAATTTTAAATCACCAGGCGTTAAATCAGTATATTCCGTTTTCAATCGTTTCAAAAAATCCTCATGTACTTGGTTGAAATTCTCTTCAAAAACAAGCCAATTCTCTTCACTGGATAGGTTGTTTTCTATCATTTTTTTCAATTTCGTATAGTGTTTTTCAGGAAAACGGGTGTTGTGTTCTGCTTTTATGTTCTCCAATTCATCTTTAATTTCAATCAGAATTTCATTTTTTCGGATAATACCCATTGTCGAGTTAGCCAATTCTTGGCTTTTGTTGATGATGTCGAGGTGCAGTTTTTCATTGTCGGCTCTGATGCGTTGTTGTTCAAGTTCACGCAACATTTCAGCTTCAAGGTGTAGGCGTTGATTGTCGAGTTGGATTCTATGAAATTTTAGGAGTAGAAAAACCAGACTGATAGCAGCCAAAAAGTAGTCGATTTTTGCCCAAATTGTTTCATACCAATGTGGTTTAATGTCAAATTCTATCGCCGTTTCTTCTCCTGTGATGTCGTTTTTCAAGTTAAAAACGTGTTTTCCAGCCGATAAGTTGGCAAATTCATGTGAAGTAGCAGATTCCCAAGGCGACCAATCGGTTGAGTGACCTGTCAAAAAATAACTATATCGAGCGGCATCTGTAAAGTAGGGTAGGCTCACATCAATCCGCAACGCGCGATAATCAGGCGACAACCGTAACAATGTTCGAGTAGAATCAGATGGATAAAAATGAAACGAAGCACCGTCTTTGGCGAACAAACGAATAATGGGTTTGGGTGTAAAAGGGATATTTGGAGCCGTGTTTTTTTTGTTAAAAAGAGCATAGCCATCATCTAAACCAAAAAGGTAACGACTGCTGTCAAGTGTAACAATGGATTCGTAGTCCGTAATCAATTTCAAACGCAAGCGAATAGGCATTTTACCCCCCCTCAGTATTTCAACAAAATCTGGATGAATTTTCATAAAATCATTGCCAATACCACCGCTTAGTTTACAATTTACAAAGCCTTTGTTTTCCACTTTGCGAAAGCTTGTTTTGTCGTTTTCATACATATAATATGTGTCGTCTGCTTTGATATAAAACTCATTACCTATTTTTGAAAAATCATACTTGACGGCATTCCCTATTTTCATTGGTATAGCCCCCTCAGTATTTTCAAAATTTTGATTGATTTTGAGCTTAAAAAGCTGATGATAAGCGTTGATTGCCCATAGATTGCCAACAGAATCAAAGGCAATTTTTTTTACAGGTTCGTTGAAATTGTTAATTTTTTTCAAAACAGACCAAATGCCTATATTCTTTTGAAAAACAGCAATACCTGTGTAAGTGCCTTGTAAGATCACGTCTTTTACAAATGGGTGTCTAATTGTACACCAACCACCTGTGACTTCTGAAATTTTAGACAATTGGTTACTGTTGTTTAACATGAAACTACCGCTGTTATGACCGATAAGTAATTGATTATCAATGACTTTTAAATCCCAAACTTGCCCTTGTGTGCCATTGAGCAAAGTGAAATTTTCAGTTGAACCGCCTGTTTTGTAAAACAAGCCTTGATTTGTGCCAACAAACAGTTTCGCATTAAAAATAGCGGCAGCATATACCGCCCCAATTTTTCCACTTCGGTCTTGAAAAAAGGTCAAAGGTGCCGTCAAATCCACCAAATCAATGCCTTTATCGAGTCCTAACCAAAGGTTTTGCATGCGGTCTTCGTGCATCGAAAGCACTGTATTATTCTGCAATCCGTTTTCTTTGTTGATGTGTCGAATGGTCGAACCATCGGGCCGTAACAAATAAACACCGTTCAAAATTGTTCCAAAAGCATAGTTGCCATTGGTGAAACGCAGCCCTTTATTGAGTTGAAAGTTTCGGGAAAGCCCTTGAGCAGATTCCGACCATGTCCTAAATTGCTTATTTTCAAAGACAAAAATACCATCGCGAACAGTGCCAATGAGGAAGCCATTGTCGCCGTATGGCAAAATGGTAGAGATGATTTTTTTTTCAAAAAAACCGCTGTGTTCAATGAATTGAAATTCATTGGTTTTTGTCAGTTCATACAAGCCTTTTGAAATAACAGGCAGAATGAGTCGCCCATTGACTTCATGTAAAAACATGATATTGCCTGGCGGACTCAATACATTTATGTCATGAAAATCATATTTATAAATCGTTGAAAATGATTGAAAATAGACCGCTTGTGGCGTAACGACAATGTGCCAGATTTCTTCACGTTTTACTTTCTCAAATTTGACATTATTACTGAGGGGGGTATATTCGAGGTTGCCAAAAGCATTTTTTTGAAAAAAACCAAACTCTGCATAGCCACCCGCATAAATGCGCCCATGTCCATCAGCAGCAACAGAACGAATAATTTGTTTGTTCGGTAAAGGCAATGTTGACCATGTTGCACCATCAAATCGTAGGAGTCCATCGCCGTTGCCAAAGAACATTTCACCGTCAATGGATTGGGTTATTGACCAGTTTTGGTTTTGAGCGTGGTAGTCATTTTTCGTAAAATTGAGGGTGCGGGGTACTTCTTGTGCGGTTATCCAACAAACAGGTAACGCAAAAAAAGCAACGATGAAATATGTGTGTAATGCCCTCATGCGAGCAAATAAAAGACATTTCTTTTGTTTTTCAAGCTATTTTATTTTAAAAACATAAATTGAGGCGTTTCGCCGAAATTTTATATCTGAAGATAACCCATTTAAAAAAAATGCGTATTTTTGTAACATTACTTTATCATATAGAAATTAAACACAACATTTATGTTTAAAAAACTCATTTCCACACAACCTTGGTCTGCTACTGCGACCGATTGGGCTTCACTTATTTTACGTTTGTCATTAGGTTTACTGATGCTGAATCACGGTTATCCAAAGCTGATGAAATTTTTCAGTGGCGAAGAAATCAAATTTGCAGACCCTGTTTTTATTGGTGAAACTGCGACATTAGCATTTACCGTTTTTGCAGAGTTCTTTTGTTCAATTCTCATCGCTATGGGTTTATGGACGCGTTTGGCTTTGATTCCCTTGATTGCAACGATGATTGTTGCTGTTGGCATCATTCACCTCAATGACCCGATGGATAAAAAAGAACATGCTTTAATGTATCTTTTGCCTTATATCGCCTTGTTTTTATTGGGCAGTGGTCGCTTTTCGGTTGATGCTTTTTTGGGTAAGAATAAGGGTTAGTTGGGATGAGCCATGTTTATTTGTAAGCAAAAGCGAATTCTTTACAAGCCCTAATTTATCCTAATTGCTTAATTCTACTTTGGCACTTTAAAATAAGTTATAGGGCTACGCCCTGATTGAAGAAATTTTGATGATGAACGTTGGTAGCACAAATCACAAGTAAGAGAT
>JAYVFS010000251.1:0-28950 GCA_043772905.1 Saprospiraceae bacterium | reverse complement strand
TTTCAGTCATGTCCAATTTTAGTGAGGACTGCGACAAATTCTTTACACATCTGCCTGTCTCGAGGTGCTTTCAGTCATGTCCAATTTTAGTGAGGACTGCGACAAACACACTGCCGCTAAAATTGCAACACCTCTCTTTCAGTCATGTCCAATTTTAGTGAGGACTGCGACAAAATTGGTTATCATGCTCCATAGGGTTTTGCCCCTTTCAGTCATGTCCAATTTTAGTGAGGACTGCGACATCTCGACTCGACGCTTATACGTAAGCCCTTTGTCTTTCAGTCATGTCCAATTTTAGTGAGGACTGCGACAAGATGTTTGTCAACGCACCCGTCAGGGTATAACTTTCAGTCATGTCCAATTTTAGTGAGGACTGCGACATTCTTTTGTGTACTCGAGCATGAGCGGATCGCGCTCTTTCAGTCATGTCCAATTTTAGTGAGGACTGCGACGCTCTTTCAGTTATTAATACCTCGAGTGGTTGTGCTTTCAGTCATGTCCAATTTTAGTGAGGACTGCGACAATAGTCGGGACCGTTTGCGGTGAGGCGATTGGCTTTCAGTCATGTCCAATTTTAGTGAGGACTGCGACATACAACTGAACCCGATAGAACACCATTGTGTCTTTCAGTCATGTCCAATTTTAGTGAGGACTGCGACAATTCCTGTTTCTCTCCATCGAAATTTTGACCTCTTTCAGTCATGTCCAATTTTAGTGAGGACTGCGACTATTTGTAGTGTGGGTTGGAACATTTGCTGCCTCTTTCAGTCATGTCCAATTTTAGTGAGGACTGCGACAGAGCCACAGACACTTTTTCAGGTGACCACTCTCTTTCAGTCATGTCCAATTTTAGTGAGGACTGCGACAAAAGAGCTTCTAATCCAGCACCTTCTTCAGGCTTTCAGTCATGTCCAATTTTAGTGAGGACTGCGACAAACTCCGATTGCAACACTAACAACAGTATTGCTTTCAGTCATGTCCAATTTTAGTGAGGACTGCGACAAACATCGGATACCCCTCTACACAGAGGATTACGCTTTCAGTCATGTCCAATTTTAGTGAGGACTGCGACAAAAGAAACGCTCGATAACGTAATGCTCAACAGCTTTCAGTCATGTCCAATTTTAGTGAGGACTGCGACAATAGATTCTGAATTAGGCTGCAAGAGCCATACGCTTTCAGTCATGTCCAATTTTAGTGAGGACTGCGACAATACGAATCTTCATATCAAAAGTTTTTAAACTTTCAGTCATGTCCAATTTTAGTGAGGACTGCGACAGAATTCCAGCTATTGTCTCCAAAGCATTATACGCTTTCAGTCATGTCCAATTTTAGTGAGGACTGCGACAGAAATCGGCTATTTCTTCAAAATAAGACGTTACTTTCAGTCATGTCCAATTTTAGTGAGGACTGCGACAATTCTTTGAGAAACCCCCCAGAGAATGAAAAAATCTTTCAGTCATGTCCAATTTTAGTGAGGACTGCGACATTGCAACAAGGCGCTCATTTGTTGTGTTGCTGTCTTTCAGTCATGTCCAATTTTAGTGAGGACTGCGACGTTATTATTTCTCTCCAAAAACCTTTCAACAATTCTTTCAGTCATGTCCAATTTTAGTGAGGACTGCGACAATTTATTTCGTTAGTTACAGTTCGGTTTTTATCTTTCAGTCATGTCCAATTTTAGTGAGGACTGCGACGAATTGTAGCGCCACGAACGACTAGGCGTCGTACTTTCAGTCATGTCCAATTTTAGTGAGGACTGCGACAGTATGGAACAAATCCATCTTTGCCACTTGGCGGCTTTCAGTCATGTCCAATTTTAGTGAGGACTGCGACATTGCTTAGCGGGTATTTTACTACCCCTCAGTATTCTTTCAGTCATGTCCAATTTTAGTGAGGACTGCGACATTAGCTTGTTACTTGTAGTTACACTGAGTAGGTACTCTTTCAGTCATGTCCAATTTTAGTGAGGACTGCGACATAGTACATAGAGAAGTATACAAAAACCAGCAATCTTTCAGTCATGTCCAATTTTAGTGAGGACTGCGACATGAGCGAAAACAAACACTCTTTTTTATCCGTCTTTCAGTCATGTCCAATTTTAGTGAGGACTGCGACAATAGGGATAGCAATCGAAGAGATGCAACGCACCCCTTTCAGTCATGTCCAATTTTAGTGAGGACTGCGACAGTAATCGGTGTTAAAAGAAATTCACCTGCGTTTCTTTCAGTCATGTCCAATTTTAGTGAGGACTGCGACATATCATAGCCGTTAATGTAATGGGGCAATTCTGCTTTCAGTCATGTCCAATTTTAGTGAGGACTGCGACAATTGTGGGTTGAAAGATTGCGCGTTAGCGCGGCTTTCAGTCATGTCCAATTTTAGTGAGGACTGCGACATTATCATTGCCCACCCAGAACGACCCGTTCCAGACTTTCAGTCATGTCCAATTTTAGTGAGGACTGCGACATTTCAACTTCGTCAATAATTAACTGTTCTACTTTCAGTCATGTCCAATTTTAGTGAGGACTGCGACGTTCTACGCTCATTCCTTTGGTCTCAATGCCAAAGGCATCAAGCTTTCAGTCATGTCCAATTTTAGTGAGGACTGCGACAATGCGTGAACCACGAACGATTGTGGAATATTCTTTCAGTCATGTCCAATTTTAGTGAGGACTGCGACCTTTGGAGCCGCCAAATACTTCCGAACCCTCCGCTTTCAGTCATGTCCAATTTTAGTGAGGACTGCGACAATGCCAGTTATTTCGTCATAAGCTCGTTTCCAAGCCGAACTTTCAGTCATGTCCAATTTTAGTGAGGACTGCGACATTTAGTAAATGACGGTTTTCCGTCGCTTCTACTTTCAGTCATGTCCAATTTTAGTGAGGACTGCGACAACTTCCCCGTCCGAAGACAGGATTATTAATTGCTTTCAGTCATGTCCAATTTTAGTGAGGACTGCGACTGACTTATGAGTTTCAAAAGATCACTTTTAGTGCTTTCAGTCATGTCCAATTTTAGTGAGGACTGCGACAAGTAACACCAAACCTTGTATAACTATTCTTGCTTTCAGTCATGTCCAATTTTAGTGAGGACTGCGACATAAGTCACTCGACTCCATGTTGCTTGGAAACCCTTTCAGTCATGTCCAATTTTAGTGAGGACTGCGACAAAGAAAGACTCTCCGCTGTACTCCATGACCATCTTTCAGTCATGTCCAATTTTAGTGAGGACTGCGACTTTTACGATACTATCAACCGATACTCCACCTTCTTTCAGTCATGTCCAATTTTAGTGAGGACTGCGACAATCAGCAATGACTGCATGGCGTGTGTTATCATACTTTCAGTCATGTCCAATTTTAGTGAGGACTGCGACAATACCGCATTCGATAAATCCATTTTATTGAATCTTTCAGTCATGTCCAATTTTAGTGAGGACTGCGACTTATCAAGCGTCCGTAGGCTATGCCTACCCCGGCTTTCAGTCATGTCCAATTTTAGTGAGGACTGCGACAGTAAGCCTGTTATACCCACAATACAATTCCAAAACTTTCAGTCATGTCCAATTTTAGTGAGGACTGCGACCAAGAGCGCATTACAGTAATTAAAGACCTAGTCATATTCTAATTTTTTTTTAGCTTTGGGATTGAATAAATCTGATACTAAAACAAAGGCAAACAAAGCGACATTATGGCAGTCCATATGGCAGACGGGGTGAGAACAATCCCACATGAAAGTGATTACCAAACCTTAAAAAAGTGGCAGATGGGGCGCGATATCGCCTTTTGGGTGCTTTTTGTTTGTTCTGTTATCCCGCCTCTGACTTTTGGCGTTCTGTCAGACAGTCATTTACTCAAAGCAGAAGGTGGCATAAGCATCATCATCAGTGAATACTTAAGTATTGTATTGATTCCCATTTTTTTCATTTTAGAAATCGTGTGCGATAGGTTTTACATTGCTGCCGAATACACCCGTCGCAAAGGGTTTATTGACAATTCTTTTGGCTCAAAACTGACGGGTATAGATTCTGTTGGCTATTTCAGCAATGACATCCAAACACCTAATTTTTATAAAGCAGCAGTCAATGCCTTCGAGAGTTGCCATTTCACCTACCATATCAGCAGCGAGATGCTGAAAAGAATGCGGGTTAAAAACGGTCTGTTTTGTATTGTTTTTCTATGCGTGGCTTACTTAGGGGCAGACAGAAATACATTCGTTGCACCCACTTTGCAGAGCTTAATAGCCGCCTATTTTCTGAAAACCTTGATAAATGCCTATTTTTTCAAAAGCCGAGTCGGTGAGATATTGGAAGATTTCAAAGTGTTTTTCAATGGGTTGATACACAAAGAATTTGGGGCTGCCGATGTACCCGTTTCCCTGAAATTGATAATGGATTATGAAACCAACTTAGCGTATGGCACATTCAAGAGTGATTCAGCCATTTTTCAGATACTCAACCCTTCTTTGTCGCAGGCATGGGATAATATGAAAACGTATTATGGCATTGAGAAAAAGGAACTCCCTCAGTATTAAGAGCGTTTCCGTTTATAGAAGAACCAAATCCAGATGCCAAGACAGAGAAATATAGAGCCTATAACAAAAAGCCCTAACCAGATGACTGAATTATTATCTTCATTTTGAGTAAACCACATACCACCCACGTGAGGATTAATTTTTAATCCATTTTCTACGCCAAAATAGTTTGTCCCAAACACAGCCAATATCAAACTCACCACTGCAAAAATGCCACCTATCCAACTAAGGCTTTCTAAGCGGTCATTTCTTCGAGTTTCCTCTTTAAGCATCACGTAGTTGTGCAATTCTTGTATTTCCACATCTAAATCTTTGACATGTCGTTCTATATCCATTTGCTTTTGGAGCATATTATATAGTTCGATGCCTTGCTCTTGGGCAGTGATTTCACGGAAATAGATTTTATTGACGAATCGCATATACTGTTTGAGCATATCACTCACATTTTCAGTGAGTTTAGGGTCATCTTTTTGTATCATGCTTGATATATGCGTGATTTCATTTGAAAACCGCAGCAAACAAGCTCGTTGCAACAGAACCAATTCGACCATTTTGTAGTAAATGGTTTGGATATGCGTGACAATAAATTCAGCATTATTTTTTTTCAAGCTATTCAAATCAGGCGTAAGGCAAACAAATGAATAACGTGAGATGCCAAACAAAGTACCGTAGTCAGTCCAACGCCCATAGGTAGCCCCCCTCAGTAATTCGGCGGACATTGTGTCATTTGCACAAGATTTTGAGCCAATATCTACGAATAGGTATTTGTACCACCAATTATCATTTTCATAGGCGTATTGTCCCTTCACCTTGCGCGATAATCGTTGAGCAGTATAGTTGTCACCGAACCACGACATAACAAACATACGGTCATCAAGCACGGGTGTGATTTGAAAAGCAGCTGAATGACTGTTGAAAAATCCTTTTTTAAAAAGTCCACTGATAAAATTAGGCAATTGAAAAGGACGATTTTTGAAGTTTTCGTAATCGCTGAATTTACTAAAATCATCACTAAACTTCTTTTTGCCTAATTCAAGAGAAATAGCATGAGCAATCTCAATGCCTTGTGTCGCCTTAAATTGCATTGAAAACTGGTTGTTATTTAAGTAATTGGGCGTACCAACCGTGTCAGGCGGCATACTGAAAAAAGGAGGATACAAACGCCGCCCATACTGGTTTATTTTCAAAATGGTATCTGGATGACTGTAAGTCCTATTGTTTAGGTGGAAAGATATGACACCAACACCTGTTTTATAAACCTGTAAAACAATATTTTCAATTTCTAAAGTCAGCGGAGCCGATTTTTCTTCCGATTCGATTTGAATCACATAGTTCGATTGACCTTCTTCTGGTAATTTGAACGCATAGTGATCCAGAAAATCGGCATTATTGGGGCTATGTATTAAATCAGAGGTCTCTTGATCTGACTTTTCCATATCGTACAGCACTTCACGAACGAAATCATGGAAGTAGTTGAATTGATTGTAATGCGATAAATTATCAATTTTAAATGGATTGAGGCGTTTCCAATTTGTATCATTTTTTAGTGCCTTACGAAAAGGTTCAATGCTTGTCCGATTTTCAAAAGATTCTCCTTTCAAATCTATTTTTTCCCACTTGAAAGGGAAAAAGAAAATGTGATGGCTATAAAGTACACTCATGTCATATTTTGTTTGATTGTTTTCAAAACGTTTTCAAATGCTTCTTTTTTTAACTTGCCTTTTCCGACCCCGATGAATCCACCACCCGCATACATTTTACCCCCCCTCAGTAAATCTGCAAAAGTCACTTCTAATGCTTCTTTACCTTCACCGTAATACGTTAATTCCATATCTTTATAAATCAACAAGCTGTCGTACTGACCGAAAAGCCTGTCTGTGATGGTTGAAAAACGATCAGTAAGTGAGTGAACGACGAGTTTACGTAAAGCAAGAGTACTCATATTTTCAGCAATACTTTTTTCTGCTAATTTTTCATCCTCATTTGTAACACCTTGTGCGGCACGGTCACGCTTTCGAACATCTGCAATTTCAGCATCCGTAGCCCCAATGGCTTTCATGCCTGGAATATAATGTCTATCGTTTTCGGCAATCAACAGTTGTTCGCGTGACAACGAGATGCCTAACAATTGAGCGACTTGCTCTAAACTTGAAGATAAATCAGACAATTCATTGTGGTGGTCAATACGCCGATAATGGATAGGGGGCTTGATGTCTTCTGTCAATTCGATACAGACATTGATTTTATCTGTTTGAAACACATCAGCATAATCGCTGAGTTGAGCACCCCAACCCAATTTTTTGTCAAACACATCAATACCCTCAGTATAACCGTGTGCCAACAACAGCCTTTTGATTTCGAGCATTTCAAGGTCGTAACCGCCGAGAAAGAAACAGTATTTCATCGAGTCTTATTTTGGCTTGCAAGATAAGGAAAGAATGTTGTTTTCTGGATAAGGAGGTCTCATAATATAAGGCGTGTTTATGTAAATCTACGCATATTAAAGAGCCAACCTTTCCTAATTCAACCCTATAGGTTTCAGTACCTGAAGCGATTTCAGTAAAGATGGATTCACATTCTGCTTTTTTAGTGTATCAATTTGACATTCGAAATTTTGGTCTTTGGTTGAAATGGGTGCGTTGAGATTGTATAATTAAACTGCACACAAAATTCTCTATTAAGAGATTACATTTGTATTATGGAAAAACCACGCATCAAACGGAGTTATCGTAAATACGATAGTGACTTCAAAAGTGAAGCCTTAAAGTTAGTCCGCTCAGGTCGGAGTGTATCAGATGTTGCAAAAAGTATAATAATTTTTTGCAATAATTTTTTTCCAACAGTTTTTTTATTGCAAAAAGTATAACAATTTTCTGCAACATTTTTTTTCCAACAGTTTTTTTTATTGCAAAAAGTATAATAACTTTTTGCAATAATTTTTTTCCAATAGTTTTTTTTATTGCAAAAAGTTATTATACTTTTTGCAATAAAAAAAATGCAATCAATTTATTACTATCAATTAATTGTTGAAAATAAGTAGGGAATATAACTAATTGTAAACCAGTCTTTTAGAAAGGACAATAAAAATATTATATAAAATGATATTATTTTTATAGGCTATTTTTTTTATTGCAAAAAGTTATTAAACTTTTTGCAATAAAAAAAACTGTTGCAAAAAAAATGTTGCAAAAAATTGTTATACTTTTTGCAATAAAAAAAACTGTTGAAAAAAATTATTTCAAAAAATTGTTATACTTTTTATAACAAAAAAATGTGAGATGCAAAAAAATACAACTGTTTTTTTGGTACAATTTTTTGAGCGATAAAAACCTTTTAACTTAAAATTACTTCTTCTATCCCAACCCACAATGTAAATAGGTTGCATCTCACAGCCATAGATTTGGTGACATATTTATTCACCAAAATCTCTCAAAATCTCTATGGCTGATGTTTTATCATCTTTAGTTAGGCGTAATTGTTATAAATAATGTGTGCACGGTGGGCATCATTCTTTAGGCGAATTACGCCAGAAATTGAATAAAAATGACTCTTGTTTCTTTGTTAATGCAGATAAAAAGCTTCTGTTTCATCGGCTTTAGTACCCCAAGCGATTTCGATAAAAATGGATTCACACCCTACTTTTTGAATGCATCTATTTGTCATTGAAGATTTTGGTCTTTGGTCGAAATACGAGCGTAACCAGTTTTTATTTTGTATAGACTTGTTTGACTAAAAGTCTTGGGTTTCATACTTTGATTAGTGTACTAATTTTGTGTACTTTTATTTCAGCAAAAGCAATCATTAAAACCAATTTGTCAGCGGTTTTTGTCAAGTCCAATTTGTGGCGTTATTGTATAAACAAACGAGCGTTTGGTTAGACCGTAGATATGCTCAGTATTAAAAGTATTTGAAAAATGCCGGATTATTGACAACCTATTTCAGGACGATGCATTCTTCAATGTCCTCTAAGGCTGTAAAAGAGAAAGAACCTATCAGGTGAATCGATTCTGTGCTTTAGGTGTCTTTTGCTCTTCCAATGATTCATTTGAGCCGCTCTTTTATCTTTTTCGTCAACCATTCGCGTTCCGCATACGGATGGTTGGTTTGTAGGAGGTCAAGGTTCTTTTTCAGTTTCACTGCACCGCCCTTCGATAAGTTTTGCAAACGTTTGACGAGGTTCACAAAATTGTTATTCATGTCTGCATAATAGGTCGGCAAAGGATTTTCTTTAGCATTGATGCGTTCAAAAAGGTAGTTTTTAAACGCATTGAGTTTGGCTTCCAGCAAATCATCGTCATCTAATTCATACAAAATTTGAATTTCCAAACGGCGTAAACTCAAATCGTAGTACAAATCTTTGAACCGATGATTAGGTAAGGTGGCGAAGGCTTTTTTATAATCGGTCGCATGGAAATAATAATTTGTCCAATTATACGCCTCGATTTGTTCGGCTTCTTCTGTGCCGTATAGTCGTCCTTTATATTCTTCTAAAATAAATTTTACATAAGCCAATTCGCCGCATCGTAAACCATGAATAACAATAGTTTGTAAAGTAGAAGGAATTAGTTTTGCTCCTTCATAATAAAGATAACCCGCTTCTAAATGTGCTTTTAAGAGTTTGAAATTAATTATTAAATAATCTTTTTGTCCTCTATTGTATTGTGCCACACAATAATTTCGTTCGATAGCATGAAACATGCGCTTTTGGTCAAAACTCAGATAGACTTCATTTTGAGACAGCATTTCGCAAAAATCCTCAAACCCTTTGTTATTATAAAGTATTTCTAATGCTAACCGATAAAGTTGAATAATCGGTTGATGTTCACTAATTTGTAGTTTTTGAATTAAAGCATCCAACTCAGGTAGAATGGATACAATGGGTTCTAAATCAAAACTAACTGACTTATTTTGGCTTATTGTCCATAGCATCCATTCAAGACGTGCCACTAAAAAAAAGATGTCTAAAGTCTCTAACCCATTGGTTGTATATTCACTATTCCGTCTTGTGTTCCGTAAACTTTGGTAATCTGATACCATAAATTCGATAAGTAAACGATTGAGAAAATAATTTCTATCAAACTTTGAATCATCTTCTAATTCTTTTTTCAAATTGGCTAAAGCCAATGAAAAGCGATTATCTAAACTCCGATGCGCAAAAAACTGACTGAGTTGCAAATTCTTTTGAAAATTGTCAGCCAATGTTTGATGACAAGCGATAAATTTCTCAATCTCTCGGAGCAGTACAGATTGAAGGCGGCTCAATTTGTTTTTAGAAAAAGAAACTTGTCCAAAAGCTGCATAAAAGGCGGCTTCATCTGTCAATTCGGCGGCTTCAAAATGAGGATGAAAGCGGTTTAAAAAATCAAATAACTGTAAAACGATAGGAGTAGCAACGTCTAATTTCTCAACATTAGATAAGCCATAAGGCAAAAACAGACGACATTGTGTCATTTCATTGGATTGAAGAGCCCTCAGTATTTCGACTAATTTGGAGGATTTCATAGATTGCTGAATTGTTTTGTTTTAATTCTTAACATTAGTATCGAAAAAATCTAAAAAAAATCTAATTTTATACTTTCCTCCATAGTAAGACATTTGTAACTGTTTTCAATTTTATTCTTTCACTTATCAAAAATCAATTAGAAAATGAAACAATTCAAGTCCTTCTTGGCGATTCTCGGCTCAATCGCCTTTTTCTTTACCCTTGCTTTGATGCTAAAATGTGCGCCGCCACCTAAACCTTGTAAACTTCCTGCGCCACAAACAGTGCGGATTGACTCATTCAAAAGTAATGGTCAAGCCTATATTAGTTGGACACAAGTAGCGGACAATAATGGCTATCGCATCCGTGTTGTCGAGGTGGATTCTCCTCCCTCATTGTCTGCTCTTCGAGACACAAGTGTTAGCGTCAATGACACCAACTTGGTTATTTCCAATTTGCCTGTCAATACAGTACTTGAATTTCAAGTGTATGCAAAATGTGCAAATGACAGCAGCAGTACCAATGGTGGTTCAATACGAACTCAAAAAATTGTTATTGTCGATGAGTGTCCTATGATAGACGGCGGACCAATACGCCTATCAGAGAAAAAGCCGTGCGATACCTTGTCTCGGGATGCGTCTTATCAAGTTCAGAAGTCAAATGCGCTTGTTACTTCCTACAACATCAATCGGTTTATTCAAAAGCCGAAACGGCAATACCGTATTAAGATTATGGACGGTGTAAACGTGGTGACAGATTTCTTACTCCTCGCTAAACCTAATATCTATTATAAATGCATTGATTGTGGGGCAAATCCACCTAAAAAAGAGGATTTCAATGTAAAGACAGGTACTTTCGAATGGAAAGAGCCAAAGGGTAACGCTAAAATACGCTTGAAAATAGATGACAAAACCAATAGTCTCATTATTCAAACAGATTTAAATAGGCAATACATTGTCGAAAGTTCGAGAAATTATGGTCGTCCAAAATAAGTGACGATTCCATTCCTTCAAGAAAAGCCGTTCTGACCCATCAGAGCGGCTTTTTGCTTTCCATACTCGGGGTCAACTCATCGAAAAAATCTTCAAAAAATCTAATTTTTTCTAAATGTCAAATAACTGACCTTTGTTCTATCAAAGCAAATATAGAAATAAGAAACAGTAAACTTTATCTAATTGTATTTTTTAAACAAAGCTTTTAGCAAAAAATATACCCCCTCAGTAAAATGATAGATTTTAAGGAGTGTGGTATCATTCTGTAAACCTATTTTTTAAATTTTTAAATTTTACTTCAATGAAAACGTTCTTTTCTAAACCGTCTTTACGGTTTTCTCTCAAACCACTGCTCCAACTGTTGGCAATCTGCTGCTCCATTTCTGTCCATGCACAATGGGGTTTCACTGGAACAGCCTTATCCCCTGGTGTCATTTACAACAATAACACCCCAATTTCTAAAGTTGGTATTGGAACATCAACACCAGAAGACAAATTACAAGTTGGTGTTGGATTAACCAAAATTGTCATGGGTTCTGCGGGAGGGCAGAATATCGGATATGGGTCAGCTTATATCGGGTTCAATGCCTCAAGACAAAATGCTGCTACGTGGTCCACTAGTACCGATGGTGCTCACAATGGCGGCGGTATCATTTATACAAATGTGTTAGGAGATATGCTATTTTCTAATATCCCCAATGTTGGGACTGGTACAACTAATCAGTCGGGCATATTAGATGCGACTATTTTGAATAATACGAGATTATGTATTACTAACTATGGAAACATTGGCATTGGCACGACGGGGCCATCTCAAAAACTACAAGTGGATGGTGGCAATGTTTTGATAAGAGGGGCTAACAATTTTACCAATGTCAATGACATTGCCGTACTAAATCTGGGAGATGGCAACCATTTTATTAGAACAAAGAGAGGGAAAGGTGTATCCATCAATACCTATTCAGGACTATCGGGGCAACCAGAAACTTTAGGTATTTTTTTACAAGAAGTTACAAGGAATGTCGGTATAGGTACTGATTTAGCGAGCAATAGCTACAACGGTACAAGTAACTATTTCAAGCTTTCTGTCAATGGTCCCATTAGAGCAAAAGAGGTTGTGGTTGAAACAGGTTGGGCTGATTTTGTTTTTGAGAAAAATTATATACTCAGACCATTGAAAGAGGTTGAAAGGCATATAGAAGAGACTGGACATTTGCCAGAAATGCCAAGCACTAAGGAGATTGAAAGGAATGGTGCCAATGTTGGCGAATTATTAAAATTACAAATGCAGAAAATAGAGGAGTTAACTCTATATATCATTGACTTACAAAAGCAAGTCGAATCATTAAAAGCGAATAAAACATCTGCTAAGTAACTAAGAGCACATTTATTCTTCATCCTTAAAATAAAAATTCAATCATGAAAAAATGGTTATTCATGGTCGGTTTAGTGTTTTGCTTAGGTTTCCAAACGTTTGCTCAGAATAAATATTTGGATAATGCTTCGCAAGTCCTTTACGACCAGCAAAAAAATCTTGCACCTATTTATATCGCTTTTCAAGAAGCTAAAGCACCTAATTTTAAAGTGTCACCTCAGTATCTCAATGACATTTTAGGTATTAACGATGCTGATATTACGGCTAAACTCATCAATAGCGATAAAGATGACTTGGGCTTTACCCACTATCGATATCAAGAAATTTATCGAGGTTTACCCATAGAAGGGGCGGTTTATATCGTGCATGTCAAAGCGGGGAAAGCCTTATCCTTAAATGGGCAATGGCTCAATGAAAAATCTTTAGCAAGCCAAGCAGCAAATCTTAAAGTAGTTTTGAGTGAGGCAGCTGCCCTACAATCTGCTTTAGCTCACGTAAATGCTAAAACCTACAAATGGGCGTTACCAGATGAAGAGAAGTTGTTAAAATCTGAAATGGGTGATGACAAAGCAACTTACTTTCCTAAAGGAGAAAAGGTGTATGTTAGCAATGCTTCTGGTGAATGGGATAAAACCCCTCTGCGTCTGGCTTTTAAGTTTAATGTATATGCCCATGAACCCCTCAGTAAACGTTGGATTTTTGTAGATGCAGAAACGGGGAATATTTTGATGGAAAACAATCAAATCCAAGATGCTGATGTCGTTGGAACGGCTGTGACAGCTTATAGTGGCACAAAGCCGATTACAATGGATAGTTATGCGGGGAGTTATCGTTTGCGAGAGGCTGGGCGCGGCTTAGGAGTTGAAACGTACAATTTACAGAACGGAACAAATTACGGCACGGCTGTTGATTTTACGAATTCAACAACAACTTGGAATTTAAGCGGTAGTGATAAGTACGCGCTTGATGCACATTTTGGTGCAGAAATGACCTATGATTATTTAAAAAATGTACATAATAGAAACAGTATTAACAATGCAGGTTTCAAAATAAAAAGTTATGTGCATTTTTCTTACAATTTTGTCAATGCCTTTTGGAATGGAACCTGTATGACTTATGGTGACGGTAGTGGTACTATTACAGCACTGACTCCTTTGGATGTAGTTGGACATGAAATTACACATGGCTTAACGAGTTTCACTGCGAATTTGAATTACAGTTATGAACCAGGTGCTTTAAATGAAAGTTTTAGCGATATTTTTGGCACTGTCATTGAGTTTTATGCTAACCCAACCACCTTTACACCTAACTGGACGATTGGGGAACGGATGAATTTTATCATCAGAGATATGTCAAACCCGAATGCAAAAAATCATCCTGATACTTATTTAGGAACTTTTTGGTACACAGGAGCTGGCGATTATGGCGGAGTACATTCCAATAGTGGTGTTCAAAATTATTGGTTTTATCTGTTGACGATGGGTGGCAACGGAACCAATGACATAGGTAACGCCTTTTGTGTTCAAGGTATAGGCATGGATAAAGCGGCTAAAATTGCTTTTCGGACTTTAACAGTCTATTTAACACCTACCTCTAATTACAGTAATGCAAGAACAGCTTCGATACAAGCAGCAGTTGATTTATATGGTGCTAATTCAGATGAAGTGGCACAGGTTACAAGTGCTTGGTATGCCGTCGGTGTAGGTGCACAGTATTCGGGTAAGGTTATTTTGAACAATATAAACGCCTCTGGGACGAAAACTTACAAATACAACAATCCGTTGACTGTATCGAATTTTACAGTGGTATCAAGTTCAAATATTTCCATAACGTCAGCAATAAGCGTTCAAATATTGCCTAATACATTGTTGCGACCTAAAACCTTTGTCTCTATCGCTCCAGGATGCATGGGTGGTGCTTTTACTGAATCCAGTACTCGCTCAAATTAAATCTAAGCCATTGCAAAAAGGTAAATAAGAATTGAGCAACTTTATTCATTAGAGTATGCTAAACGCTCTACAACAATAGAGCAAGCCTGCCCTATGCAAATCTTTAATAGTATAATGCTTCGCGCTCAAAGGAGCGCGAAGCCCCCCTCTGAATCTAAGCCCTATTGTTCTAAAAAAAATCATAAAACCATTCATTTTAACTCATTTAAACTTTTTTGAAAATGAAAATTTTAAGTGTCTTCTGTCTGCTATTGACTTTGGTTATCTCTTTCGCTTGTTGCAAAAAAGAGAGCGATTTGCCAAGTGGGTCATCAGGTTCTGTCACCTTCAAGTATGACAGCACCAAAAACTTCCAATCTTCTTTTTCGGGTGGTGTTTGGGAACCCAATAATGCCATGATGAGTATTTTTGCCAAAGCTGGAAAATCCATCTTTGTGATGAATACCCTCATGCCGAATGGTCTTAAAATCGGTACTTATTCCTTTATCGCCAATTCGCCCTTAAGCATGGCGACATTTTTTAGAGAGGATTCGACAAAAGTGACTGAAGGGTATTACAGTAATATTGATGGCGGGTCATTCGGCATCTTATTCATTACGAGTGTAACAGCTGATTCTTTGGTATCGGGTACATTCAAATTTATGCTTAAAGACCCCGTTACGGGCAAAGTTAAATTCTTGGATCAAGGTGTGATAACCAACGTTAAAGTAGTCAATAATAAGACCATAACAACAGGCGGGTCTAATACATTCAGTGCCAAAATAGACGGTGTCCTGTGGTCACCTAAACAGATTACAGGCTTGAAAACGCCTGGTACCATTACGATAAATGCGTCGGATGGCACTAAAACGATAGGCTTGTTTTTAGTCGAAACGATAAAAACGGGTACTTACAAGATGGATTTTGGCAGCGATTATTATGTGCAATTCATTCCCACTTTCTCCATTTCTAATCCTGAAAGCTATGTTGCTTCTCCCGAAACAAGTAAATTAACGATTACAGAACACAATACGGGGACGCGGCAGATTAAAGGGACTTTCAATTTTAAAGGCGACTTGTTCCCGTTCCCCGGTACAAAATCTTATCTGATTACTGAGGGGGCATTTTCTGTGAAATACTGATTCATTCTCCTCCCTATTTTACCGAATATAAACCCATTGTAACCGAATAGGGATGTTAACCCCATATGAATTTTTGGCAGCAGTCAATAAAACGGTCGTTTTCTTAACACTAGCTAAAACCCTTTTTTACCCCAATGTCACTTTTAGACAAATCTTGCCTAAAAATTTTAGTGCTATTTTGCGCGAAAGTATTATAAAAAATCACCAATTACTAAGCACTTTTTGGCAGCATCTACTAATTCTTTACTAATATTTGAGAGGTTATTAATTTCTTTAATTCGTTGGATTTGGTCAAATATTCGGTTTATTAGCCTAAAATTGCCTTGCGTAATTTTGATTATTTCATTAATGGCTTCCACATCTATAAAAGTTTGATTATCAAATTGATGCCCTAATTCTTTCCATTTTTGTTCAAATAAAAACTTCATTTCATCCTTACCTAATGCCTTAAACTCGTGAACAAAGCCAATTCTAGAATAGAATTGAGCATAGCGAGATAGCCTTTTTTCTATTCCAGGCATACCCATTAGAATGAGACCAAATTTGTATTCATCATACAATGCTCGAAGTTCTTCTAAAGAATTGAAGGATAACCTATCCGCTTCGTCCACAATTAAAAAAGGGCAATAATCCCAATAGAATCCCTCTTTTCTCTCTGGGTTATTTTCAATTTTCTGAGCTATATCACAATACCTTGACTTTGTTAAATTAGGAAAAGAAACATTTGAATAAAAATTTGTTATACAAATCAATGACAAAAGCCAAAACGATAAGAATTACTGGGGACTAAGCATCGGTCAAATAGACGCTATGAGTTCACGTCTTTTAGAGATATTTGAAGCTTATAAGCATCATTTTCGGACAAAGACAAGAGATAGTAGTGAGCATGGGATGACGATGCTCAAAGGCTATTTATTATTAGAACAAGGGCGTAATTACGTCACAATCGCACAAAAAGTGAAAAGTTATACCGAAGACGGACAAGATTTACAACACTTTATGTCGGATTCGCCATGGTCAACGGAAGGTTTATTTGGTCAGGTTCGACAAGACATCGTGCACAGGTTGCACCTGGGGGGCGGTATGCTCAACTTCGATGAAAGCGGCATTGAGAGTTCAGGTCGGCACAAAGTGGGTGCTGCGCGTCAATATTTAGGTCGGGAAGGCAAAACAGACTTGGGACAAGTGGGTGTTTTGAGTTCTTACTATAAAGACGGCGTTTGGTTTCTGACGGACGCTGAATTATTTTTGCCCGAATCTTGGTTTGCCAATTTTAAGAGCGAAGAAGCAAGGCTCAAAGCGTTTAAAAAGTATCATTTACCTGCGGATAGAAGTTTTCAGACCAAAATAGACTTAGCGCGGGCTCAATTTGATAGAGCTGTGGCTGAAAAATTGCCTTTTGAAGTGGCTGGCGGTGACACTTTCTATGGTCGAGATACCGCTTTTCGGCGGCATATTGCTGATGCACACAAGTTTTACATGCTTTGTGTACCTAAAGACCAAAGAGTTTGGTTGAAAAACCCACTCGATACGATGGATGAAAAAGGGAATATCGCACAGAGCGTTCAAGAATTGGCAAAAAGCCAAACATTTGAATCCATCAATGTCAGACATAGTGAACGCGGCACTTTGCGATATGAACATGCTTTTGTACCTGTTTGGACTAAAGATGCCGATAATGACAAAAAATTCACTCAAGAGATGCTTGTTATTCGTAAAGAAAACGACGGTACATGCTCTTATGCCCTCTCTAATGGCTTGCAAAAAGACCACTTAACACTCGCTCAATGGCGTGCCAATCGTTATTTTGTCGAAAGAACCATTCAAGAGTGTAAGTCTGAACTCGGTTTTGATGAACTCCAAGCCTTAAAATATCGCGCTTATATGCACACTTTGGCACTTTGCGCTTTGGCTTTAGTCTTTTTAGCCGATACTAAGTTAGAGCAACGCGCGCTTTACAAGCCCCAAGTAACTGTTCAAAATGAGCTCAAAGTCCCGCAATTACCAGATTTATCGTTAGCTAATGTCAAAGAACTTTTGAAAACCGTATTTCCGCTTCCTCAACTGTCTAAACAACAAGCAGTGGATTTGGTCATTAATACTTTATTTATCAGAACTAAAAATACTAAATCTAAAGAAATTCGTAGAGGTCCTTAGATTTACCTATTTCTTTTTCTCTAATTTAACAAAGTCAAGATACTTAAATACCAAATCAAATACTAAATCTTTAATTATCTTTGGGGTATTACAAACAGGAATAGTTAAAAAAGCACCTTTGCACTTTTTAAAGTCAGTTTTAATTTTTTCAGTAAGAGGCTCTCTCCAACGATAGCCTTTAATAAGGTGAGGTTGAGTATATTCAACAGCGGTATAGGTTTTACCAACTCCAGGATTGCCAAAACAGACACCAATATATTTATACGTGGCACAACTGCGTACAAACTCATCAAAGAGTCGCGATTGTTTTGTTTCGATAAAAGGTTGAGATTTGATTTTTTCAGTAATATTATTCATTTGAATAAAGTTTTAATATATTTTTATTTGATTTATCTATGGAGACTGTTTGCTCGGGTTTATTGCGGATATTATCGTCTGAGTCTGCCAAATTCCTCAGTAATTGTTTATAATCTTTTACATTTCCATCTAATTCTTTTTTAAACTGACGACGAGCTGAAAGTAATTCTTTAAGATTGACTGTTAGGTCGGCAATATCTTGACAGATTGCCTTGCACAAAAAAGTACCATCTGCAAAATATACCTTGATTTCTGCTAAGTCTCGAGGATCATATCGAATCATGACTTGTTCGCCTACAAAAGCAACCAATGTAATGGCAACATATCGTAAGCCTAAAAATCGAATCCCATCCCGTTGTATCCTTCTAAGTTTATTAATATGTAACATCAAATCATCTAAATCTTCAAAAGAAGCAGGCATTTGTGGCAAAAAGGAGCCATCTCCTTGCCACCGCTGATAAGGGGATAACTTATCCCTTCCCGTTGGCTGATGGTTATAGTTGTTGATGATAAACGCCGATAATTTATTTTCAAAATCTTTAATTGTTAAAGTTGGCGGTGAGGATGGTTGTCCACCAATAGAATAACCTGGTAGGGTTTGCAAAAGTCCTTCATTAATTGTTAGAAAAAATCTTTCAATCTTTCCTCTGCCTCGAGGGTTGCCTGGTAGAGAGTGAATGAGTTCAATTTTCAACTTTATACAAACTTGCCAAATATGGTCAGAGATAAAATCCCCTCCATTGTCCGTATATAGCTTTTGAGGTATGCCACAAACTGCCCAATTTTGTTCTTTCTTTTTCCATATGGCTTGCCTAAGTGCTAATGCCGTATGGGTGGCATCGGGTGTGTGTTCAGATAGAAAATACCCTGTTATTACCCGACTAAAGTCATCAAGCACAACCGTTACCCATGGTCTAACAACCACCCCATTTTGATTGATAACCCAGATGTCTAATAAGGTATGATCGGCTTGCCAAGTCGCTTTGGGTGAGTCGCTTTGGTGTTTGTAAAGGAACTCGAATTGTTGTTTATAGGCTTTGCTTCCTTTTTGTGCTAGGGTTAATAGACTTGGAGATATAGATTTAACTTGTAAATACACCCAGTGGTATGAGGGGGCACAACGGGAGGAATTCGCACAGATTTCTTTTATCTTTTTATGTATATTGCTAATGCTCATAGGAGGTTTTTGTAGCGCAAAAGCTTTGGCTATATCCACTAAGGAATCGTCAAAAGTGCTGTGTTTATCTTTGTTAGAACGCTTTTTCCTTTCCAACGCAACTATGCCATCTTTAGTGAAAATAGCTTTCCAATGTTGTAGTGTTCTAACAGGAATATTGTGATGCTTTGATACAGAAGAGATGCCAGCCCTATTTTTTAGAATATGTTCAATAATTCGATATTTTTCAAGAGTTGTTAGTTTTCCCATTTTACTAAAATCATTAATAGGTGATTAGATTACGCATGATTGGTCAGCATCCTGTTGAATTAGTCCAAACAAAGGGACGTTTGTTTATACAATATCACGACGAATCGTACTTGACAAAAGCCGCTTAAAAATGGACATTAATCATTAACTTTGCTGAATCAAAAGTACATTAAAATAGTATAAGAATCAAAGTATAAATTTTGCTTTTTTTAGTTAAATAAGTCTATACAAAATGAAAATCGGTTACGCACGCATTTCAACCAAAGACCAAAACCTCGAATTACAGATAGATGCACTCAAAAAAGCAGGCTGCGAATTAATTTTTACTGAAATCGCATCAGGTGCTAAAACAGATAGAGTTGAACTGGCAAAACTTTTATCCCAGGTCAGAGTGGGTGATGTGGTTGTGGTTTACAAGCTTGACCGTTTAGGGCGGTCATTAAAACATTTATTAGAGGTCGTCGCGCAGCTTGGAAAAATGGAAGTCGCTATTCAAAGCATTTCTGATGCCATCGATACCACCACAGCACAAGGGCGATTGTTTTTTAATATCGCTGGAAGTTTTGCTGAGTTTGAGAGAGATTTAATTAGAGAAAGAACCCATGCTGGTTTAGCCGCGGCACGGGCAAGAGGTCGCAAAGGGGGACGCAGACAAGGGATGAGCAAAGAAGCACAGCAGAAAGCCATTTTGGCAGAGACCTATTATAAGGAGGGAAAAATGGGTGTCAATCAAATTGCTCTTGAAATTGGGGTATCTAAAATGACACTATATAAATACCTCCGCGCTCGCAATGTAGAGATAAGTGCCTATCAGCATGCCCATTCAAAACAAGGAGAATAAAGGCATTTAAGTGCGCAAAATAACGCTAAAAATATTGGGCAATATTTGATAAAAGTGACAGGTAATAAGTACCTAAGAGTAAATATTCGACACTTTAATTTGATTACCAAGCTCTTTGAAATTGATGGTGTATTTTGAACCGAAAGAACATAATATTTTTTCAAGTTGTATGTCCAACTCCACTTGGGATTCTAATTCTTCATATTGTAGCCAATGATATTTTATCATTCGCCAAAGGATTTCAATGGGATTGAGATGCGGACTATATTTTGGTAAAAAGAAAATATAAAAATCCTCCTCTTTCCACTGCTGTATTTTAGCTTCAAATTCTTTGCTATGATGAATAGGGGCATTGTCTATGACCACGGCTGTTGGTCGTTTTATTCTGGATTTAAAATCGTCTAAAAAAGCTATCACGACACGACTATTCATGCTACCTTTAATGGCGTAGGATTCTAAATCATTATTAAAACTCATTAAACCAAAAATTTGAGTACCTTTTGTTTTAGCAGGTGTTATTTCAATATATTTGCCTTTGGGTTGCCAACCATAAGGAATATAACCTTCCATGTTAAAACCACTCTCATCGGCAAAATATAAATCTATAAAATTGCCCTTGTGTAATGAGATAAGTTGCTTTAAATCAGCCAGTTTTGCTTGATATTCTGCTTCATATTGCTTCTTTTTAAGGCTTTTACGAAAGCGTTTCCAGCGATAGCCTAATTTTTTTAAAAACGTTTTAAGCATATGCCGGGTTACTTTAAAGCCTAACTCTTTAGTTAATTCAGCAGCGAGCCTTTTTAAACTTCGAGCAAACTTTAGGACTTTTTTTTACCAGTTCGACTAAGGAGGCATCTGTTGTTTGTAGTTTGGGTTTAACACCACGTCCAGGCAAAATCATTAAGCCTACTATACCCATAATATCCCATCTGTCAAGCCAAGTATATACTGTCCGAGGGTATGATGCAGCAAGGCTATTTGCTTTATTCGCCAACCTTCTTCCAATAGTAATAAGGATTGCGACCGATTTCTGACATGTGATTTAGGGTGATGGGTATAACATTCTTGCAATGTCTCTTTTTCTAATTTTGTTAATACTATCGTTCTCATAATCTCAATATAATCATTAATTTTCTAAAAACAAAAAAATGACGATTATTTAAGTGCAGCTACTTACATAATAAATAGCTGTAAAATAAGCCTTTAATAATAGAAAATATATAACTTTGACTTACTCCATTCTTTAATTGGAAAGAAGTCGTTTAAAATCTCATTTTTTCATTAAATTTTTTAACTATTAAAAAAATACTATGTCAAGAAGAATGAATAGATTGCGATTAATTTTTGATAAATCGCTCACTTGTGCAAACGCCTTGGACAAAGCGGCGGAATATCACCCAACTTCTGTATTATTTCACCCAACAGAGGCATTGCCTTATAATTTCTTGGCAGAGGGATCAATAGATATGAGATTATGGCTTAGGTTTGTAAACAAAATAGGTAATTTGTTGCAAGCCAACGGTCTACGACAGTACGATCGTGTAGCTATTTATAAAACAAATAACATAGATTATTTTTTTATATCACTTGCTATTATAAAAGTAGGTGGAATCGCTGTTCCAATCAACTCAAATATGAACGCAGAAAATGTAGAATATTATTTAAAATTTGTGGGTGCAAAATTTGTATTTACAGATTATTTAACAATTCAAAAAAATAAAATTAATTTCATAACGCTTAAAGATGATTATATCTGGTTGTTTCCTGATTTGCTCACTGATTATGAAACCAATTGCATTGACATCAATAAATCTATTCCAACTCAATCAGACCAATTAGTAGCAATTAATTCTTGTAAGGATTCAATCGTTTTGATTGTTCATACTTCTGGGACAACAGGTTTTCCCAAAGGAGTTATCTGTAATTCAGAAGGTATTGTTGCAGCTATAAAAGGGCATTACAAAAGTGAACCAATAAGTGTTAAAAATCGAATCGCTGTTGTTGGTCATTATAATCATTTAGTTTATTATGTTGGTTTTTTCACTTCCATGCTAGCTAATATGAGTATTCATACCCTTCCACCCGAAAATATCACTCAAGTTATCAATACAATCGAAAAAGAAAAAATAGACATATTTCTTGCTTTTCCAGATATATATTTGCGTATGATCGAAAAAGGTTTGAAAAAACAAAATCTTCAATCTGTGAAAGTCTGGATATCAACTGGAGATGCTTCACATGGTGTGCATATTAAGGAGTTCTGTAATGCAGGTACTTTTTTGAGCTTGTTTGGGAAGAAAATAATGGGGGCTGTATTTATAGATGTCATTGGTACATCTGAGGTTGGTTCTGGAGCCTTGAGACGAATCATTTTACCCTTTACTCGCCAATCCACGAAACGTTGCATTGGTAAGCCATTTTTTGGTGGACCGAATGTAAAAGTAGTTGATGAGAATGGTAAAAAACTTCCTAATGGCATTCCTGGCCGTCTTTTGGTAAATGGCAAGATGTTATTCAAAGGATATTGGAACTCGCATGAAGCATTGTTAGGGACTGTTTATGACAATTGGTGGTGGACAGGAGATTGGGTTATAAAGAATACCTTTGGTCAATATTATCACTTAGACAGATTCGCAGATAGAATCCTGACCTCTGTGGGCACAATTTATAGTTTATTAGTTGAAGAAATACTACTAACGCATCCTCAAATTCTTGAAGCGGTAGTAATTGGTGTGCCAGATGAGAAATTAGGTCAAGCGGCTATCGCTATAGTTGCTCCTTTTCCAAATACCAATTTAAAAGCGGAAGATATTCTTGAGTGGGTGAATCAAGACACTTACTTAACGATTAAATTGCAAAATGTTTTTTTACTCCCTTTTGATGAAATACCAAGAGGACTTACTGGGAAGGTGTTAAAACGAGTGTTGAGAAAATCTTATACTAATACTGGAATTTAGCGGAATCTCTGCCCAATACGAGGAATATTCTTTAGCAAATTTACACCGATTTGTAGCATTTTTACGGGTAAATAAAACTGGTATTTAAATATTTTTTGAGCAATTTTGAAAAAAAATAATGGCATCTTAGATAATTCTTGTAGTGAATCATGCAAAGCATCTAATGCTTCGTCAACTTCCTGCTTACTAACAATTAACGGTGGAAAAAAACGCAACACAGGGTGTGGTGTTTCTGTATTTGTGGACAAGCCTGTTATTACCCCTCGTTTGAGCATTTGCAACCAAATTGCGTTTTCTATTATACCATTTTGAACCTTGATTCCTGTCATCAACCCCATTCCTATTGCCTCTATAATAAACATCGGATAAAGGTTAGCAATATTTTTAAGCCTTGAAAGGAGATAATAACCTATATCCTCGCTCTGTTGTGTTAAATTTTCTTCTTTAATGACAGAAATGGCAGCACTGGCTGTAGCACAGATAATTGGGAAAGAAAAATAATCGATTTCTCTAAAATAGCTCTGCTGAAAACATTTTGAGGCTACACTTAATTCCAATCTTTCATGTAAAGCTACCATGGCAAAAGGGACATGTCCTCCACTTGCACCCTTTGAAATAATCATTATATCTGGTACTATCCCATCATGTTCAATAGCAAACATTTTTCCTGTTCTTCCAAACCCTGTTTGTACCTCATCAACAATTAAAATCACCTCAAAATGGTCGCAAAGTTTCCTTATTTCAGAAAGATAACCTGGTGAAGGTACACTGATATAACCTCCTCCTAAAATAGGCTCAACAATAACAGCTAGTGTGTCTTGATTTATTGATTTTTTAAGAATTTCCAAATCGTTGAAATTTATGAACTCCGTTTCTATTTGCCAAATACCAAACGGGTCGCGAAGATGCGCCTGCCCTAATACTGTTAATGCGCCATTAGTTTTACCATGATAACTGTTTTTTATTGCCACTACTTTATGTCTGTCAGAACGAAGGCTGTTGGTAATTCGTAAGGCGATCTCAACTGCTTCCGATCCACTTACTGTTAAGTAAACACCTTTCATTTGGGGAGGGAGTATAGTTCTTAATTGAGTTAATAGCAAAGTAGCAGAGGGGGGGAGGCATCCCATAGGGACAGATGCTTGTTCAGATAATTGTTTTAGCATGGCCTCTTGGATTTTGGGATGCCCATAACCTAAGCCTAAAATACCGTAGGAAGCACAAAAATCAAGATACTTTTGTCCTTTATCATCATACAAATAGCACCCACGCCCATACTTTTCTACGGGTAGATTCGCCGCTTGAAATAATTTGGCGGCACTCTTATTATAATAAAAGCGATAGGCATTGATTATTTCAGAACGTGTCATAATTAGGTTGTGATATGTATATTTTCATTGTATTTTTGATTGCCAGATATAAAACAAAAAGTCCCCGTTCTAAATCTGAATGTGAAATCAAAAGAGGTGGGTTTATTAATATGGAAAGTTCATTGCCATGTAAAATTCCAAGTAAAACCTTGTTTTTATAACAATCTTTTCTTATTCTTTCAGTAAAGGTTGCTGTTGGAAATCTTAGAGACATTATAATCCCTATTTGAAAAATTTTAATATTGAATTCTGATATATTGTTAATAAATGTTTTAATTATAGCTATGAGAGTAGTGGTTCTTAAAATTAAGTTTTCCCGCGCTATAATATTCAATACCGCAATCCCAATACTACACATAAGCGGATTGCCAGCCGTAGTCCCTCCATGTAGTGCTGGATGTTCTCTTCCATATACTGTATTGTTAATATTCTGACGTGCAGAATACAAGCCTGTTGGTAGCAACCCTGCCCCAAGTACATTTCCTAAAACCAGTATATCAGGCTCTAATCTCACTGCCTCACACCAAGTCCAAGCACCACAATTGCCAAGGCTTGTAAAGTTTTCGTTCACGATTAGCAATGTTTTTGATTCAGTACATTTTTTTTTCAATAACCGTATATAAGGTTCAATGTCAGTATTAATCGCAGATGAGAGCGAGCTGATTGGTTCCAAAATAACACAAGACGAATGAAACAAATTTGTTTTTGTGAGTTGTTGTATGTCTCCAAAAGACAAAAATTTCACAGGAAATGGAAATTGATTCACAGTATTGCGGATTTTCTCTATGCCACAAACAGACATTGCTCCCCATGTGTTCCCATGGTAGCTACCTTCGAAAGAAATTACGTATTGTCGTCTTGGATGGTAGCCTCTTGCCAGTTTGAGAGCTCCTTCAATTGCTTCTGATGGAGAATTGCAAGGATAGACAATATTTGGAGATGAAGGCAAAACGGATGCTATTTCTTTGACGAATTGAGCTAGGTTTCTATTAAAAAAAACTCTGCTTGATAAAGGTAATTCTTGAATTTGTTGTCGTGCGGCATCTAATACATCGGGATGATTATAGCCAATGCCACCGACAGATAAATCAAGCCACTTAAAGCCTGCTTTGTCGCCTACTATGGCTTTTTCGCAATAGAGAGACTCCTCGACAGTGACTGGTAGGTCAAAAAATTGGAAAAAATGCAAATCATCAATAGTAGGAGGCATTATTTTTATTCTTGATTTTTAGGTGTTTTCAATTGGTTTTGTTCAAATACACAATGACTATTTGTCTTTTTATTTGTTACTATCCTTTTTCATTTCTTCAGCAACCAATTTAGCTAATAATTGATAGTCGAGTTGAAGGGACACCTCATCTTCTAAGATACTTCGACGCTGTTGATTCAAGGCATTTCTTGTGCTTCCAACAGCATTCAAAAATGCCTTGTTGTTTGTATCAGCGATAGATTGCAGGTTTTCGGAAGTAGATTGATTTAAATCTGCTAATTCCCGAAGTAATTCTCGATTGAATTGGTACGCTACTTTGAGTGAAGACTGAAAAAGGTTTAAATAAAAATTACCCACAGAACTACTTAAGTTCAATGCAGCGTTCATTGCCTGATTCAAATTATTGTTTGGTAGCGTTTGGTCTTTTTTAACACTTAAATTTTCTTCCATTTTTTTTTCATTTAAATTGAGAAAATATTTTACGGGTCAAATTGTTTAATAGCTTTTTGGCTTACAAAGATAAGAATAATTATGAATAAAGTTTCCAAATTCCAATAATTTTTCAAATTTTCTGCAATAATTTCAAAAGTAGGAATAGAGGATTGAAATAATTTATAGCATATCATATAAAGTAGTACAAAAATTAAGCTATTTCTTATAGTGCGGATACCAATAAGTGTTAGTTTGGCAAATGTTGACATTTGATTAGAGTAAAAATTGCTAAATTCAGGTAGGCTAAAATAAACCCAGTCTGCTATTCGGGCATACAAATTCGGTATCCTGTTGATACCTTCGAATAACTCAAACCAAGTATCAAACTTGCTAAGGTTTTTAATTTTTTCTTTAGATTGTCTTTCAAATTCATCTCTGATAAATTCTTGCATTATAGGCACCCAATCTATTGTAGGATCCAGTTTCAACATTGCCATATCCGCAATAATAATAGCTCTGTATAAACGCGACAACCCAAAGGGGAGCGATATACCAGCTTTGCGTAATGCCAAAAATACTCGAATGAAAAAGTATCCACTACTCTTCTCCTGTAAACCAGCATTTGGATCGTTGGATGCCTCTACCCAATCTCTAAAGGCTTCTTTCATATCCGATTCGAAAATACTAAAATCTTTATTTGGCAAAACACCCAAAGACAAGACAAAATGGCGATAGCCCTCATGTAAATTCCCTTGAACTAATGCTGCTCTAAGGTGAAATTGGGTATGCCACAT
The DNA here is from genome assembly GCA_043772905.1 of Saprospiraceae bacterium. Taxonomy (GTDB): domain Bacteria; phylum Bacteroidota; class Bacteroidia; order Chitinophagales; family Saprospiraceae; genus JAAFJT01. The sequence goes on along the minus strand of JAYVFS010000251.1, from coordinate 1,952 downwards.
TTTTTCATCCAACCATCCAAGCATACCAAAATCAATCCAAGCTAACGTGCCGCCTTTCATAATAATTAAGTTAGCAGCGTGGGGGTCGGCTTGATAAACACGATGGCGCATAGTTTGTTCTAACATCGATCTTAAAATGATTTTTGAAGTTCTTTTAGGGCAAATCCCGTCCTCTTGCTTCCATCTACTCAATGTTTCAACATCCTTCGACTCCAATGCCTGTATCATCGTCTTGACGGATATGCCGTTTATCTTTTCCATTACAATGACCTCATTCGTGCAATAATCCATATAAGGTTGTGGTGCATAATGGGCTACTTCATCAGTATTCATCAACCTATTCATAGTCCGTAGATTTCTAACTTCCCTACGAAAATCAAATTCCTCTTGTGTCAGTTTTATGAGTTCTACTAAGAAGCCCGTTATATCAATTTTTCCAAAAAGCCCTGTGAAATTCAGAAATACACCCAATAAGCGCAGATACAAAAAATCTATTTGAAATAATTGTTTAATACCTGGCTTCATTACTTTAACTACAATCTGCTCTCCTGTTATTAAAGTGCCTTCATGTACTTGAGCGATGGAAGCTGAGCCTAAGGGTATTTCTGAAAAATTCGAAAATACATCATTTATACCCTTTTGATAAGTATGTTCTAATACTCGTCTTATTTTATGGAAAGAGACCTGAGGTAAATTATCTAATAATAAAGCCAATTCCTGACAATATGCTGGATGGAGTAAATCATACCTCATTGACAATAGTTGACCAATTTTCAAAAAAGCACCATTCGACCATTGCAAGTATAGTCGAAAAAATTTTGCCCGCCAATAAACCCCAAATGGTATAGTAAATAGAGAAATGGACAAAAATAGCAGCGTTAAAAACAGTAAAATTACAGTTCGTTTCAAGAAAGAAAAACCATAATTAATCAATGTTAATATTTTTTTCAAAACAATTAATATTTATAGGGACGATGGCATGGTAGTTAAACTAAATTTGACACTTGAACACTTAGCCATCGCTCCTTTTTTTATAATTTGATGGTGAGTATTCTTCCATTTATTAGAAGAAAAATAAAGCAATAATAAAAATCAATTTTTGCTACTTTGCTACTTTGCTACTTTGCTACAAAGATAAGTCATAAAATTAAAATAAACACATTTTCTACCTAACTCCTCCATCAACAATATAATTTAATATTATTCAAATTTCCCTAGATTGTTTAATATTTTTGGTAAGCCAAAATCATAGAACAGATAACTACCAAGTTATTGCACATGTTAGACTCCCAAAGTTTTGTGAGACAGAATGCTGGTAGAGTGTCTCAATAACAAGCCGCCTCTATAATGAGGAAGCTTGTTTTCCATCCATTCACATTACTTTTGAGACAAAAGGTATAACTTCTGTCTCATAGAGATTTTCAGTATTTGCATCTTGCTATGATGGGCACTCATTTAGATTTGTATAAAATTATTTCACGTTCCTTAGAGCCTTATAGAGAAAATGTATTCCCGTTTTAAGTCATTTTTAAAATTTTTAAAATAAACTTCTGTTAAAAGTTTGGTAGCTTGAATTTTTTTAATAAAATTGTACTCACGTTTCGTTGATTTTAAAATTGGACTTTAAGAATAGCGGCCAATCCTCATAAATACGCGGATCACTATTAAGCAAAAGTAATAGCTGTTTTTGCGCATTAGATAGTTTAGTTACTTCGATATGGATATTACCATCGCTTAACACAATAAAGACGAGCGAAATATTCATAAACGCCCTTAAAATCAATTCAGTGGTAGGTAAATCCGTTTTTCTGCCAGGGTTGCCTGGAAAAAGTTCATTGACCTGTGTTTGTGTTTTTCTAAGAGCTTCCCTCGCTTTAAACTGAATGATGCTGTGTACTTTAATGGCAATCATCAAAAGTCTGATAAGTGCGGTAATACGGTTCTCTTTGTGC
>JAYVFS010000250.1:0-8878 GCA_043772905.1 Saprospiraceae bacterium | reverse complement strand
TTTCAAGTACGGTTCTGTGAGAGGGTAGGGGCAGTTGTCGGACTGCCCTCGCCCTACTCGACTCTTTTGTACATTGTTAAAGATACAAAGAGATTCCTCCTGAATGACAAAAGCGGCATAAAGCGACAAAGAGATTCCGACGGAACGATAAAAGCGGCAAAAGTCGAGTAAAACTACCTATATATAGGTATTGATTCAAAAAAAATCATTCACTCCTTTAATTTTAAAAAATGTCTAAAGCATTATATCCTTGCTCACAAGCGAACCTGTATGAGGCATCGCGCTTGATTGTCAAAAGCTGCCAATCCATTTTATCAGATTTAACAGCATTCAAACCCAAATACACACAAGCCTTTTTCGATCAATTGTCCGACAAAATTGATACGGCGGATATGTTACCCGATTTGGCGGCACGCCAATCTTTGTCGAAACGCTTGAATTTGGAATTGGAAGCGGCAAGAGATAAGATTGTACTCAAATTTGCGATGTTGCAATCCTATATTGATGAATGTTTTACGGGCGGCGATGTCAAAATCATGTACGCCGAAGCGGGTGCTGGGCGTATCCCAAAGGTTAAAAAAGACAATTGGACAGAAATGACGCAGTTGATGAGTTCTGTGCTTTTGTTTTTTGACAACCACAGCCCTGTTTTGCTGGCAAACAACAATATACCCACCGCATTTGAAACGGATTTTCGCACTTTGATTGCAGAAGTGAAAAGCATCAACAATGACTTGGACGCAGCAGAAAAGGCAGCAAGAGAAAAAAGAGACGAAAAGATTGATGCCAATAACGACATCTTCACAAGCGTTTCGGGTGTATTGACAGATGTGCAACGGATGTATCAAGGCAACCTTGAAAAAGCAAAACAATACGCTTTTTCTGTATTCGAAAGCCAAACGCATGGCGTTAAGAATGCCGGCATTTCGGGCAAAGTCATGCAAGATGTCAATAAATATGTATTGGATGGTGTTCGGATTACAGTTAAAGATTTCGGCAAGAATGCTGTCACTGATAAATATGGCAAGTTTGAAATCACCCCCCTCAGTAGTGGCAAATACACAATCATTGTGGAGAAAGAAGGCTACGTTACGCAGATATTCAAAGATTTCAAAATCAGTACGGGCGTGACTGCGCGGCTCAATGTGCTGTTGGTGGCTGTTGCCGAAGGGTAAATGACGAAAACGTTAGGGGAGCTTTCAGAACTCCCCTAACGTAGCGTTCAATGTCTATCGCTGACTATCTGTAATAGTTGTTTTGCTCGTCTTCACTGCGAAGTCGTCCAATTCAGAATCTGGAATATCCGATTCATCGCCAAAAATGTCATTTCCAAAAACTTCGTCGTTAGAAGTTCTCGCTCTACCCCCCTCAGTATTTTTAGACTTTTTTCTTTTAGATTTATCGTAAACATCTTCTTTTTCAGGGAATTGTGGGTATCCCTCAAGACTGATTTTTTGTTCATTACCTGAGTCTGAGTTCAGTAGGTTCTTATTTTTACTTACTTTTTTCATGCTATTTTATGTTTTATTTTTTGATTTGTTAAAGATAGACAATAAAGGAATCTAAGTAATGATGAATGATAAATGATGAACGATGAATGGCGTAAAGCATTGACTATCCAATACCTGTACGAAATCAATTTCTCGTTTATTTACGTTCATGTACTTACCTACCAAAAGTTATATAGATACTGTCACGCCAACGCGTGATGAAGCTAAAAGCATCATGGAGGTACGAAATCCCGATTGTTTCGGGGAGGGGGCAATAACGCATACAAAAAAGAAATTCCGTTTAGTGACATTGTTATCCCTGTTGATTAACGGGGTACAGACTCGCATACCATTTCGTTGGTCATAGATAGAAGGTTGGAAAACTTCTATGTCTCTGATGCCGTTTAGCCAACCTGACAAACCAACAAGAATAACGATGCCACCAAACAAAATTTCATAACTCAAACTCGAGGGCTTAATTTGCCGGTCATAATTGTTTCTATGCGGGCATCATATCTCTTAACTCTTTTACTTTGTCGTGGTCAGCTTTTATCAATGAGCGTTGCAAATTTAACATCGTTCGTTGTACGATAGTTAAATCTTCAGCATGATTGCTTAAAACATCGTCGTAAGTAGAGAGGGCAACATCTTCACCATATTCACATGAATTTAGAATAGATGAACGACTGTTACCTGTCAGAAGGGATTTAAAATCCATCCACGCACGGTAGATTTTGCCGGTTGTTTTAGTACCCTCAGCAGGTGTGCCGCCGAGGCTTCTTACTTCGGCAACCAATTCCGAATGACATTTGTGGCTTGTCAGCGACAGTTCGGAAAACAGAGTTTTCAGCTCCATTTCATCCGTTTCTTCAACAGCTGTTTTGTAGCCTTCGATTCTGTCGTTGTTGATTTCGATGAGCGTGTTTAACGCATCAATTGCATTTTCGTAATTCATTATTTGAGTTTTAAATTGTTAAATTATAATCTTTTATTTTTAATTTTTCATCGGTACCATTTCGCCTGCCATGTTTAGGCATTCGCCTTCTTTCAACATCGTTTTAGTACCGTCTTTTTTTATGATGGTGCCGTCGCTCATCACTCTTGTGCCATTGCTTAAGGGCGTGTATGCTTTGACTGTAATCATCTTAGCATCTCTCATAATTATTACTTTGCCATCTTGCATCATCACATGTTTTTCATTTGACATATCCATCATCTCGTGCTTTTGAGTTGATTTATCCATCATTTTATGCTTCATTTTGTCCTTGTGCATACCAAGATGCGCTGAATCTGGCGACATAGGTAGGGCATGTGGTCTTTTCGACATCTTTTTCTTAAGTTTTCCTTTCGGCACCGTATCCCTTTTCATGTTTTCCATGTCTGCAGCATTAGGCAGTGTGCCTTGATTAAACCCATTGTTATATCCATTGTAATATAAAGTCGTGGATACACCTTTTGCTCTGACGGTATCCGTTTGGGCAAATGCACTCGATGAAAGAGCAAAGGCTGTCATTGCTAAAATTAATTTTTTCATTATTTTTATGTTTAAAATTTCATACTAAAAATACTTTACAGGCTTCATTTCTTAGCTTACATGAGCTGCTTCAGCATTAATAAAGGACTCAGCGATTTCAGTCAATTTTTGATCTGCTTCTTTTTCCTCGCTTAAAGTTTCGTGTAACAAGGCTGCGGCTTCGTCTTCACCTAAAGTTTTAGCGAAACAGCAAAGTGTTCCATAAGTAGCAATTTCGTAGTGTTCAACTTTTTGACTTGCTAAAATAATACCTGCATCACGCACCATACCGTTTTCTGTATGTTCCATAATGTCTTCTGCTTCTTTGATTAAGCCAAAAATGGCTTCGCATTTTTTCTCTTCAACTTTTTCACCAAGAGAGGAGAAAACTTGTTCTAATCGAGTGACATGTTCTTTTGTGGCTTCAAGATGCCCCGTCAGTGCTTGTATCAATTCCTCTGCACTGGCATTTTTGATCATTTTAGGAATTGCCCTTGTGAGTGCTTTTTCTGCCCAATAGATGTCTTTGAGTTCATCAACAAGCAAAGTGCGTAAACCATGTGCTACACCTGATTTCGATTTCTCTCCATTTGCTTTTCCTTGATTTTGATTGCCGTTTTGGACGGGCTTCGTGCTTACTGTATTCATTTTTTAATTTTTTAAATTAGTTATTTAATTATTTTCAATTAATACGCTGCAAAGTTGAGCATCCTTCGGCTGTCAGGCGTTACATAACTTTTGAAAAAAGTTGCATTATTCCCACATTATTGACACGTAATATTGTCAAGTATAGTAGATGGAAATGGAATAGTTTTTTGTTTTATTGCAATTAAAACAAAAACCTATTCCATTTCCATCTACTATATCTATTTCAAGTCTATATTTACCCTAAAACGTCAAACCATGTCATCAAACCCGCTTTTGATTCTCACCATCCTGTGCCTCAACGTCATCATTGCCGAAAAACTCGCCACTGTGCCGTATGTCCGTCATTTGAGCGCAGCCCTCATCGTCATCATTTTGGGTGCGATTGAAGCCAATGTCGGTATCATACCTTCTGCCTCCAATGCGCCACCGCTTTATGATGGTGTTTTCACCTATATTGCGCCATTAGCCATCTTTTTTCTGATGCTCGGTGTTCAAATCAAAAGTTTGAAAAAGGCAGGAACGCCTATGATTGCGTGTTTTTTTCTTGGTAGCGTCGGTACAATGATTGGGGTTTTGGTCGGCATGTGGTTCATTCATGGCAGCACCAGTATTGGCGAAAAATTTGATGCCATCGGCGGTATGTACACAGGCACGTATATTGGTGGCAGCATCAATTTCAACGCCATTGCTTTACATTATAATATTGGCAAAGAAGGCTCTCTATTTGCAGCCGCCACAGCCGTTGACAATATTTGGAGTGCCGTGTGGGTTGTCGTTACTTTGTTTATTCCTAAAATAATGAAAAGAATTGCGCCAACACGTTCCAAAATCGTTTCAAATGATGTTGATTATGAACAACACAACGGCGATAGAGAGTTGGTTGACCCCCTCAGTATGTCGGCTCTCATTGCCCTCGGTTGCGCCACGATGTTCGTTGTTAGCGAATTAATCAAAGTGTTTCCTGCTATACCGTCCGTCATTTTCCTCACAACGATTGCTTTGTTGTTGGCACAAATACCTTTAATCCAAAACATAAAAGGCGGTCGTCTACTGGGGATGTTATGTGTTTATTTGTTTTTGACGGTCATTGGCGCACATTGCGATATTCCCGCGCTGATGAAAGATGGTCAATCGGCTTGGACATTGTTCACTTTGGTCACCATCATCGTCACCATTCACGGCATCGTTATTTTTGGTTTGGGTTATCTGTTCAAACAGGATTGGGACATACTCGGCATCACTTCACAAGCCAATGTGGGTGGTGCTGCAACAGCATTGGCGTGTGCGAAAAGTCTTGGACGTGAGGATTTGGCGTTGGCAGGTATTCTTGTTGGTGCATTGGGCAATGCCACAGGCACATATTGGGGTTTTCTAATAGCAGAGTTTTTGAGGAATTCGACGATGTTTTAATTAATGCGCATTTCTCCATAAGATTCATTGCCTGCATTGCTTACACTAAAAGCAATACCGCCGTTATCAGGTCTAATAATTTGTCCTGATGAAATACGTAAGAAAACACTCAAAATACTGAGGGGGTGTTTTTAAAACCACAAAAATTGTCAGAGAACGAAATGTTTTTGAAAAAAATAGAAATTTTTGAATAACTTTTCAAGAATCAAGGCGAAACCCCAACATCGTTGCCAATGAGCAAAATGTAGCTGAATGCGCATGCGTTGCAGAGTTGCAGAAAGTAAAAACCATGTAAGATAGCGTTTTTAGTTGAGAATTAGGTGTTAAACTGATGTTGGAAAAGTGTCTTTACCCTGTGCTTTGTTTGTTCAGTACAAAGGTCAACAAAGTATTTTGGAAAACCTATTACATTTTTTGGCGTTTTCCGGAGGGTTTATAAGAGAAATATTGAGGGGAGGGAGTTGTACTTGAACATGATTTTAATAAAAAATCGGCAGAACAAAGGACTTCTGAAAAGGCTTTAGTGGCTTTGGGGATTCGGATTGAAGAGGAAGAGGATTAAAAAGAGCAATTCACAAAAAGCAAAAGGCAAAACTCGATTTCAACGGTTTTGCCTTTTGCTTTTTGTCTAACTTTCACATATTCGACAAATATAGAGCTATCTAAAAATATTTTGTTATTGCTCATAAACGTCGTATTTCGAGGTGGTATAAGCGGCTTTTGCAGAAGACTTGAACCTTTGAGCCGCTGCATGACGCGCTGTTTTCTCTGGTTCTTGGGGTGTTAGTTGCTCCAAAGTTTCGTCAAGGTTATTGTCTTTTGCCAATATTTTAAGTTTCAATTTTTCGATGAAACGTGCAAAGGCTTCACCGTCAACCCATTGTTTGTCAATGGATAAAATGAATTTATCTTCTGTGGTACGAATCGAAATTGGTTGCATCTCTTCCATTTTTTTATAAAGTTAATGCTTTTTTGAAAATTCAACAAACCTGATTACTGAGGGGGTGGTTATTTGTATATTAAATAAAATCGGCGGAACAAAGGACTTCTGAAAAAGCTTTGGTGGCTTTGGGCATTCGGATTGAAGAGGAGGAGGATGTATAATTTGCGAAGTGCAAAAAGCAAAGGGCAAAACTTGGTTTTACAGGTTTTGCCCTTTTTTTTTGAGGAAAATACTGAGTGATAAAACGTGAATAGTCTTACACTTGGAGGCAAGAAGATTTTGCATTTCATTTTAAGAACTTTACGGTATATACTGTTTCTAATTTTTTTGTTTTCGTAATAGTTAGTCCCATATATGCTTCTAAATAACTATTCAACTCTGGTATTTTGTCATAAGAGGTCAATAATTCAAGAGGTATTTTATAATCAAAATATGTTCCTAAAGTATTTGTAGCATCATCATTATAAATGTTTAATTTCTGTTCTAAATATACCGAAATCCAAAGTAAGGAGGCGCAAGAGCCATTAAAAGAATTTTCAATAGAATCTATACTTGTACCACCACTTAGCAGACACCCTTCGGGTACTGTTTTTCTACCGAATAACTTTGTAGTATCTTTTATATTTAATTCTAAGTATTCTAAAGAATCCTTTGATTCTTGAACCTTAAAATCGAAATGTTTTTCCATTAATTTTAATATCATATCTCTACCATCAAAATATAAATCTTTACTATAACACTTCGAGCTATCTTGGGTTTTACCGCCTTTTAAATCCCAACCTTGCGCATAAAATAAAACATAACGCTTTTCTTGTGGTTTATTCAAAAAATGGAGATGGGGTGTTGTGTGGATATCCGTTTGTAGTAGGTTGACAATACCACCAACAATATCACCACAATATCCAAATACCCCTCCTAAATCGTCACTAAATGGACGGAAATAATCTTCGGCAGTATCAGTAACTTCTTCAATTCTCAAATTCAAATAAGTATGACTACGCGAGTTATAATTTCGTCGAGTGGTTATTTGACCATTTTTAGTTAACATATCAATTTTTTCTTTCTCCATTAAAATCATCGTTTGTGACGATGGATAAAGTTTTTGGGACATAGAAGAAATCGAATTAGAAACGAACAAAAGCATAATAAGAAATTTACATATCCCCATTTTATTTACGTGATTTTGAATTTTACATGAACTAAAGTATTCTAAACTTTTTATATGATGAAATTATTAAAAAGAAAGGTCTTTTAACAAAATTGGTTAAACCTAATTATGCCAAAAAGACCTCACTTTATATAATTTACGTGGAATTTTATTTGTAATTTTATTCTTACTGGCAATCGGCTACTGCTGTCGCCATGTTATTATTAGGGTCTATTTGGCTTTGCGGAATACCAGCTGAACCCATATGAAAATTTGAAATGCTTGTAGTATTAAATCTATTATAATTAGCTGTATTAAAAGAATTTGACCAAGTTGTTAGAAATTGGTCTGCTGTTACACTAGCTTGTCCCTGATGAAAATTCAGTGCTGATGTATATGCTGCCGATATTAGATTACCTAATGTTGTTGGATTAAGTACAATATTTCTTCGTGTAGTAATATCAATATTGAAAAGTGGAATATTAAGGTTAGGCACTCCATTTACTTGTAAATCTCTAAAATCCATACTAATACCATGTGTTAAACTAAAAGGGTAAAAATCCGATTCTTTATCAGGAGAAGGAGGCTCCATTATAGTAGCGTTTGTTACTGAATTTGCTACTGTACCAGGGCAAAGCCTTGTAACAAGCACTAACTTTGAGTTATCACCACTTCCACCACCACTTGTGCAAAGAGGCAACCAAGGCGCAAAGCTACAAAACTCTTCAAGAGTCCATGTGCCATTAAATCCGTCGGCGGGTTCAAGTGTTTGATTGTATAAAGTTGGATCGTATGAATTATATTCTGGCCAACACGTTACATTATATCCTGTACTACATTGAAGCGGACCGCCAGATACGCTGCCACATGCAAATTGGTACGTTGATATCGTACATCCACGCAAACCAATATCAACTGATTTGATGGTGTATTTTCTAACTAACTTACCTTTATCCCAAACGAATCCTCCGAGGTTTTCATTGTTCAAAGAATAAGCTGCAATAATCCCGTCAAATTTTTTTTTCTTAAAATTTAAAGCATTCACTTCGTCCATTTTTGTAGAATATGTCTCTGAAGGCATGTAATCGAGCATATAAGCGACTTTACCTTTATCAACAATATCATAAATCACCAATCGCTCTTTGCCAAAATGGGTTTGATCATCGTATAAACTTGGCACATTAAAATTACCATTAACCATCCTAAAGGGCACTTCCACAACATTACCAACTGTCGTGGCATTATCCCAATCAGGTTGCCCGTTTTTAAATTTTGAGGAAACATCAACGGCAGATGATTTTTGGTAATTGTCGAACCAAGTCTTAGCTGACTGAATGTCATTTATACTTGTGGTTTTCAATTGAACAGTTGGTTCTTTCAAGTCTTTTTGACAGGCAACAAAGACAAAAAGCGTCAAAATAAACATTGTGACTCCAAGAAATAGGATTTTCTCACGACGGAGTATTTGGAATTTTTCCATTTTTAACTAATTTTGTTATTGAAATAAGATTTGTTATAAAGTTGTACGGGGTTAAACTGTACAATTCGACAAGCGAATCATCTCAATCCATTCCCGAACGCTCGGCACAAGCGTTTGGGAATTTTTTTTAGTGCTGAGGTGGCATCTTTTCCTCCTTATTTTTAGTTGGTTAGAGAAAGTGTTTTTATTCAAAAAATGACCCCCTCAGTATATTGAGAAGCCATGCCACAAAATTGAAGCCCGCAAT
>JAYVFS010000249.1:0-8882 GCA_043772905.1 Saprospiraceae bacterium | reverse complement strand
ACTACAGATTAAGGGTACATCATCTATTCGTTCTACTTGCATACGCAAGGTTACGATATTTCTTTTTTTCCGTTTGTAAAATCAACGAAACGTGAGTGAGGTGTATCAATCGGCTTTTGAACACGTAGGCAAAAGAAAAACAGCCTTGACATCTATAAAGTGCTAATTGCCTTGTACTCAAATCTGCATATCCACCTTTTTAGTTGGTGCGACCATTTCGTTCCTCAGTGCAATTTGTCGCGCCACATTTTGCGCCACATTTATAAAGGCTTGTTTGGTAATTGGTTCATCACCGATAACGGCTGGTTTGCCTGCGTCACCGCCTTCACGTATACCCATAACCAAAGGAATTTGACCCAAAAGAAGGCTTTCGCTTTGTTTTGCGAGTTTCTTACCGCCCCCTTCGCCGAATATTTTGTATTGACGGTCGGGCATATCGTCGGGTGTGAACCACGCCATATTTTCAACAATACCCAGAATCGGCACATTAACTTGTGGTAATAAAAACATATTGATGGCTTTGACTGCATCAATCACCGCTACTTCTTGGGGTGTCGTGACAACCACAACGCCCGTTACAGGTACGGTTTGAACTAAAGTCAATTGCACATCACCCGTTCCAGGCGGTAAGTCCACGACGAGGTAATCGAGTTCACCCCACAAGGTATCATTGAAAAACTGTTTGATGACACCCGCTAAACGAGGACCCCTCAGTACAACCGCTTGTTCAGGCTCAATGATATTACCGATGCTGATGACTTGTATGCCGTAAGCTTCAAGCGGCACCATTTTAGGCACGCCATACACTTCTTGTAATTTCGGTCTTTGTCCTTGCAATCCCAACATGGTCGGGATACTTGGGCCATAAACGTCTGCATCCATAATACCGACTCTTGCACCTAATGCCTTCAATCCCAAAGCCAAATTGACAGCCACCGTTGATTTTCCAACGCCACCTTTGCCCGAAGCAACGGCGATGATGTTTCTCAAATGCGGCAATGGGCGTTCAGGTGCTTCGGCTGCACCCCCCTCAGTAGGACGTGCCAATGTATGCACATTCGGCTGCGCCTGTGGATACTCTTTTTGAATCGCTGAGATACAGGCAAATATCAATTCTGTTTTGTTACCCATATTCAATGTCGGCAGAACGAGCGTAAAGTTTACATTGTCGCCTTCAATTTTCAGTCCTTCAACCATGCGCCTTTGGATGATGTCTTGTCCTGTTGCAGGGTCTTTCACCGTCCGTAAGGCATCTACTATTTTGTTATTATCAATCATTTCGTTAATTCGTTATTCGTTAATTCGTTAATTCGTACTCCCCTCTGGGGTCGGGGGCTTATTTCTTTAAGCACGCCTTTACAAAATCCACAAAAAGCGGATGTGGGTTTTCCACTGTACTTTTCAATTCAGGATGAAATTGGACACCAACAAACCAACGGTGATTAGGGATTTCAATAATTTCAACCAAACCACTTTCAGGATTTGTACCTGTTGCAACCATACCTGCCGCTTCGATTTGGGCTAAATAATTGTTGTTAAACTCCCAACGATGCCGATGACGTTCTTGAATATTCTGTTTTTTGTAGGCATCAAAGGCTTTTGTGCCTTTTTTAATTTTACAATCGTAAGAACCCAAACGCATGGTGCCACCTTTTGCAGTGATCTTTTTTTGATCTTCCATCAGGTCAATAACGGGGTTTGTCGTTTCATGATTGACTTCTGTTGAAGCGGCATCTTTTAAACCCAATACATGGCGCGAAAACTCGACAACAGCGGATTGCATACCTAAACAAATACCGAAAAACGGCAAATTGTTTTCACGACAATACTGTATCGCTTCATATTTGCCCTCAATGCCGCGCTCACCGAAACCTGGGGCGACTAAAATACCATCAAAAGCACCTAATAATTTGCCAATATCTTTCCCTTTAATCTTCTCAAGTTGTTCAGAATGTATCGGTACGACTTTTACACGACATTCATTCACTGCACCTGCATGGACAAAGGCTTCATAAATGGACTTATATGCGTCTTGCAATTCGTTGTATTTTCCGACTAAACCTATGCGTATTTCATGCGTTGGATTTTTGAATTTACCTAAAAACTCTTTCCATTTCCGCAAATCGGGTTCGCGGCGGTCGTGGAGTCTTAGTTTTGAGATGACGACTGAATCTAATTTTTCTTTGAGCATCAAAAGCGGTACATCATAAATCGTTTCAGCATTCATGGCTTCAATAACCGAACCCACTTCGACATTGCAAAACAAAGCGAGCTTTCTTTTGATGTCCATACTGAGGGGGTGCTCTTCGGTGCGACAAACGAGAATATCGGGCTGAATTCCTGTATTCAACAGCTCTTTGACACTGTGTTGTGTCGGTTTTGTCTTTAATTCACCAGCCGCTTTTAAATATGGGACGAGAGTCAAATGCAAAACAAGGCAGTTGTCCGCGCCCAATTCCCAACGCAATTGCCGTAAGGCTTCGAGATAGGGTAGTGACTCAATATCGCCCACAGTGCCGCCCAATTCAGTGATAATGATGTCATACTGAGGGGTCTGCCCGAGGACTTGCACCCGCCTTTTGATTTCATCGGTCACATGCGGCACAACTTGCACCGTTTTGCCGAGATAATCGCCCGCCCTTTCACGGTCAATGATGGTTTGATAGATGCGCCCTGTCGTCACATTGTTCGCTTGTGAAGTGGGCGTGTTGAGAAAACGCTCATAATGACCCAAATCGAGGTCTGTTTCTGCCCCGTCGTCCGTCACATAACATTCGCCATGCTCATACGGGTTGAGCGTGCCTGGATCAACGTTCAGATAAGGGTCGAATTTTTGAATCGTGACTGAAAAGCCACGTGCTTGGAGGAGTTTAGCAAGGCTCGCTGCTATGATGCCTTTTCCCAATGATGATGTTACACCGCCTGTTACAAATATATACTTTGCCATAAATTGTTTATTGTCTCTGTTAAGACATTTGCTTTATTCATTTATGGGACACAAAGGTAGATTATCCTTTGAAAAAGCAAGGATACAGAGGGGGTTGTTTTTTTGAAAAAAAGAATGGGTGTCTGTTTTGAGTTGTCACACGTATCGGATACTTTAAAAGTATCCGATACGTGATTTCTTCAAAAAATGTCAGAAACAGTCGTTTTTAAGTTCAAATTACTTTACAACAATAATTTTATCATTATACATCACGGTGAATCCCGACCGTACTTTATACCGTTTTAGGGTTTCAACGGCATCATTGACCGTCACTTTGCCTTTAGTAATGCTCGCATCGGCTTCACTGCTTGAATGAACCACGCCTAAGTTTTTCAATAAAATATTCAATTCGACAAACTCGTGTCCATCTAATTCATATTCAAACTCAAATTGTTCTTTATTTTTCATTGTTCTAATATTTTAAATTTGGCATAAAGTTATACCAAAAAGCCTTGTAAAACAAACGTTTACAAGGCTTTTGGTGCTTTTATACTGAGGGGGGCTTTTGCTTTTATTTCGCGGGTCATGAGACCCATTTAATAGTAGGCTTCGGTTAAGAAACCGAAGCCAGCACCGCCGTTCGTTGTTGGTGAGTTGTGGGCAAGAAAAAGGAAGAGCAGTTAGAAATTAATGAAAACCTCTTGCCAGCTGGTGTTTAAACCATAAAAACATGGCTTTATCTTTGGAAAACTGCGGACTACTGAGGAGTTGTTGTTCACAGAATTTCCAGTATTGCCCTAAGACACTGAGATAAGATTTAATCGTAGTGGGTGCGTAATTACGCATCTGTAAAAAGGTCTTAAAATCACTCAATAATTGTTCTTTCATCGCTGTTGTTTTTAATTAAATAATGCCGCAAAGTAATGGCTCTTATTTTTTATAAACAACAAGTAATCAATCAATTATAACGATTTAGTGACTCCGAAGAACGGCTTTAGTACCGTAGGTTTTGTTCAACGGGGTGATTGAGGAAGTCCCTCGCCTGCGGGTTAAAACGCCGCATATTAACAGCATACATTCTGAAGCACTACCTAATTTTATTCTTTTATGAAATGTAATATATCGATATTGAGCTTTTCTTTTTCGGTAATAAATAGACCGTGTGCTGCATCTTTGTACACAATGTATTTTGCATGCGGAATTAATTCTGCTGTTTTATTTCCTGATACTTTAATTGGAACAGTTTTATCAGCATCACCATGAATAATCAATGTAGGGACTTTTATTTTTGATAAATCCTTTCTGAAATCTGTCTCTGAAAAGGAACGAACACAATCTGTTGTTGCTTTAGCCGAACTCATTAGACAAAGTGTTTGATTCCATTCCAGGATAGATTCGCTAACTGCTGAATTTGATTCATCAACTCCGTAGAATTTTTTAGCAAATTCGACAAGAAATGCAGGACGGTCTGTTTGAATTTTTTCTATTGTTGCATCGAATGCAGCTTTTTCTGTGCCATCAGGATTATCATCAGTTTTTAGTCTGAAAGGTGTTACAGAACTGATGAAAATGATTTTTGATATTCTATCACTCCCATACTTTCCAATATAGCGGGCAATTTCTCCACCACCCATCGAAAATCCAACAAGCACTACGTTTGTTAAATTTAATTGGGTAATTAATTCATGAAGGTCACTTGCAAGTGTATCGTAATCGTAGCCTTCCCATGTTCTGTCTGATTTGCCAAACCCTCTTCGATCAAAAGCAATACAACGAAGGTTGTGTTTAGGTAGTTCGGTTAATTGGTACTCCCACATTTCGTGATTAAGTGGCCAACCATGAATAAATATTACGGTTGTACCTGTTCCATACTCCTGATAAAAAATATTTACGGAGTTATGCTCATTTGTCGAATTTGTTTTAATGTATGCCATAATAGGTATAGTTTTTAATTGTTTAAACGTTTAATGCTCTTTTAATTTTTATTCATACGTACATTGTCCTATAAATTTCAACTATACAAAAGTCGGGTTTTTAGTTAGGGTAAACATTACAGAATTTTATAAATGAATTACATAATTCACACATTTCAAAACCGCTGGCGAACGCTCTTCCTCAAAACACCCCACAAACCAACAACAACGAACGGCGGTGCTGGCTTGTGGGGTGATTGAGGAAGTCCCTGCGTCAGCGGGGGTGATTGAGGAAGAGCGTTCGCCAGCGGGGTTCTGTCTGGAGACAGAACCCCGCACCGCCGTTCGTTCGTTTAACTTGGAGATGAATTAAAAAGAAAACACCTTTGTGCCAGCTGGTTATGAATAATTGATTCTCAATGATTTACAAACCATACTAAAATCCAAAATTAAAAACCTAAACACTTAAAAAATAAATTTATTTGCTAACTAAACTTAGCTTGTACTTTGAAATATTTATCGGACATTAGCGACTAAAATTCGGTAAAATCATTTTTTCACTTTCAATCAATTGTCTTATGAAAAAAGGTCTGAAATGGACACTTATCGTTGTTCTTGGTTTAGTCGTTGTGGCTGCTATTGCTTTTCCAATTCTAAAAGCGAATACAAAGAAAAACAGTCCAGAAACTACTTTAATCTACAAAGCGGATGATGACAGTAAACTCGATATTGCGATTCGTTACAGTCAACCGTCGAAAAAAGGGCGCGTCGTTTTCGGTGGACTTGTGCCTTACGGACGTGTTTGGCGTACAGGTGCTAATGAAGCAACCGAGTTTACGACACAAACGCCGCTCACTATTGGCGGTAAAACCCTTGCGGCAGGTAAATATACACTTTGGACAATTCCTGAAAAAGATAATTGGACAGTCATTTGGAACAGCAAGCAATATATGTGGGGTATAAAAGGTAATGATGACCAAGGCGAAAAAGCAAGCCGTGAACCCGAAGCCGATGTGTTGCAAGTGCAAGTACCTGTAAAAATGTTGAGCAACAGCAATGAAAAGTTTTCGATTAGCCTCCAGAAAGATACAAGTGCGCAGCATATTATGTCTCTGACTTGGGACAATGTGGAGGTGAACGTTCCGATAAAAAAATAGAAAAAACGTGTTCTCATACTGAGGGGGTGCATTAGGAAACATAGTAAGCACTAAAGCACCTGCTGCTGTTTATGTGGGTCGGAGACCATAGCCGTCAGGCTAAGAAAATTACAATTGAAAATCAATGCTTTATAGATAATTATTTAGAACTTTTAATTGCTGAAAAATATGAAAACAAAGTAAACTTAGCTCTTTTCAATATAATATGAGTTGTTTTCTTTCTTAGCCTGACGGCTATGGTCTATGGTCGGAGACCCACAGAGTAGGCAGCGGTTAAAAAACCGCCGCCAGCGTCGTCGTTCGTTGTTGTTATTGGTTTGTGAGGTGTTTTGGGAAATACCCTGCGCCAACGGGTATATCAAATCTTGCGTGAAGAATCATGTTTGTTTGTTACATCCATTTTGCACCTTAGTTAGTGTTGTTGTACTCTTCATCCGTTACAGGCTGTAACCATTGCACAATACCTTTCTCTGTTTTGGGTAAAATGTACATTTGCTGCAAGCCGATATCAGGGCTTGCACCATGCCAATGCAAAACATTAGGTGGACACTGCACTACATCGCCTTTTTTAATGGTTTGTCTTGGTTGTCCTTTTATTTGGTGATAACCTACGCCGTCCGTTATGATTAGTATCTGACCTGAGGGGTGTCTATGCCAATTGCTTCTGGCTCCTGGTTCGAAGTAGACGTTACCCATAACCGTGTTGTACGTGCTGTCATTTGCAACCAGCGGTGTATTCCATGCATTTCCAGTAAAGTTTTCGGCTGCACCTAAAGCACCTTTTGGAAAGATAGCTTGCAGTTCGGTCTTATTATTTTCTGATTTGTTTTCCATACAACTTGTTGTTAGCAATGTCAAAGAAGCGATTGCGATTATAAATAATGTTTTCATATTACTATAGTTTACTTATTTAATAAATTTTTGATTGCTTAACCGATTTTATCGACTATCACTGTTTATTGCCGTTATTTTCCTTTAAGTGTTGTTTAAAGAATGTTTCCAATTTATCAAAGGGAATTAATTCAACCTTGTCATATAAATCTACGTGACCTGCATTCGGTATGTAAAGCAACTCTTTAGGTTCGCTTGCACGTTTGTAAGCATCTTCACTAAATTCTTTTGAGTGTGCCTTATCTCCCGCGATGAAAAGTATAGGACGGGGAGAGATTGTTTCTATATCATTGAACGGATAAAAGTTATTGAACTTAACATTGCTTGAAAGTGTAGGGTGAGTTGTGAGTTCAGGTGAACTTCCTTCTGGAGTATATTCTCCTCTTGGAGTACGATAGAACTCATAAAACTCACGTTGAATCGGATGCGTTTTATCATCTAACTGGTGTACTGTACCGCCTGTATATTTTGTTTCACCACCAGTAAATTCTACATATCGTTGCTCCGCAGCTTCTGCCTGATTTTTCTTTCTCTGTTCGATGGTCTGCGAATGGTTCAATGCATCACGAGTGGCTGACCCCATATCGTACATACTAATGGTAGCAATAGCTTTCATACGTGGGTCAATTTTAGCCGCACTAATTGCAAAACTACCACTGCCGCAAACGCCAAGTACACCAATTCTGTTCCTATCTACAAAAGAACGAGTGCCTAAAAAGTCAATTGCTGCACTAAAACCTTCTGCATACATATCTGGTGCAACAACGTTGCGTACCTCACCTTCACTTTCACCCCAATAAGAGAGGTCAATAGATAAGGTTATAAACCCACGTTCAGCCATAGTTGAAGCATACACATTAGAACTTTGCTCTTTCACAGCACCCATAGGATGCCCTACAATAATGGCAGCGTGTTTTTTATTTGTATCTAAACTCTTCGGAATGAAAAGATGACCTGCAACGTTCATCTTGTATTGGTTTTGAAAACTAACCTTATACATTGTAACGTTGTTGCTAACCTTAAAGGTAGTATATGCGGCTGGAGATATTTGTTCCATAATTATCCTATTGATTGTTTATTAAATTTTTGTTTTTATTCTAATTCAAACTTCACCGTTATGTTTCCCGAACCCAATGCATTAGCCAATCCTGATGGATTATCAATTCGTGCAAGCTTTGTATAATTATACGATGTTGAAAAAGTTTTATAAAAAAGCACCAATGTATTAGAGCCATACAACATTAAATCTCCTGTTTGTATAGTTCCGGGGTTTGATGCGTTGGCAGGCAAAGCATTTGGTAACTCAAAATACTTTTCGTTTCCATTCAACTCCGTCATGTTGATAGTCATTGGCAACCTTGCTTTAAATGCTTTTGCTGTTGCATTATTGTTTAATGTAGCTTTAAAAACAGCAGAAGCGATTGTTATTTTCATTTTCGTAGTATCAGTATTTGAAGTGTCATTAGAATTTTGGGTTTGCTCAACTTCATTATTCTTACTACAGGCAAACAATTGAAAGCAGATTAAACTCACTAAAAATACGAATGTGATTTTCATTAGCGATAATTTATAGATTAAATATTTTTGATAAATTTTGCAGGCACACCACCCACAATAGAATTATCAGGAACATCTTTAGACACAACCGCACCAGCAGCCACAATAGAATTTTCGCCAATAGTTACTCCTGGAAGTATAGTTGCACCTACACCAATCCAAGCACCTTTTTTTATTACAATTGGTAAAGAAATTGTTGCTCTTCTTTCAGCAGGCTTTATTGGATGATTGGTCGTAATCAGATTTACTTTTGGTCCGATAAGTACATTGTCTTCAAGGGTAATACCGCCTCTGTCCATAAAAGTGCAGGCATGATTTACAAATACATTTTTACCTATGTTACTGGTAACTTCGGAGAAGTAGAAAAAAAGTAACTTTAGCGAAAAAAAAATGATAGAAGAATACGTTAGTGATTTGTTATTATATTTTGGAGATATC
>JAYVFS010000248.1:0-8885 GCA_043772905.1 Saprospiraceae bacterium | reverse complement strand
TGAATCAGAACCAACATACCAACGGTGCGCAAAACTCGTAGGCGTGTTAATGGCAGCGACGACAAATTCTTTGACATCCACATCCATCGTTTCAGAAGCATGGCGGATACCTTGATTCATATTGTCCACCGACAAATGCTCGCCCGTAACGCTCAAAAAGTGCTTAGTTCTGCCTGTAATGATGATTTCATTGCGTTTGGCATCTGTAAAACGCACCGTATCGCCGATGAGATAACGCCACGCACCACCGCAGGTATTCATTGCCAAAGCATACTCAACGCCTTCTTCGACCTCATGCACAGCGTAAGCACGAGGGTTGCCTTTGAGCTTACCGTCGCCATCAAAATTTTGTTCGTTGAAGGGTATAAACTCATGGAAAATACCATTATTGAGTATCAAAGCCATTCCGCGCGTGTCGGGTCGTGCTTGAAAAGCGATATAACCCTCGCTCGCTAAGTAGGTATCAATATAGACCATTGGCTTGCCCATCAAGGCATCAAAAGACTTGCGATGCGGCTCAAAAGCGATGCCGCCATGTACATAAACTTGCAAATTGGGCCATATTTCATGAATATTATCTACTTTATGATACGCAATAACCCGTTCAATGACCAATTGCACCCATGACGGAATACCTGTGATGTAGCTAATATCCCATTTTTTAGCATTTCGAGCGATGATTTGCGTGCGTACATTCCAGTCGGGAATAGATTGAATGCGTTTATTCGGTCTTGAAATGATTTGAACCCAAAAAGGGCGTTCTTTCATACTGATACCGCTCATGTCGCCCACATAATAACCTTCTTGCTCTTTCAAAGAGGTCGAACTGCCGACAAAAAGCCCTGGACGGGTAAAAAAATCAGAGTCAATATTGAATTGCGTAATCTTAAAAAAGAGTTTCAAACTCGATTTCCGAATCGCTTTGACCATCTCGACGGTCATCGGCAAATATTTGCTCGGTGCGCCTGACGTGCCTGAACTCAATGCAAAATACTTCGTTTTGCCAGGCCAGGATATGTCTTCCTCATTTTCGAGGGAAAGGTGCCACCACTCATCGTGCATTTTGTCGTAGTCAAAAAGCGGTACATTTTGCCTAAACGCCTCTATGATATTAGGCGAATTGAGTATTTTTGTAAAATTATAATGTTGTCCAAAAGCCGTATATTCAGCTTTGCGAAGCAACCGACGTAGGGTTTTGCGCTGATAATCGTAAGGTGTCATACCAATACCTTGAACCCGATTCCCAAGGGTCAGCGCACGTTTTATGAGTCCACCAAAAAGTCGCATAGTTTAATTTTTGATTTTAAATTTGGTATGAAAGTCTATTCAGTCTGTTAGATAATTCTGCTTTTGTGCATATAGCTTATAATTATGAGGTATCAAATTATGAACGTACAAAGGTACGTTTTTTAGATAAAATATATGTCTTTACTAATGGAAAAGTCCGTTTTGAAGAGGGCATTGGTATCAAAAAATAAAACCAATGAATCAAAAAGACTCATTGGTTTTATGGAAAATGATGGGTTTTATACCAAAATACTGAGGGGGGTAAATGATATTTTTTGTTATACAAACAGTGGTTTAATCTTTATAAAACATCCATTTTCCCAATTCTTTAAACGTTACTTTTTTGCCATACATCAAAATACCAACCCTGTAAATACGCCCTGCTATCCACACCAAACCGATAACTGTACCTAATAATAAGGTGAGCGACAAAGCAATTTGCCACATAGGTGGGTGAAAAGGCAGACGTGCGGGCATGACGATGGGTGAAAACAAAGGGAAAATGCTCGACCACACCGCCAAACTGCTGTCAGGTGAACGCACCGCCGCCATCATAATGTAAATAGCGATGATGACAGGAATCGTAATCGGCAATGTCAATGACTGTGCTTCGCCTTGGTCGTCGCCGACTGCCGAACCAACGGCTGCGAATAGAGCCGCATACATGAAATAACCCAAAAGAAAGAATATGAAAAACAGAGGCAATATCAATACCCAATTCTGATTTTGTAGTTCAAGTAATGCCAAACCCATTTTGCCACCTCCCTGTGCTCCCTGCGCCCCTTGCATAGCGGCTGTCACTTGTGGATTGCCCGCTGCCACCTGCGAAGCATCTGCGCCAATCATGGTCGAAATACCCGTTGTAATGAGTCCGATGAGGATAAACCAAATCAAAAACTGCGTGAAACCGACGGCGCCAACACCTATGATTTTGCCCAACATGAGTTGAAACGGTTTGACCGATGAAATCATCACCTCGACAATACGGCTCGTTTTTTCTTCCATAACAGAGCGAAAAATCATCATTCCGTAGATAAAAACCGATAAATACATGAAAAAGCCCATCGTGCCACCTATCGCCATCGCCACTAAGCCAGATATCGTTGAGGCATCTTCTTCGCCTTCGATGGGGTCGGGGTCAATTTCGATACGGGTTTTTAAGGCTTGAATTTTAGCCGTATCTAAACTCAGAGTATTGACCTTATAATCTCTGATAAAATCCTCAATTTTACCTTCAATGTCATCGGTCATATCGTTACCGATTTTTTCGTCGGAGTAGTATTTGATGGTAAAACGGGTTTTGGTTACGTCATCAATTTGAGGAATAACTAAAACGCCGCTGTATTTTTTGTCAACGACTTCCTTTTTTGCCTTTTCTAACCCCTCAGTAACTAAGGTGAAATGAATGTTTTTTTGATTTGCAAGAGCTTTGGTCAATATGCCGCTTTCGTCCAAAACAGCGATGTTTTTGAAATTGTCGTCTTTGTAACCGACTAATTTGACTTGTAAAAAAATCAAAGCACCGATAAAAATCGGTGTCAAAAGCGTTCCGAGTATAAACGCTCTTCTTGTTATCCGCGAGATGTATTCGCGTTTTATAATGAGCCACAGTTTTTTCATTGATTATTGTTAATTGATTATTGTCTATTATTAGCTGCCGTTCGGTTATTGTTGCACATTTGAACTTCCGACTTGGCGAATAAAAACTTCGTTTAAAGTAGGTAAAATTTCATTAAATGCCTTGATAGACACGCCTGAATCGAGCAAATGCCGTAAAACTTGATTGGATTCTTGTTCGCCTGCAATTTTCAGCTTGATATACTGAGGGGTCTGTTTGACAATGTTTAAACCCCGTAAATCAGGCGGAATTGCTTGGTTTTCATTGAAATCAATACGATACAAGTTCTCTTTGAATTGTTGTTTGATGTCTTTGACAGCACCATAAAGTACATTTTCGCCTTTATTGATTAAAATGATTTTATCACAAATTTCCTCGACCTGCTCCATTCGGTGGGTTGAAAAAATGATGCTTGTGCCATTTTTATGCAGTTCAAAAATCTCATTTTTCAACAATTCCGCATTGATAGGGTCAAGTCCTGAAAACGGTTCATCAAGAATCAGAAGGCGTGGCTTGTGAATAACGGTTGAGATAAATTGGGCTTTTTGCTGCATCCCTTTCGAGAGCTCTTCCACCTTCTTGCCCCACCAATCCACGATGTCGAGTTTGATGAGCCAATGTTTGATTTCGGTTTTGGCTTGGTCGTAGCTCAAACCTTTCAGTTGAGCGAGATACATGAGATGGTCGCCGACTTTCATTTTTTTATATAACCCTCGTTCTTCGGGCATGTAGCCGATTTGTTCGGGGTGTGAACTGTTGAGTTTTTCACCGGCGAAGAAAATCTGCCCTTCATCGGGTCTTGTTATGGTCGTAATCATACGAATCAACGAGCTTTTTCCAGCACCATTTGGACCGAGAAGACCAAAAATAACCCCTTCGGGCATCGTGAACGAGACCTTATTAACGGCTACATGTTTGTCGTAGGTTTTTACAACATTATCTATTTTGAGAATATCCATTTTGAATTGTTAGAATTTTGGATTGATAGAGTTTTGGAATTTTGAAACGGCAAGTTTATACATTTGCCCTTAATTACATCTAATTTTTCTGCCAAAAGGATAAAATGACGGACTAAAACTTAATTTTGTGCCCTCTTAAACTGACTATTTCTTGATTTTGGAAAATAACACAAATAAAAAGAGCACGTGGCTCGTCATTGTCAACCCCGCAAGTGGTGGCGGTAAAACATTTCGGCGTTTTGCAAAAATTGAAAAAGCTTTTACCTCTTTTGGTATTAGCTATGATGTTCGATTTACCCAAAAACGGGGTGAAGCGACCGAAATCGTAAAAAAAGCGATAATTACTGAGGGGTATCGCCGCATCATCGGCATTGGTGGAGATGGTACTGGCAATGAAATTATCAATGGTATATTCAATCAGACCACCGTCGCTTTGAATGAAATCGTCTATACGATGTATGCGGCTGGAACAGGGAATGACTGGGTCAAAATGCACAAAATACCCAATGATTTATCTGAATTTTGTCGTATGATACTGAGGGGGCGGTTGGAATATCAAGACATTGGCATCGTTCGTTTTTTTGATAAAAATGGGCAGGAAAAGAAGCAATATTTTGGCAATGCGGGTGGTTTGGGCTACGATTCGTTTGTTGTTAAATCGGTTGAACGCGACACGAAGCGGTTGCTGCCGAAAAAGTTTACTTATTTCTTTCATTTAGTAAAATGTCTTTTTGCCTACAAGGCAGAACGTGTGCGTGTTTTATTTGATGAACAAGTTATTGAAGACCAATTCTATACGCTTAATTTTGGCATTAATAAATTTGCTGGTGCAGGTATGCTATTGACACCACAAGCTGTCAAAAATGATGGCTTATTAGCCTTGACGCTCATCCGTAATTTGCCTCGTTGGAAAGTTGTTTTTTATACACCCCGTCTTTATTCAGGTGGCGTTGCAGACATTCCAGAAGCCCTTTTGGTTAAAACGAAAAGAATTAAAGTAGAGAGTTTAGGCAACCCTATTTTTTGTGAAACGGATGGTGAATTTATTGGTCCAACGCCGACAGAAATTTCAATTTTTGAGCATAAACTATGGATAGCCGTGCCCTGATGTTAGAAAGCATTTGATTAAAAAAAAATAAGATGTTGCAATTTATTTTGTCAAGTGCACAATTTTTTTTGAAAGCATTAAAATGGATTATATAAATCCTAAAAAATTGAAAATCAATTTTTTAGATAAGTTAACAATGAAAATTTATAAAAAAAAATACTTTTGACACAATAAAAAAGCGTTAATTTTATCTTAATGTGTAAACTTGGAACTTGTTTTGTTGTGTATTATTGTATAACTTGCACACAATTAATAAATCACAAGTCTAATTTTTACCATTATCTAAATTTAAATCATTGTAAATGAAGAAACTTATACTCGCCATCTCTTTTATTTTCATCAGTTTCGTCGCTTTCGCCCAAATGGAAAAGCGGAGTGATAATGTGGTTATTTCGATATATCCGAATCCGACAACTGACTATATAACAATCAATAATGAAGACGCTGTCAAAAACATCGTCCTATTCAATATGGTTGGGCGTAAAATGCGCACTTTCACTGCCGAGAAAGGCGAACGCTACGAAGTGAGCGACTTGCCAAACGGTTTGTATGTTGTCCAATTATTTGGCAAAAACAATAAAGTTCTAACAACCCAAAGGTTGACTAAGAAATAATAATGGTGTAAAATTTATTCTTGTAGATAAAAATTCCTCGCTTGGTTAACAGGTGAGGATTTTTTTATGTCAAACTTCAACATGACAAATAGTGAACTCATATTAAATTTCTACCTTTGCACAAAATTAGAGAACTGATTCAAAAACACACCTGAGGACTAATATTGAAAAAGTACATCCAATATAAAGCATTCTTTCTGATTTTATTTATCAGCTATTCGACTTTCGCAACCGCGCAAGAGGGCTCTCCACAGCCCCTGGAAACGACTAAACCCGCCACAATACCTAAACAGCAACCCATAAAAACGCCCAATACTTCTGGTCCGACCATTACAAATCCAAAGCAAACGACTGAAACCATTGTTGTACCGACACAACCCGTCCCTCAAAGACGGCGACGCAAGCCCACTCTTCAAGACTCAATGCGTTTAGCGGCGATACGTGAAGATTCATTGGCTCGAGCAAAACAAAGTACAACCAATAATAATTCTGCTTTTAATATTAATCCGACAAGCGCACCGACAACATCATTAGCAACGAGTGCCGATTCTACATCGAAACCAACCGTTGATTTGTCTAATACAGATATGCCGATGCTTACAAGCTCAAATAATCCCTTCGAAATACTGAGGGGGGACGTTGCATCCATAGATACGAGTACGAACAAAGCCAAAACGATATTAGAGCAATCAACGCCGAGTCTTTTGAACAGAGAGGCATATAGTAAGAATTTTCTTTTTTGGGTTTTTCTGATTACCCTTTCTCTTATGGCTTTAGTTGTAGCAAATGCCCGTTCGTCGGTGCGCAATGCCTATCAAGCATTGTTGAGTAATAATGCATTGCGGCAAATTTATCGGCTACAAGCGGGATGGGGCAATGTGGCACAATTGGCACTATATGGTTTGTTTTTACTGAACGCTTCGATTTTTGCTTTTTTGATGGTTTATCGGTTTGTTGGTCAACCCGCTACGAATCAATTCTGGACTTTTTTGTATTGCATCTTAGGTATAAGCGCGGCTTTTTTGATAAAACATACTATTTTATACATCATTTCGTCGGTTTTTCCGATAGCAAAAGAAGTAAAATTGTACAATTTTATCATTATTACCTCAGGCATACTTTTAGGTTTGATACTGTTGCCATTGAATCTTTTTATTGCTTATTCGCCCGAAATACTGGGTAATTTGTTGACATATACAGCTTTTGGGGCAATCGGTATTGTCTATTTGGTACGGTCATTGCGTAGCTTAAGTATAGCTAGTCCGTTTTTAGCTACCGACCAATTCCATTTTTTGGTTTATCTTTGCGCTGTTGAAATAGCTCCATTATTTGTTTTGGCAAAATTATTAATTTTTAAATCGCCTATTTAAAGGGGTATCATTAGGACGATAACACATTTTTAACGGAAAATAAAATTGATAGAAACATTGCATAATAACAATTCTCAAGGCATGACAGTTACTGCAACTGCTGAAAACGAAAGTTATAAACGCGTCAAAAGCATCCTCGTTACACAGCCTACACCTTTGGTAAAATCACCCTACTTTGACTTAGAGCAAAAGTATGGTATCACTGTTGATTTCCGCGAATTTACACACGTTGAAGCCATTGACATAAAGGAAGTTCGCCGCCAACGGGTGAATCCTGCGGAGTTTTCTGCGGTTATTTTAACATCCAAAAACGCGGTTGATTTCTTTTTTAAATGTTGCAAGGAAATGCGCATCACGATGTCAGAAAATACAAAGTATTTCTGTTTGACTGAAATGATTGCTAATTATCTTCAAAAATTTATCGTTTATCGCAAACGAAAAGTTTTTATGGGCAACCGCTCAATTGATGATTTGAAAAATTACCTTGTCAAACATCGTGAAAAAGAAACCTTCCTTTTACCTTGTTCAAATGATGCTTCAAAACAAGTGAGTAAATACTTGACGGATTTAAAAATCAAGTATCAAGAGGTGATAATGTACGAAACATTGAGTACCGATTTGAGTGATTTGAGTGATGTAAAATACGATATTTTGGTTTTTTTCACGCCACAAGCCATTAGCTCATTGTATGAAAACTTCCCAGATTTTTCACAAGGCGATACGCGCATTGCCGTCAGTGGCAATCGTACAGCAGCCGCTGTGAAAGAGCATGGTTTGAAAATAGATATTCTACCTGATAAGGAAGCGCCTTCAATGACGACAGCTTTGGAAGAGTATATTAAAATTGCGAATAAAGGCTAAGATATTGATTTTAAATATTTTAGGATTGAAAAAGCCAAACAAAACTGATGTTTTGTTCGGCTTTTATTTTGTCAATAATTCTAAAAACTGATCCGAAGTTAGTAGATTTAGAGAGGGAAAATCAATCCTTTTTAATATACGAAAATGGGCATCATCGGAGACAACATAGGTAGCATTAGCTGCAATAGCACAATCTGGATATTTATTGTCATCCGGATCACTTGTGATGAGTAGCCAATGGTAATAGATATTATTTATTTGTTCAACATTTGGCAATGATAACAATAGACGAATTACATTTTGAGCTATTTCAGGCTTCGTTTTCTCAGCTATTTTTTCTTCATATTCAGTCAAAATTTCATTCGAAACTAATAGCGTGTATTGTTTCATTTTTAAAGCGTCGAAAATCGGACGATATAGAGAATTAATAGGCAGTGCTACTAATAGCACATTGATATCAAGAACTATTCGCATAGTATTCATTTATAAGGTGTTCTAAGTCTCTCCTGCTTCCATTGTTGAATAGTCTGTGAATCCCACTTTTTTTCTTCCCAAAGAGCAGACATATCTCTGTCAATCAAATTAGAAAAATATTCTGATAGTAAATGTTGAATATCCAATAACTGACTGTCAGAAAGGTTTGTGGTATAGAGTTTAAGTAACTCCAATTGTATATTGCTTAACGGCTGACTTTGTGCGACCATTTTTTTATTTTTAAAACAAAGATACTCATTTATCAATTTTTCACAAAAAAAAGTCCCGTACCAACATGGGCACGAGACTTCATCAAAAAACCGATCTAAAACTCAAAACGATATTCTTAATTTGATTATAGAATTTCAAGAACAAACCAAATGTCTTGTAATTAAAATCTCTAAATCATTACATCATAATCATCTTCTTCGTCGCCGAGTGCGTGGGTGTATCGAGGCGATAGTAAAAGATACCAGAAGCGTTGATGTCTCCTTTTGAAATAGGAATCTCGTTATAGCCTTTGGCAAATTTCTTTTCTATCGTTTTCACAATACGTCCTGCGGCGTCGTAAATAGTCAATTTCGCATTCGACTC